>NZ_JBSXNZ010000085.1:0-302348 GCF_056857895.1 Marinobacter sp. B-21
CCCAGTGATCAACCGTTTTGCCTGACGACCATAGCGGTCTGGAACCACCTGATCCCATCCCGAACTCAGAAGTGAAACAGACCAGCGCCGATGGTAGTGTGGCGTTGCCCATGTGAGAGTAGGTCATCGTCAGGCTCCTAATATAAACAAGCCCCGACAGCAATAGCTGCCGGGGCTTTTTTGTTTTGGATCGAGGCCCTGCTGTGCACTACAACGGCCCCCATGTGACAAGGCGTGCCACGCACGCCGCAGGCCTGAGCAATGTAGGTCATCGTCAGGCTCCTAATACAAAACCCCAGTACCGCAAGGTGCTGGGGTTTTTTATTAGCTGCGAGACAGTGGTGGCCGAAGGCACGGAGTCAGCCAAGGCACTTTTAGATAGAGCTTCTTGAGCAGTCGCATGCCCTCATCGTGATCTGCGCTGTCTCTTCGCCCCAGAGTTTCGGGTAGGCCCGGGAAACCCGGGGACACAAAGCGTTACGCGCCATTTGCTATCGTATACTATATAGTTTGGGAGGAGTCTTGATTAAGATTCTGGCCACTTTTTATCCTGAAGGGCATGCTGTCAATGCCATGCAGTCCGAAGAAAGGTCCTGGCGGTATCGACTGTGAAGCAGGCGGTATTAGTGCCGGCCTGTCAGAGAAAACTCTCAGGCTGCTGCTCGAGGCCATGGAAATTACCGCAGACGGGATTGGCATCTTTGACCCGGACGACCGTCTCATCTTCTCCAACAGCGCCAACGCCGCATTATTTGGCTTAACGCCGCAGCAGGCCCAGGGTAAAACCTTTGAAGAGCTGGTGCGCCACTGCTATCGAGAGCATGTCGGGATAAATATTGAAACTGACGACATTGAACAGTGGCTGGCCATGGCCCACCAAAAGCGCCGTCGCCATCGCTACCGTTCCTTTCAAACAGATATGTTGGATGGACGCTGGGTGCAGCTTACCGAGCAGCTTACCGAAGGCGGCGAGATGTTCACTTTCTTTACAGATATCACCGAGCAGAAACGTATAGAGCGCAAGTTGGAGAGACTCACAGCCAAGCTGAGCACGCAGGCCAATACCGATGATCTCACCGGCATTAATAACCGCCGCAACTTTCTGCGCCTTGCCCAGCAGGAAGTGAGCCGCTGTCGCCGCGCAGGCAGGGACTGTGCCCTGTTGGTGATCGATGTGGACTTTTTCAAGCTGGTAAATGATGAGTATGGTCATCAGGTCGGCGATTGTGTGCTGTGTAACATCACTGCGGCTCTCAGCAAGGAATTGCGGGAATACGACGTATTGGGCCGGTTGGGTGGGGAGGAATTTGCGGCCCTGATTCCGGAAAATGGTACAGTGCAGGCGCTTGAGGTGGCCGAGCGGTTGCGAAAAGCCGTGGTTTCCATCGATCATGGTGAAGTTTGCGACGGGCTCCGGCCGACAATCTCGGTAGGGCTTGCGGTCAGCGAGGGCGCCGGGATCGCCTTGGACTGGTTGATTTCCCGGGCGGACCAGGCCCTCTACCGGGCCAAGAATGCCGGGCGTAACTGCTGCGTCCTCTGGAGCGATGCAGGCAACTGACCTGAACAGAGTGATATACTCCCGTTAATTCCTATTCTTTGGTGTTCCTGACAGAGGGGCTTATGTCTGCAACTGAGCATTTGGTTATCTTCGATACAACGCTCCGTGATGGTGAGCAAAGCCCCGGCGCCACCATGAACAAGGCGGAGAAGCTCCGTATTGCCAAAGCGCTGGAAAGGCTTCGCGTTGACGTTATAGAGGCGGGTTTTGCCATTGCCAGTCAGGGTGATTTCGAGGCGGTGAAATCAATCGCCGAGTCGATAAAAGACTCAACGGTCTGTAGCCTTGCCCGGGCGCTTGATAATGACATCGACCGTGCCGCCGAGGCGATCAGACCGGCCGAGCGTGGCCGTATTCATACCTTCATTGCCACCTCTCCAATCCACATGAAGCACAAGCTCCAGATGCAGCCAGACGATGTTGTCGGGCAGGCTGTGCGGGCAGTAAAGAGAGCCCGTAGCCACGTGGACGATGTGGAGTTTTCCTGCGAAGACGCCGGCCGTTCCGAGCTTGATTTTCTGTGTCGTATCATTGAGGCGGCGATAGACGCCGGAGCCCGCACCATTAACATCCCGGATACCGTGGGCTATGCGATTCCCGAACAGTTTGGCGAAACCATTCGTCAGCTCCTGAATCGCATTCCCAATGCCGATAAGGCGATTTTCTCGGTGCATTGTCACAACGATCTCGGCCTTGCCGTGGCCAACTCGCTGGCCGCTGTTTCCCAGGGAGCTCGCCAGGTAGAATGCACCATAAATGGTTTGGGTGAGCGTGCCGGTAACGCTGCTTTGGAAGAGGTTGTGATGGCCGTTCGTACCCGTCAGGATCTGTTCCATATCGATACCCGAATCGAGGCACAACATATTGTCCCGGCTTCGCGCCTGGTCTCGACCATCACCGGTTTCCCCGTTCAGCCCAACAAGGCCATTGTCGGCGCCAATGCCTTTGCCCATGAGTCCGGCATTCATCAGGATGGTGTTCTCAAGCATCGTGAGACCTATGAAATCATGCGTGCCCAGGATGTGGGCTGGCACACCAACAGTCTGGTATTGGGTAAGCATTCCGGCCGAAATGCCTTCCGCACGCGGTTACTTGAGCTGGGTATCCAGTTCGAAACCGAGACAGAGCTGAATGAGGCGTTCACGCGGTTCAAGGCTCTGGCGGACCTGAAACACGAGATTTTCGATGAAGATCTGCAGGCGATCGCCAGTGATACCCGCCAGAAGGAGGAAGATGGCCGTTACGGTCTGGTCTGTATGCAGGTCTGTTCGGAAACCGGCGTGGTTCCCAAGGCAAATCTCACACTGACGATGGATGGCAAAGAGCACAAGGTGGAAGCCGAAGGCAGCGGCCCTGTAGATGCCACGTTCAAGGCCATTGAGTCCCTGGTGGACTCCGGATGCAACCTCCAGCTTTATTCCGTCAACAATATCACCAGTGGTACCGACGCCCAGGGCGAGGTAACGGTGCGTCTTGAGCGGGGCGGTCGGATCGTTAACGGCGTTGGGGCCGATACCGATATCATCATCGCTTCTGCAAAGGCCTACATTGAAGCCCTTAATCTGATCAGCAAAGGCGGCATTCGGCAACATCCACAGGTAGCGGATGTCTGAAGTTTTACAACTGCTTGGAAACCACAGGCGAGCTCAATGATTAGGTCAGAAGCAGAGCGCCAGTTCTATCTGGGAGCGGCAGGCATCCGTGTATGGTATGCCCGCCAGCCACTGCCTGGTGCGGCGCCGAGTCCGGAATTTGAATTCCCGGAAGAGGCAGCTGTTGCGGAGGTTCCGCTGGAAATTTCCGAGCCTGCCTCTCGCCCGTGCGGGGTTTCCGGAAAAACGGCCCGGTCAGTGCCGTCGGTCAGGAACCGCAATCAGGGTGCCGCACGAATTGCCGATCTGCAGGCGTTGATGGAGGGCGGTACCGGGGCTTTGGAGAAGCCTGCGTCTGAGTCTCCGGAACAGGAATCTCCGGTGGGTGCGGACCAGAATTCGCCGCAACCAGAGCCTGCAGGTGAGGTTGTCGCAGGAGTTCCGGAGAACCCGGTCAGAAATATAAGCCTGATGCTCCTGGCCGGCGATAATGTTGCCCTCATAGCAGCCATATCGGCCGAAGCCAGTACCCGGCTCCAGGAAACCCTGGCGCTGAACATTCTCAAGAGTCTGGGCGAACAGGGGGGGCGGGTTTTGGGCCACGTGCGCTGGCCCGTGTTCAATAATCTTCTGGTTCCCGGAAATTCTACCGGTGACCTTGTTGAGGTGATGCGCAATGTCCTGTCCGGGCTGGATCACCAGAAAGTTGTTGTGCTGGGAACCGAGGCCGAGACCGGAAAAGATTGGCTGGCAGAAGCCCTGGGGCGCGATATAACGGTTAATTTCCAGCACTCTCTCGCTGAACTTGCCGGCGATCCCGCTATGAAGCGTTCGCTCTGGCATCAGCTCAAGGCTATGGCAGGCCGCTGATGCCCTGTCCGGAGCCTTACCAGTGCGTGATGGAGGCAGACCTTCTGTTTCGGCCGCTGGTGCCAGAGGACATCACCGCGGTATTGGATATTGAGCTGCAGGGTTATTCTTATCCGTGGAGCGAAGCGGTATTCCTCGACTGTTTCAAGGACAGTTATCGCTTCTGGGCAGCCTGTCAGGGCGAATCGCTTGTGGGATACGCGGTTGTCACCTACGTGGTCGGCGAGGCGCACCTCCTGAATATTTGCATGCACCCCCGAGTTCGTGGCAAGGGAGTCGGCCGACAGCTTCTGAGGCATGTGCTCGCTGCCGCGTCCCATGAAGGCATGTCACAGCTTTTACTGGAAGTGCGAGCCAGCAACAAAGCTGCCATAGCGCTCTATGAAGATGAGGGTTTCAGGGAAATAGGGCGTCGCCCCGGGTACTACCCTTCAGCCAATGGCCGGGAGGATGCCCGGGTGATGGTTCTTGGCCTCGGCCAGTGACCGGCATTGCTTGTGTTCGCGTAACAGCTGGTTAGGCCCTATAATAGCGGCCTTTTCCAGAACATCAGATTCAGGTTGCTCTCCGACTATGTCTAACCTTTCCCAGGAAGTGGCCAAGCGCCGCACCTTCGCGATTATCTCGCACCCGGACGCCGGTAAAACCACCATTACCGAGAAGGTCCTGTTATTCGGCCAGGCGATTCAGAAGGCCGGTACCGTCAAAGGAAAGAAGTCCGGCCAGCATGCCAAGTCGGACTGGATGGAAATGGAGAAAGAGCGTGGTATTTCCGTGACCACATCGGTCATGCAGTTTCCCTATGGTGGCAAGCTGGTGAACCTGCTGGATACGCCGGGTCATGAGGATTTTTCCGAAGATACGTATCGTACCCTGACGGCGGTCGATTCCTGCCTGATGGTGATCGACAGTGCCAAGGGCGTTGAGGAACGGACCATCAAGCTGATGGAAGTCACGCGTTTGCGTGACACCCCCATTATTACCTTCATGAACAAGCTGGACCGGGATACCCGGGATCCGGTGGAGTTGATGGACGAAGTTGAGGATATTCTGAAAATTGCCTGCGCGCCAATTACCTGGCCGATCGGAATGGGCAAGAGCTTCAAGGGCGTTTACCACCTGCTCCGGGATGAGGTGATTCTTTATCAATCCGGTCAGGGCCACACCATTCAGGAAAAACGGGTTATCGCAGGGCTGGATAACCCGGAGCTGGAACAGGCGGTTGGGGCATACGCCGAAGACTTGCGGGATGAAATCGAGCTGGTCAAGGGCGCTTCCCATCAATTTGATCAGGAAGCCTTTCTCGCAGGTGAGCTGACACCGGTATTCTTTGGTACCGCTTTGGGCAACTTCGGCGTCGACCACATGCTGGACGGTTTGGTGGAGTGGGCGCCGGAGCCGCAGCCCCGGGAAACCGACCAGAGGCTGGTGCAGCCGGCCGAAGACGGGTTTTCGGGATTTGTGTTCAAGATCCAGGCAAACATGGATCCCCAGCACCGAGACCGTGTGGCGTTCCTCCGCATCGTATCCGGTAACTACAGTCAGGGTATGAAGGCCCGTCATGTGCGCATCGGCAAAGAGGTGCGTTTTTCCGACGCACTGACTTTTATGGCCGGTGATCGGGAACACGCCGAAGAGGCCTTTGCGGGCGACATTATTGGCCTGCACAATCACGGCACCATTCAGCTGGGTGATACGTTCACCGCCGGCGAAGACATGAAATTTACCGGGATTCCGAATTTCGCTCCGGAACTGTTCCGCCGTATCCGACTCAAGGATCCGCTCAAGGCCAAGCAGCTCCAGAAGGGCCTGATACAGCTGTCCGAGGAGGGCGCCGTTCAGGTCTTCAGGCCGCTCCGTAACAACGATCTTATTGTGGGTGCGGTAGGTGTGTTGCAGTTTGATGTGGTGGTCAGTCGTCTGAAAAGCGAATACAAGGTCGAGGCCGTCTATGAGCCGATTAATGTGGCCACTGCCCGCTGGGTGACCTGCAATGACGAGCGAAAACTCGATGAGTTCCAGCGCAAGAACAACGACAACCTGGCGCTCGATGGCAGCGACCGGCTGGCCTATATTGCCCCGACCATGGTAAACCTGAATCTGGCCCAAGAACGGTACCCCGACATACAGTTCCACAAGACCCGGGAGCACTGAAGGCGCCTGGGCGGAGGTGACTTTGCAACTGATCGACGCCCACTGCCATTTCGATTTTCCACAGTTTGACGGCCGTCGCGAGACGGAGCTTGAGCGGGCTCGCTCCCGCGGTGTCAGTCGTTTGGTCATACCTGGTGTGCGCCGACCGGACTGGGGCAGGGTTCGGCGAACAGCGCTGGCCCATGAGGGTCTGTTTTACTGTCTGGGGATTCACCCGTGGTTTGTGGATGAGCATTCCGGGCAAGACCTCGTTGCGCTTGAGCAGTTGCTGGCGAGTAAGCCCGAGCGTTGTGTCGCAATCGGCGAGTGCGGGCTGGACCGGCTCAGGGGAAGCCTTGAGGCTCAATGGCCCTGGTTTGAGGCTCAGGTGAGTCTGGCGTCCGAACTGAATATGCCGCTGGTTATTCACTCGGTTAAAACCCATGATGAGGTGCACGGCCTGCTCAATCGCAGGCAGTGGAGTGGTCGGGCCTTGATTCACGGTTTTTCCGGAAGCTTTCAGCAGGCGGAAAAGCTGGTCGATCTGGGCTGTTTCATAGGGGTTGGCGGAGTGATTACCCATCCCCGGGCGCGCAAGACCCGCGATGCCATTGCAAGGCTGCCAACTGAATCCCTGGTGCTCGAGACAGACGCACCGGATATGGCACCTGAAGGCGTCCGGCCGGGGCGGAATTCTCCGGTCTATCTGCCGCAAATTCTGGACATTCTGGCAGAAATCCGGGGGGTGGAACCGGAAGCGCTGGCGCTGGCGCTAAAGGGTAATGTGTCGAGATTATACGGGTGGCCCGCTGCCGGTATAGGGGAATAACGAAACAGCGCGAGACAGGGTTGGATTTCCCGGGTGGTTCGAGTATACTTCGCGCCCTGGCTTTTCAAGGCGATGTCACTATCTCAGCCCCGAATAGTGTCACTGCCGACCAACTAACAGGTATAGAGACCCCTCCGGATGCAAAGCATTTACCGGTGGTGGTTTTTAACGTTTCTTATATAGCGTTCAAGGCGGAATCAATGAAGACTCTGAGTGCGAAACCAGAAACAGTAAAGCGTGACTGGTACGTTGTAGACGCAGCCGGCAAGACGCTGGGTCGTCTGTCAACCGAAATCGCCCGTCGTCTGCGGGGCAAGCATAAGCCTGAGTACACCCCCCATGTAGACACTGGCGATTACATTGTTGTGATCAATGCGGGCCAGGTGCGGGTGACTGGCAACAAGGCATTTGACAAGATGTACTATAGTCACACCGGCTTTCCGGGTGGAATCAAGTCCATCAACTTCGAGAAGCTGGTCGACAAGGCGCCCGAGCAAATTATTCAGAAGTCTGTCAAAGGCATGCTTCCGAAGGGTCCGCTCGGCCGCGCCATGTTCAAGAAGCTGAAAATCTATGCCGGCGCTGAGCATCCTCACGCAGCCCAGCAGCCCAAAGAACTCGACATTTAACGGAAGGCGGATATGTCTGTAGCACAAAATTACGGTACTGGTCGCCGCAAGACATCCACGGCTCGAGTCTTTATCAAGCCGGGAAGCGGTAATATTTCCATCAATGGTCGCTCTATCGAAGATTTCTTCGGTCGTGAGACTCTGCGCATGATCGTTCGTCAGCCGCTTGTGGTTGCTGAATCTACCGATCGTTTCGATCTCAACATCACCGTTAAGGGTGGTGGTATCAGTGGCCAGGCTGGCGCGATTCGCCACGGCCTAACCCGGGCACTGATGGATTATGATGAAACTCTGCGCCCAGCTCTGCGCAAAGCGGGTTATGTTACCCGTGACGCCCGTGAAGTTGAGCGTAAGAAAGTGGGTCTGCGCAAGGCGCGTAAGCGTCCTCAGTACTCCAAGCGTTAATATTGCTGGAGCAGATCCTGAAAAACCCGGCCCCTTCGGTCGGGTTTTTTTATGTTCGGATGATTTGCCAGCAAATTGATCTGGAGCAGGGATAAGGCGCCAGTCGTGGCTTTCCGACTTGTAAGCCCCTGGTAATTTCATTACCATTTGTTCGCTTATATTTTTGGGTTGTGAAGTCCTTTTAGATGCACATTGCCGGCGGAATTGCCGGCTGTGACATCGCCTGATGGGAGAAAACCATAATGAGTAATGGCGACGTAAGCCAAGGCCGGCGCCGGTTTCTGATCGGTGCTACGTCTGTGGTGGGTGGTGTCGGCGTCGTCGGTGCGGCCGTTCCTTTCGTGGCATCCTGGAATCCCAGTGCCAAAGCGGAAGCAGCAGGTGCACCGGTAACCGTCAATGTCAATAAGGTTGAACCGGGTCAGCAGATTACCGTCGAGTGGCGGGGTAAGCCGGTCTGGGTTATCCGCCGAACAGAGGAAATGCTTACAAATATCAAAAAGCAGACCGACCGGCTGCGGGATCCGAATTCGGAAGAGCCCCAGCAGCCTGAGTATATCACGGATGGCACTTTCCGCTCCCTGAAGCCGGAAATTGCCGTGATGGTTGCTATCTGCACTCATCTCGGTTGTGTTCCAGCGTATCGTCCGGAAATCGCGCCGGCCGATCTGGGCGAGAAATGGCTGGGTGGCCTGTTCTGCCCCTGCCACGGGTCCCGCTACGACATGGCGGGCCGGGTTTACCTGTCGCAGCCTGCCCCCCTTAACCTCGAGATTCCGCCTTATCGCTTCGACGATGACGCGACCGTCACGATTGGTCTTGATCCGGAGGCAGCGTAATGCAAAAGCTGATTAGTTGGGTAGACGAGCGTCTGCCAATTGTTGACGCCTGGAACAAACACCTTGCCAAGTATTACGCGCCGAAAAACTTTAATGCGTGGTACTTCTTTGGTTCCCTGGCCATGTTGGTGCTGGTCAACCAGTTGGTTACCGGTATCTGGCTGACCATGAGCTACAACCCGACCTCGGAAGGTGCGTTCGCCTCCGTCGAGTACATCATGCGGGATGTTGAGTGGGGGTGGCTGCTTCGCTATCTGCACTCCACCGGTGCGTCCGCGTTCTTCATTGTGGTGTATCTCCACATGTTCCGGGGCCTGATGTATGGCTCATACCAAAAGCCCCGTGAATTGATCTGGCTGTTTGGCATGCTGATCTATTTGGCGCTGATGGCTGAGGCTTTCATGGGTTATCTGCTGCCCTGGGGGCAGATGTCCTACTGGGGCGCTCAGGTTATCGTTAACCTGTTCGGCGCGATTCCGGTGATCGGTGACGACCTGTCCCTGTGGGTTCGCGGAGATTACCTGATTTCCGGCATAACGCTTAACCGCTTCTTTGCACTGCACGTGGTTGCCTTGCCGATCGTACTGCTGGCTCTTGTGGTGCTGCATATACTGGCGCTGCACGAAGTCGGATCGAATAACCCCGACGGTATCGAAATCAAGAAGAACAAGGACGAGAACGGCATTCCTAAAGACGGCATTCCGTTTCACCCTTACTATTCGGTCCATGACCTGCTCGGCGTGGCGGTCTTCTTCTTCATCTTCTTTGTCGTAGTCTTCTATTTTCCGGAAGTGGGTGGCCTGTTCCTGGAGAAGCCAAACTTTGAGCCCGCCAATCCGCTCAAGACTCCTGCGCATATCGCTCCTGTGTGGTACTTCACGCCGTTCTACGCCATGCTGCGTGCGGTCACCATGGAGTTGTTCGGTTTGCCGGCGAAGTTCTGGGGTGTGGTTGTGATGGGTGGCGCCATTGCGATTCTGTTTGTCCTGCCGTGGCTTGACAGGAGCCCGGTTCGCTCCATCCGTTACAAGGGCTGGCTGAGCAAGATTGCGCTTGCGGCTTTTGCAGTGAGCTTCGTTGTGCTCGGCTACCTTGGGCTGGTGCCGGCGACCGAGGGGCGCACGATGGTCGCCCAGATTCTGACGGCGGTATACTTCCTCTATTTCATTCTGATGCCGTTCTACACGCGCATTGAGAAAACCAAGCCAGTTCCAGAGAGGGTGACAGGATAATGAGAAAGCTGATCTTTGGTCTTTTCATCGCATTCCTGCCGGCCTTGGGGCTGGCAGCCGGAGGTGCTGCGTCTCTCGACGCGTTTGAGTCAGATCACTCTGATAAGGCGTCTCTGCAGCGTGGTGTAGCTACATTCACCAACTACTGCATGGGGTGTCATTCCATGGAATACGCCCGCTACAAGCGAGTGGCCGACGATCTGGAGATCCCGGCTGAGCTTTATGAGGCGAATCTGATCTTCACTGGCGCCAAAATCGGTGAGCTGATGAAAAACTCCATGAACAAGGACATGGCCGCCGACTGGTTTGGTGCGCCGCCGCCTGACCTGACCCTGGAAACCCGTCTGCGTGGTGAAGCCTGGGTCTATTCCTACCTGCGTGGTTTCTATAAGGACGAGACGCGTCCGTTCGGCGTAAATAATGTCGTGTTCCCCTTGGTGGGTATGCCACATGCGCTGGTTGGGCTTCAGGGGCTTTGCGCTGTAGAGCCGCACATCGGTGTTGAGGCCAGTGTCGAGCCGCTTAGTGGCAGCATCAATAACGCCGATGTCTGTCCTGAGTACGCGATTGAGGGCAGCATGACAGGCGCCGAGTTTGACCAGGCCATGTACGACCTGACCAACTTCATGTCCTACATGGCCGATCCGGTCAAGCTGGAGCGTGAGCGCCTGGGGATTTTTGTCCTGATCTTTGTCGCCATCTTCTTTGTGTTCGCTTACCTGCTCAATCGTGAGTACTGGAAGGACGTACACTGAGAAATAGGGTATAATCCCGTCCCCTGAGTTCCAGCGGGCAATAACCGGCCCGCTGGATTTTTGCGTTTTTTCAGGATCATTTCGGTTTGTTTACTCGTGAGGTAGTTCTATGGGCGTTGTGACCAAGCGGTCATCAATGACGTTTTTCTCGGATCCGGCCAGTCATTACAGTCACAGGGTGCGTATTGTTCTGGCAGAGAAGGGTGTTACCGTTGATATCGTTAATGTGGACCCGGACAATCCGCCGGCCGAACTGGCCGATCTGAACCCATACAACGCCCTGCCGACGCTGGTGGATCGTGATCTGGTGCTTTATGAGCCCAATATCATGATGGAGTACCTCGACGAGCGTTTTCCTCACCCGCCGTTATTGCCGGTTTATCCGGTCGCCCGAGCCAACAGCCGGCTGATGATCCATCGTATCCAGAAAGACTGGTGTGGTCTGGTTGACCGGATTCTGGCCCAGCCAAACGCCAAAGCTTCCGAGACGGCGCGTAAAGAGCTGCGGGAAAGCCTGCTGGCAACGGCACCGCTGTTCGGTGAAATGCCTTTCTTTCTGTCCGAAGAGTTCACTATTGTGGATTGCTGCATTGCGCCGATTCTATGGCGTCTCCCGACACTAGGTATCGACCTCGACGAAAAACAGGCCAAGCCGCTGCAGAAATACATGGACAGCATTTTCAGCCGGGAGGGTTTCAAAGCAAGCCTGTCTGATCTGGAAGAAGACATTCGCAGCTGATTTGGAAACGTTCCGCTGGCCGGAGCAGGAGAGTGGCAGTGGCTGAGAGCAAAAACACCATGACGTCCAGCCGTCCGTACCTGGTACGTGCTTTCAATGAGTGGATTCTGGACAATGACTGTACGCCCTACATTGTGGTGGATGCAGGCATTCAGGGTGTGCAGGTGCCGACCGAGCATGTGGCAAACGGGCAGATTGTTCTGAATATAAGCCCGGGCGCCGTTCGTGGCCTGGTCATCGGTAATGGTGCGCTGGAGTTCAGTGCCCGCTTCGGCGGTGTGCCCATGCAGGTGTTCATACCTCTGCAGGCGGTTATGGCGGTCTACGCGAAGGAGAATGGTGAAGGCATGGTGTTCGGCAGTGAGCCGGGCTCACCGGATCCTGATGGCACTACCCGCGAGCGCGACGGAGACCAGTCTCCTTCCGGGCAGGAGGATCGGCCCTCAGGAAGGCCGACGCTCAAGGTCGTTAAGTAGCCGTTTTTCCCGTTCCAGAAAGCCAGCGCAAGCTGGCTTTTTTATCCTCCGAAAAGCTTGCCGTCGATCAGCCCGCACAGCGCATTAATGATTAACAGTAGCAGGGGTGTTGCCTCGGTTGGGCTCAGGTTGTTGAGCGCGATCTCGTGGTCTTCGGGATGCATGAGGGAGGTAATGTCGGACTTCTCCCTGGCGCTGAGAACAACAACGCTCATTTCCCGGTCGTGGGCGGCCTGGATGGCCTGAATGAGGTTGGCTTTGTGGCCATCGTCAACGATCACAAAAAGCAGGTCTCCGGGCTTGCCGATTGCTCTGACCTGCCGCGAGAAGGTGTCGTTGAACCGGTTGTCCCGACAGATAGCTGAGTAGGTAGTAGCGTCTGCCCCGAGGTTGATGGCCGGTAGCGCGGGCCTGTCCTGTTCAAATCTGTTCAGGAGTGAGGTGCAGAAGTACTGGGCCAGTATATTGGCGTTACCATTGGCGCAGGTGATGATTTTTCCGTCCTGGAGCAGGGTGGCTACGAAGGCGTCTGCAACATCCTCAATGGCGGGGCCTGCGGTGCTTGCCGCCTGAGCCGTGTGCTCCATGTGGCTTGCGAACCACTGATTGATCTGGTGTTCCGTATCGGTCATCGTCAGTATCACCATCCTGCCAGAATTGCATTCCTGATCCATTGTACCCGGTATTTTTTGACGGTACCCGGGCTGATCGCAACCACGTCAATTCGTGAGACGCTATTCCAGAGCCCATGCCTGTGCAGATAAAACGAAACCGCCTTTATCAGTCGCTTCTGTTTTGGGTAATTGATGGAGCTTGCGGGGTCGACGAGGCTGCCGGGCCCCCGGTACCGGACTTCAAAGAAGACCAGCGTTTCGCCATCCCGGCCGATCAGATCTATCTCACCGCCGCGATTATAAACGTTACGTTCAACAATCCGGACACCGCGACTGGCAAGGTAGCGAGCCGCAACGCCTTCGAAGTGATTTCCCTGGGCTTTTGTGCCATCCATGGCGATTGAATTGTTCCTTAATTCTGTCTGGTGACCGGCATTGCCACATTTCGGGAAGAGGTGTCGGAGACTCCGGGCGTGAGCTTCGGCAGAAGTTCCGGCGTTCCGTTCCGGAATTGTGCCCATAGCTGTTCCCGGTGGATGCTGCCGTACGGTGTCATGGTCAGGACGCCGGTCTGCCCCGCAATCGAGGCGCTGTCGACCTGCCTGAGCAGTGGTAGCCGTTTGCTAAGGTGCCAGGCGTCTGCGCCCATGGCAAACAGTCGGCCTTGCTGGCCTCGGGTGCCTGACATGATCTCCGTGGCCCCTGCGCGAAGTTCGCTATCGTCCCCGAGAACCCAGGGAATATCGGTGAAAATAACCCCGTTCAGGTCACGGTCCCGGGAAGGCGATGGGGTGCCTTCGTAGATGATGGAGGGCGAATAAACGGGCAGGTCGCCCCCGAAATAGAAGGCAAACAGCGGCTTGAACTGGCGCGCGACCGTGGCCTCTGCCACCATGACGATGGCGTCCGCATCCTGACGACGGCGGGGCTCGAATTCAACGTTTATACCAATGGTGCGTTCGACCTGGATGGCCCGGTCACGGGATACGGTAATGCCAAGCAGGTCGGCTGTCACGGCCCTGAGATTGTCTTCCCTGAAGAAGCGTTCGATATCCAGGGCAACACCATCAGAGGCGGCGATCCGCTGCAGGAGCGCTTGTTCCACGCGGTCGCCCCACTCGCCTTGGGGAATAAGTACCAACACCTGACGCAGCCCTTCGGCCAACAGTCTGTCGGCTATCTGGCGCGCTTCATCTTCGGCTGACAGGCCAAACTGGTAGAGGCCGTCCGGTGCCTGGGTGCCGGATGGCAGGTAATTCAGTCCCAGAGCCGGTATCGGAAGAGTGTTCATGGAACCAAGTCCGGCGAGGGCCTCTTTCTCAAGAGGGCCGACCACCAGATCAATGTCCTGTTCTGAAAGCTCGCGATACAGTTCGCTGAACGGTGTTGCGGAGGTGTCAAAGATCCGGATATCGGTTTTACTGCGATTAGCGGAGTCGTCCAGGTAGTAGGCGGCAAGAAAACCGTCCCGAATCGCTTTCCCTGCTGTTGCCAGCGGGCCTTTAAGGGGCAGCGCCAGAGCGATTTTCTCGGGTCGGCTGTCGGCAAGTGTCGCGATCAGCCGCAGGTCGGACGGCAGCACCTGCGCGGCGGGATGGCCCGGCCAGTTGTTCTGCCAGCCGCGTATGATCCGACCCTGTTCATCGATGCCGATATCGGGTGCTCGTACAATCCTTGCCAGCTCCAGCCAGCCTTGGGCCTCATAGCCGATTGCATCCGCTGAGGCGGAATCCAGCTGGCCATCAGGTACTTGCTCCAGAAATGACCAGACCCGGTCATGAATTTGCTGTGCATCGGCAGTATTGTCGGTCTGGGCCAGCAATATGAGGGTCATGGCCGCGGACAACGGGTTTTCTGCAAGTGCGAAGGTGTCGGCTTGCAGATTTGCTGCCCGCGCCATCAGGTCTGCCGGGTAGTCGATGAAATCCGAAGGTGACATCCCACTGGCAAGTTCTTTTGCCCAGGATTTATCGGCAAGCGCCGTTGCGCTTGCCATGGACAGGAGCAGTTTCTGGTTTTCAAGTGCCGGTGCAGCTTGCGCCAGCCGCTCACTTTGGAGTAGCGTTCGGGCTGCCGCGTGGTCGCCCTGATCCTGGAACCGGCTGGCAATTCTGAGCAGGTAGGCCTGGGCCGTCTCGAGGTTGTCTTCCCTGCTGGCCATTTCAAGGGCCTGATCGGCAGTTTGCGCAATGTGCGAATCAAGATTGACGCTGGCACAACCGGCGGAAAAAAGGGCGGCGGCAAGAACGCTGGCCAGGGCTCGTTTATGGATGCGGGTCTCTATCATGGCAAGCTCGATATACTCCGGATTATTGGGCTTGTGGCGCCAGACTAACGGTGGCAAGTTTAACAGCTCCGGGCTGAATTCACATGACGTAACTGTCACGGTCCGGGGGTTCCCATCAATGAGGCAGGCACTTTGAAAAATGTGGTCAGTGATTTCCCCTCTGGGGTGAGCCGGGAAGGTGCTTCAGGCGGAACGCTTTTTATTGTTGCTACGCCGATTGGTAATCTGGACGATATGTCTCCGCGCGCAACCAGGGTCCTGGCCGGTGTTGATGTGGTAGCCGCTGAGGATACAAGGCACAGTGGCCGGCTGCTGAATCATCTGGGCATTCAGAAGCGGCTGGTTGCGCTGCACGATCACAACGAAAAAGACCGTGCTGCCAGCTTGCTGGCGGAACTTGAAGCGGGGCGGGATGTGGCCCTGATTTCCGATGCCGGCACTCCGCTGATCTCCGATCCGGGCTATGTTCTGGTCCGTGAGGCCAGAGCCGCCGGATTCGTGGTCAGTCCCATTCCGGGTGCCTGTGCTCTGGTGACCGCGTTGAGTGCCGCCGGGTTGCCCACAGACCGGTTCCTGTTTGTGGGATTTCTTCCCGCAAAGCGTTCCGGCCGCCGCGCGAGTCTTGAGTCTCTCTCCAGTGAAGTTGCGACCCTCGTCTTTTACGAATCGCCCCACCGGATCCTCGAATCCGTGCGGGATATCGCCGAGGTTCTGGGGCCTGACCGGGAGATGGTGCTGGGCCGGGAAATCACCAAGACTTTCGAGACCTTCTATTCAGGCGCGGTGCACGAGGTTCTGGCCGAGCTGGAGCAGGACCCCCATGGCACCCGTGGTGAGTTTGTGGTGATGATCCGTGGTGCCGAACCTCGCGCTGACGATAGCGATGCGGCGACTCTGGATGTTGATCGGGTGCTGAAGGTGCTGCTGGCGGAATTGCCGGTAAAGAAGGTGGCGAAGATGGCCGCCGAATTGACCGGGCTTTCAAGGAACGAGCTTTATCGGCGGGCGCTGGCGCTGAAAGATGGTTGAGTGCCCGTGGCAGTTTCTCTTGCAAGGCTGTAGGCGCAGGAGTATTGTCACGGCCGAGCTCGCCAGACAGTCGCCGCCGGTTTCACCGGGGGAGGAAAGTCCGGGCTCCACAGGGCAAGGTGCCAGGTAACGCCTGGGCGGCGCGAGCCGACGGAAAGTGCAACAGAAAGCAGACCGCCTAAGCGCCTTCGGGCGACGGTAAGGGTGAAACGGTGCGGTAAGAGCGCACCGCGTGGCTGGCAACAGTCCACGGCGATGGTAAACCCCACCTGGAGCAAGACCAAATAGGAATCCAATGGCGTGGCCCGCGCTGGATTCGGGTAGGTTGCTTGAGGCCTGTGGTGACGCAGGCCCTAGATGAATGACTGTCCAAGACAGAACCCGGCTTATCGGCGAGCTCACTTTTTTATTCCCTTCATGTGAAGTCTGTCATTCTCAACAGATGTCTTTTATAGCCAAAAAATCTTAAACCTCACTTGTCTTCTTTAGATCTTTTTGCAGGTGTTTGATTTTACTTCTTTTCTTTTTCGTAATCTCACCATTTCATTGAATCCGGCTCTGTAACCTCTTGTCATAAAAGGAACTTTCCCGCGTGTGGCGCTGTTTGCGGCGCTTGCATTGTGTATTGCGTGTTTCTATAGTGTGCGGAAGTGGGAAAAAGTGGTTTCTAGTGGTTTTTTGTGGATTTCAGGCACCCAGAGACAGTGTGAATGAGTAATTTTCTCGGCAGTCATGCCATCAATATGGATGCGAAGGGTCGCCTGGCGATCCCTGCCAAGGTGCGCGAACAGCTCGCGCAGGCCTGTGGTGGGCGCATTGTATTGACGGCGAATGCCGACGAAGAGCGGTGTCTGCTGGTCTATCCCGAGCCCGAATGGGAAGTTCTGAGGCCCAAGATTGAGGCCCTTCCCAATATGAATAAGGCGGCCCGCCGACTGCAGCGTCTGATCCTGGGTAACGCGGCGCCCATGGAGCTGGACTCAGCCGGGCGCATCCTGATTCCCCCGACCCTGAGAAGCTACGCCCATCTGGAGAAAAAGCTGATGCTGATCGGGCAGGGCAAAAAGTTCGAGTTGTGGAGCGAAGAGCGCTGGTTTGCCTGGCTGGATGAGTCCTCCGATGACGATGACATGCCGCCCGAGATGGAGGCGCTGTCGCTATGACCTCCGATCGCAGGCAGGAAGCCGGAGCGTCTTATTCGCATCGCTCGGTGCTCCTGGATTCGGCGGTCGACTATCTGGTCAACGACCCCGACGGATACTACGTGGATGGCACCTTTGGGCGGGGTGGCCACAGCCGTCTGATTCTTGGGCGTCTGGGTGAGGCGGGCCAGCTGCTGGGTATTGATAAGGACCCCGAAGCAATCAGGGCGGCCCGGGGACTCGAAGCGAAGGACGGCCGCTTCCACTGTTTTCACGGCTCTTTTGCCGAGCTGGACACAGCCGTCACCGGGCAGGGCTGGAAATCGGTGAACGGTGTGTTGCTGGATCTTGGTGTCTCGTCACCCCAGCTTGATGACGCGTCCCGTGGTTTCAGTTTCATGCGCGATGGCCCATTGGATATGCGGATGGATACCGGGCAATCACCGACTGCCGCGCAATGGCTGGCAACGGCAGAAGAAGCTGAAATCGCAGACGTGATCTGGCGGTATGGGGAGGAACGCTTCTCCCGCCGTATTGCCCGGCTCCTGGTTCAGCGTCGGCAGGAAGTGCCTGTTGAGACGACTCGCCAACTGGCGGAACTGGTCAGCGAGGCGGTGCCCAAAAAAGAGAAGCACAAGCACCCGGCCACGCGGACCTTCCAGGCGATCCGGATTTTTATCAACCGGGAGCTGGAAGATCTCGAAATTGGCCTCCGGGCGGCGGTCGATCGGCTGGCAACGGGTGGCCGGCTGGTGGTCATCAGCTTTCATTCGCTGGAAGACCGGCTGGTTAAACGATTTATGCGGGACCTGGCCCGCGGGCCCCAGATGCCCAAAGGTGTACCGGTGACCGCAGACCAGGAAGCGTCGGACTTCCGACTTGTTGGCAAGGCCAATAAGGCCGGTGCTGACGAAGTAAGCGACAATGTACGCGCCCGCAGCGCAGTCATGCGGGTGCTGGAACGCACTGATATCAGAAAAAACTCGCAGGGGAGCGTGTAGTCATGGGCGCGGTAGCCATTGAAGAGCCGGTTAAAACGGCAAAGTTGAACAAGCAGAAAGTCCGGGATGGCGTGGCAACGGCTGTTCGTATTTCACGGCAGGTTTTTGATGCCACACGGCAGGGCAAGGTCCTGGTGTCTCTTGCTCTGGTGGTGGTGCTGGTTGCTTCCTCCATTGGTGTTGTCGTGAGCGCTCATGAGAACCGTGGGCTTTTCAATACCTTGTCGCAGCTTCAGGCGGAGCGGGATCGGTACCAAAGTGAATGGAGTCAGCTTCTGCTTGAACAAAGCGCCCTGAGCGCTCATGGCCGGGTGGAGAATCTGGCGGCAGAGCGTTTCAATATGGTGGTGCCGGGGCGTCAGGACATTGTACTGGTACCTCTGATGTCTCCGGTTGCCAGTCAGTAACCAACGATAACAACATTCAGGGTGATCGACGTGTCCGATCAGGGGAAGCAGACAACATGGGGGCAGCGTTTGGCGTCCGGGCTGGCAGCCTGGCGCTTTGGCTCCGTGCTGGGCGTCTTTCTCCTGGTTGTCGGGGTGCTGGGCTGGCGTCTGGTCGACCTGCATGTGGTCGACAACGAATTTCTGCGCAAGCAGGGGGATGTCCGGACCATGCGGGTTGAGGCCATCGACGCCCACCGAGGTGTTGTTACCGATCGATATGGTGAACCTCTGGCGGTCAGTACGCCGGTGCAGACCATCTGGGCCAACCCCTCCGAGACCGATCCCGCTGAGCCGCGTCTGACCAATCTTGCCCGGCTGCTCGACATCAGTGAAGCCTCCCTGCGTGAGCGGCTGAAGGAGTATTCCGGTCGTGAGTTCATCTACCTGCGCCGCAAGGTTCAGCCTGATCTCGCCAGACAGGCCCTGGCTCTGGATATTCAGGGTGTTTATGCGCGCCAGGAATACCGTCGTTACTACCCCGCAGGCGAAGTGACGGCTCACGTGGTCGGTTTTACGAATATCGACGAGCGTGGCCAGGAGGGTATCGAGCTGGCCTACAATCAATGGTTGTCCGGCGAATCCGGCCGCAAGCGGGTTCTCAAGGATAACCGGGGCAGGATTATCAAGGACCTGACGCTGATCAGGGACGCCCGCCCCGGTCGTGATCTCGCGCTCAGTATTGATCTGCGTCTTCAGTACCTGGCTTACCGTGAGCTAAAAGCCGTGGTAACCGCCCACAATGCCCGCGGCGGCACACTGGTCATGCTGGATGTCGATTCCGGTGAGGTTCTGGCAATGGTGAACCAGGGGTCTTACAACCCCAACGACCGCAGCCAGCTGGCAGCGGAAAACCTCAGAAACAAGGCCATCACTGATCTGTTTGAGCCCGGTTCAACCATGAAGCCGATCACCATGGCGGCAGCGCTGGAATCTGGTAAATATTCAGTCAATAGCACCATTGATACCAACCCGGGTTACCGGCGTTTTGGCCGTTTTACCATCCGCGATCATCGCAACTATGGCCTGCTGGGTGTGACTGACATTATTGTCAAATCCAGCAATGTGGGAATCAGCAAGATCGCTACCGATCTCGGCGGTGATGTTATCCGGGATCTGTATGCGCGAATGGGGCTCGGCCAGCCAACCGGGATCGGCTTTCCCGGGGAAGCCGTCGGTGTGCTGCCAGCGCCATCGAAGTGGCGGCCGGTGGAAGAGGCGACCCTGTCCTATGGTTACGGTATGAGCGTGAATGCTCTTCAGCTGGCACAGGCCTATATGGTGATTGCCAATGGTGGTGTGCATTACCCCCTGAGCCTTGTGAAGCGCGATGAAGAGCCCGAAGGCTATCGGGTGTTGTCCGAGCAGGTCAGTTATGAGGTCCGCAATATGCTCCGGCAGGTGGTTTCCCGTGGTACGGGAAAGCGGGCCCAGCCGGGATTCTATTCTGCCGGGGGCAAGACCGGAACGGTTCACCTGGTTGGCGATCAGGGCTATGAAGACAGTCAGTACAAAGCCATCTTTGCAGGTATCGCACCTATTGATAATCCGAGACTGGTTACGGTTGTGGCCGTTGATGCGCCGCAGTCCGGTGAATATTACGGCGGGGAAGTGGCAGCGCCGGTGTTCGCCAGGGTGATGAGTGACGCACTGCGACTACTGAATGTGAAGCCTGAACTGGACGTTGGGGAGGCAAAAACTGTTTCTCCAGCGCCCGGGGAGCGAGGGTAAGCCTATGTGCATCACATCTCTCAGCACTTTGTTGCAAGGAGTCATGGTGGTTCCGTCGGTCTTCGACGTAACTATCCATGGTCTGAAGACCGACAGCCGGGAGGTGGCCTCCGGCGACGCGTTTATTGCGCTGTCGGGGACCAGTACGCCCGCTGATTTTTATGTCGATGCGGCGATTAAAGCGGGTGCTACGGCTATCCTTCTGGAATCCGATCGGGCCGCCGAATGCTCGGAACGACATGGGGCCCTGGTGGTCCCGGTGGTCGGTCTTCGTGGTTTGGTCGGGAGGATTGCCGATCGGTTTTTCGAACATCCGTCGCAACGCCTGCGCCTGATTGGTGTCACCGGAACCAACGGCAAGACGTCGGTTTGCCAGTACGTTGCCCAGCTCCTTAAAGAGACGGGAACACCCTGCGGTGTCCTCGGCACCCTCGGTTATGGCATGCCCGGTGCACTGCATCCGGCGACCCATACCACGCCAGACGCGGTTCAGGTGAACCGGGTTCTGTCACGGATCCTGAAACAGAACGGTCGCGCAGCTGTCATGGAAGTCTCCTCCCATGCCCTGGACCAGGGGCGAATCGACAACCTCACCATGACCTGCGCCGTGTTTACCAACCTGACCCGGGATCATCTGGATTACCACGGGTCGATGGCGGCATACGGCGAGGCGAAGGCCTGCTTGTTTGAGCGTGAGGAGTTGCACTTCTCTGTCATCAACTTTGACGACCCTTTCGGCCGGCAGCTATTTGATCAGCTGGCGGGCAAATGTGATCGCGTCCGCTACAGTCTGCACGAAGCCCAGACAGAACTCTGGTTGCGCGAATTCCGGCCAACCGATGAGGGCTTTGAGGCGGAAGTGGATGGTGAGTGGGGCCGGTTTGCTATTTCCGTTCCCCTGATGGGCAGTTTCAATGCCAGTAATGTGCTGGCGGCCATGGCCACAGTCCTGACCCTCGGCGTTCCGGTCGAGCGGGTGCAGCAGGCCACTGCCCGCCTGACACCGCCGCCGGGAAGGCTTGAAAGGTTTGGTGGTGCCAGCGGCGTCAGGGTGGTGGTTGACTACGCCCACACACCGGATGCCCTTGCCAATGCCCTTGCGGCGCTGCGCCCCCATGTTGCCGGAGACCTGATTTGTGTGTTCGGATGCGGCGGCGACCGCGATGCTGGCAAGCGTCCGGAAATGGCGCGGGAGGCTGAAAAGCTGGCGGACCGCGTTGTGGTGACCGATGACAATCCGCGCAGCGAAGACCCCGCTGTCATTGTCCGCGACATTGTTGCCGGGTTTACGGATACGGAGAAGGTTGCGGTCATTCATGACAGGGCTGAGGCAATCCAGACGGCTATCCGCACGGCAACCCCGGATGACCTGGTGCTTATCGCCGGAAAAGGCCATGAGGCCTATCAGGAAATCGCCGGCCAGAAGTACCCCTTCAGCGATGCCGAGCACGTTCGTCACATCTTGAAGCTGAACGGGGGTGTGGCATGATGCGCGCCTTTTCACTGGCCGAGGCCCGAAGCTGGCTGGGTGCCGAGTGCGAGTCTGATGATCTGTCGTCAGTGGTGTTTGGTGGAGTCTCAACCGATACCCGCACTCTTGAACAGGGGCAGCTGTTCGTTGCTCTCCGGGGCGAGAATTTTGATGGCCACCGTTTTTTGCGGCAGGCCCGCGAGCAAGGAGCCGCTGCTCTGGTTGTCGATGTGCCGGACAGCACCGTGTCGTTACCCCAGCTCGTGGTAGCCGACACGCTCATGGCCCTGGCGCAGTTGGCGGCCGGGAATCGCGGAGAGAGTGAAGCCAGAATCCTCGCCATCACCGGCAGCAGTGGCAAGACGACCGTCAAGGAAATGTGTGCCGCGATTCTGTCGCAGATGGGACCAACACTGTCGACCCGGGGCAACCTGAACAACCACATCGGTGTGCCGCTGACGCTGTTCGGTCTCTCGCCGGAGCACCGTTTTGGCGTTATTGAGCTGGGAGCCAGTGGGCTGGGCGAAATCGCCCATACGGTTGCATTGGCAAAGCCCGGGGTTGCCATTCTGACCAACGCGGGTCAGGCCCATTTAGAGGGCTTTGGCAGCTACGACAATATTGTGCTGGCCAAAGGCGAAATTATCGATGGGGTTGATGCCGAGGGCCTGGTGGTGCTGAACCGGGATGATCCGGCCTTCAGCCAATGGCAGCAACGTGCGGGTGGTCGCCGGGTTGTCGGTGTCAGCCGGCTGGATGCGGCAGCGGACTACCACGCCGTGATTGAGAGTCATGACGACGGCACCAGAGCCATTCAGGTGCACGGCCCGGACAACTGGCGCTGCCGGGTTTCGCTGGCGCTTGAGGGTGATCACAACATCACCAACATGTTGCTGGCCATTGCCGCAACCCGGGAGCTGGGTGCCGACGACCGGGCCATTATCAGTGGGCTGGGGCAGGTTGCGCCGGTTAAGGGGCGGCTACAGGTGTTGAACCTGTCGCCGGAACTGACGTTGATTGATGACAGTTACAACGCCAACCCGGCTTCGATGAAAGCTGCTTTGGGTGTTCTGGGTCAGCGGGCAGGGCAGAAGATTGCAGTCCTGGGCGCGATGGCAGAGCTTGGCCCGGACGCACGGGCGCTACACCAGGACGTGGGAGAGTGCGCCAGGGAGCATGGCATTGACCGAATGATCACTGTGGGGCCTGGCTGTGAGGGGTACGCCGATGGGTTTGGTGAGGGCACAGAGCCGTGTCTGACCCATGACCAGGCAGTCGAATCTGTTGTCAGGGCAAAAAACACACCGTTGACAGTGTTGGTCAAGGGTTCTCGTAGTTCCGCCATGGATCGCGTGGTGGAGGGAATTAAAGAAAAGGTGAATAACTCATGCTGCTCTGGCTGACAGAGGTCCTGTCACAATATTTTTCGGCACTGACGGTGTTTCAGTACCTGACCCTGCGCGGAATTCTGGGAACACTCACGGCCCTGCTCATTTCACTGATCATCGGCCCGGTTATGATCCGTAAGCTGAGCCAGTACCAGATTGGCCAGGCGGTGCGGGACGACGGCCCGCAAACCCATCTCAGCAAGGCCGGTACGCCCACCATGGGTGGTGCGCTGATTCTGGTCGCCATCGGTGTCAGCACCCTGCTTTGGGCGGATCTGGGAAATCGTTATGTCTGGGTCACCATTCTGGTGACTCTTCTGTTTGGTGCCATCGGCTGGGTCGACGACTATCGCAAAGTGGTCGAGCGAAACCCGCGCGGCTTGCCGGCCCGCTGGAAGTACTTCTGGCAGTCGTTGATCGGTGCCACTGCGGCGATTGTGCTCTATTTCAGTTCTGCCTTGCCCCAGGAAACCTCCCTGTATGTGCCGTTCGTCAAGCAGGTTTCCCTGACCCTCGGGCCGGTGCTCTTCATCCTGTTGAGCTACTTCGTCATTGTCGGTAGCAGCAACGCTGTCAACCTTACAGACGGGCTGGATGGCCTTGCCATCATGCCCACGGTCATGGTGGCCGGCGCGCTTGGCATTTTTGCGTACCTGTCCGGCCATGCCCAGTTCGCCAATTATCTTCTGATTCCGCACCTGCCCGGAACCGGTGAACTCATTGTGTTCTGTGGTTCCCTGGTGGGCGCTGGCCTGGGATTTCTGTGGTTCAACACCTACCCGGCCCAGGTCTTCATGGGGGATGTTGGCGCGCTCGCCCTCGGTGCGGCTCTCGGGGTGGTTGCGGTTATTGTCCGGCAGGAAATTGTGCTCTTCATTATGGGTGGTGTCTTCGTTATGGAGACAATCTCAGTGATCCTGCAGGTTGCCTCGTTCCGTCTGACCGGGCGCAGAATCTTCCGCATGGCCCCCCTGCATCATCACTTTGAATTGAAAGGCTGGCCAGAGCCCCGGGTTATTGTCCGGTTCTGGGTCATCACAGTCGTTCTGGTCCTGATTGGCATTGCCAGTCTGAAACTGAGATAGGAAAACGCTGCTGCTATGAGTGTCATTGTTTCGGATCGCCGCACACTGGTCGTAGGGCTCGGTAAAACCGGGCTCTCCTGCGTGCGCTATCTGTCTGAACAAGGGCGGGACATAGCGGTTGCAGACACCCGCACGGCGCCTCCCGGTCTGGATGAGCTCAGAGCAGGCTGGCCGGATACTCCGGTGCATCTCGGGCCTTTCGACCGCGACCTGTTTGCAGGTTTCAACGAATTGGTGGTGAGCCCGGGCATCAGTATTGCGGAGCCAGCGATCGCGGGTGCTGCGAAGCAGGGCGCACGCATCCGGGGCGACATTGACCTGTTCGCCGAGGCGGCGGATGCCCCCATCGTTGCAATCACCGGCTCCAACGGCAAAACCACGGTGACCACCCTGTTGGGTGAAATGGCCAGAGCGGCCGGTCGCAAGGTGGCCGTGGGGGGCAATATCGGTACTCCGGCCCTGAACCTGTTAAACCAGGGCGCAGACCTGTACGTGCTCGAGTTGTCCAGTTTCCAGCTGGAGACCACGGAAGAGCTGAACGCCCTTGCGGCCACGGTACTGAACGTCAGTGACGATCACATGGACCGCTACCCGGACAGGATGGCCTATTTCCAGGCCAAACAGCGGATTTACCGGGGCTGCAGGAATGCCATTGTCAATCTGGACGATGCCCTCAGTACACCGATGGCGCGGGACAACCTCAGGTTCCTGTGTTTTGGTTTTCACAGGGTAAACCCGGAAACCTTTAGTACCCGGGATGACGACCAGGGCACCTGGATTACTTTTGGTTTCGACAACCTGATCCTCGCCAGTGAACTCAGGCTGCTCGGGCGCCACAATATCAGCAATGTCATGGCGGCCCTGGCACTGGGACACGCTACGGGACTGCCGATGGACGTGATGCTGAAGGTGGCCCGGGAGTTTCCGGGCCTGCCGCACAGGTGCGAATTTGTTCGCCGGTTTAACAGCGTGGATTTCATAAACGATTCCAAGGGCACGAATGTCGGTGCAACGGTGGCGGCCATCGAGAGCCTGGCTCCAGAGAATGGCAAGGTTGTGCTGATTGCCGGCGGTGATGGAAAGGGCGCCGATTTCACCGCGCTGGAGGCACCCATTGCCCTGCACTGCCGGGCGGTGGTGCTGATCGGTCGCGATGCCCCGGCCATTGCTGATGTTCTTGGCAGTGGTGTTCCGGTTTATCAGTCGGAGAGTCTGGCAGACGCGGTCTCCAGGTCTGCGGAACTGGCGTACCCGGGGGACCGGGTGTTGCTGTCCCCGGCCTGTGCCAGCTTTGATATGTTCCGCGATTACCTGGACCGTGGTGATCAGTTCCGTTCACTGGTGGAGGGCCTGTGATGAACGCAGATCTTTCATTGCCAGACCGGAACCAGTGGCTTGGAGAAATCCAGCCGCTGGCCATGCTGGTGATCAGTTCCGTGGCGCTGATGGTCGTAGGGGTTGTGATGATTTCGTCAGCATCCATGGATATGGCCGCTGAAACCCTGGGTAACAGCTATCACTACGTGATTCGCCAACTGATGTTTGCCGGCCTTGGTTTTCTTGCGGCACTGGTGGCCGTCAATGTGCCTGTGGCCTGGTGGGAACGCAGTGGCTGGTTGCTTCTGGGTATCGGTCTTCTGGTGCTCGTTCTGGTCCTTACACCCCTCGGACGAACCGTGAACGGCTCGACCCGATGGATTCCTTTTGGCCTGTTTAATGTCCAGGTATCGGAAGTGGCCAAGCTATGCCTGATAGCGTACCTGGCCGGCTACGTTGTCCGGCGCCGTGAGGAGTTGCTCAATACCTGGGCCGGCTTCCTGAAACCCTTGGTGGTTCTGGGGCTCGCATCGGTTCTTCTGGTTATTCAGCCAGACTTTGGTGCCACGGTGGTGCTGGTCACGGCCGCGGCGGGAATGATCTTCCTGAGCGGTGTGCGGCTGAGTCGGTTTGTGCCGTTGATCGGCACGTTGGTGGTGTTGGGTGCCATTCTCATCGTCACCCAGCCGTACCGCCTGAAGCGGGTCGTCAGTTATCTCGACCCCTGGAAAGACCAGTTCGACAGCGGCTACCAGCTGACCCAGTCGCTGATTGCCTTTGGTCGTGGAGACTGGGGCGGTGTCGGCCTGGGCAATTCCATCCAGAAGCTGTTTTACCTGCCAGAGGCTCATACCGATTTCATCTTCGCGATTATTGCCGAGGAGTTCGGGCTCCTGGGTTCGCTGCTTGTGCTCAGTCTGTTCACACTGCTGGTGATTACCGGCTTCGTGATCGCCCGCCGGGCCGAGAATGCGGGCATGCCTTTTGCCGCCTGCTTTGCTTACGGCCTGACTTTGCTGGTTGGCCTGCAGGCCGGTATCAACATGGCGGTCAGTACCGGTCTGCTGCCCACCAAGGGACTGACCCTGCCGCTGGTCAGCTATGGCGGCTCCAGCCTGATAATCACCTGCGTCAGCATCGGCATTCTGGCCAGGGTTGAAATGGAGCGTCTCGATCAGGAAAAGCTGGCCCGTGAAAAGGCCGGTCCGAAAAAGCGGGGGGGTGCGGTTTATGACTGACCAGCGCCGCTTTCTGATGATGGCTGGCGGTACCGGTGGGCATGTTTTCCCGGCTCTGGCCACGGCACGTGCCCTTGAAGCCCGCGGTCACCAGGTCTACTGGCTTGGCGCCAGCGGCGGTATGGAGCAGAGGCTGATCGGTGAGACCGATATTCCGCTTTCGCTGATTCATATTTCCGGTTTGCGGGGTAAGGGCAGACTTGCGCTGGTGCTCGCACCGTTCCGCCTGATGCGGGCTCTCGGTGAGGCATTCACCGTCCTGCGCCAGATTCGTCCGGATTGTGTGGTCGGCATGGGCGGTTTTGTCACCGGGCCCGGTGGTGTGGCCGCCTGGCTGACCCGGACCCCGCTGGTGATACACGAACAGAATGCCATTGCGGGAATGACCAACCGGATTCTGGTGAGGTTTGCGGAAACCGTGCTCGAAGCCTTCCCCGGAAGCTTTGGACCGAAAGTCGTCACCCGGTGCACCGGCAATCCGGTCCGGGAGGATCTGGCGACGTTACCCGCACCAGAGCAGCGGTTGGCGGGCCGGGAGGGTCCTCTCAGGTTGCTGGTGATTGGCGGCAGTCTTGGTGCCCAGGTGTTCAACCAGCAGTTGCCGGAGGCACTGGCCCTGCTGCCAGAAACACAACGACCGGTTGTTCGCCACCAGTGTGGTGAACGCCATGCTGAGGTTGCCCGGGCGGCTTATGAAAAACACGGGGTTGAGGCGAGCGTCGAACCGTTTATCAAGGACATGGCAGATGCCTACCAATGGGCCGATCTGGTTCTGTGCCGCTCCGGCGCGCTGACCGTCTCCGAGCTCTGTGCCGCGGGCATCGGCGCTGTGTTGGTGCCGTTTCCCCATGCAGTGGACGATCACCAGACCAAAAACGGTGAGCAAATGGTGGCCGAGAAGGCCGCCATATTGATCCCGCAATCAAAGATGACCCCGGTCGTACTGGCAGAAACCCTGGGTGATTTATCCCGGGACCGCAGCCGGGTAACCGATATGGCGAAGGCTGCCAGAACATTGGCCCGCCCTGATGCAACGGAGAGAGTCGTGAATTACTGTCTGGAGGCCGCTAATGGCTGATGCAAACAATCCGCCCCTGGTCTATCAGGTGCCTGAAATGCGCCGGATCCGCCACATCCATTTCGTGGGTATTGGTGGTGCCGGTATGAGTGGCATAGCCGAGGTGCTCAAAAACCAGGGGTATGACGTCTCCGGCTCGGATCTGAAAGAAGGCCCGGTTACCGGTCGCCTGAAAGCCATGGGCGTCGAGGTTCAGATCGGTCATAGGGAAGAAAACAGTGCCAGCGCAGATGTCGTGGTGGTTTCGTCTGCTGTGGCTTCTGACAATCCGGAAGTCACAGCCGCCCGCAACCGGCGTGTTCCTATTGTGCCCAGGGCCGAAATGCTGGCTGAGATCATGCGTTACCGGCACGGGATCGCTGTGGCTGGTACCCATGGTAAAACCACCACAACCAGTCTGATCGCATCGGTTCTGGGTGAGGCCGGGCTGGATCCGACTTTCGTGATCGGCGGCAAGCTGAACAGTGCCGGCACCAATGCCCAGCTCGGTGGGTCCCGCTATCTGGTGGCGGAGGCTGACGAAAGCGATGCGTCGTTCCTGCATCTGACGCCGGTCATTTCGGTGGTTACCAACATCGAAGCGGACCACATGGATACCTATGGCGGCGATGTTGAAAAGCTGAAGCAGACCTTCGTCGATTTCCTTCATAACCTGCCGTTTTATGGCGTGGCGGTGATGTGCGTAGACGACGCTTATGTCCAGGAAATCATTCCCCGGATATCGAGGGCGATCATTACCTATGGCATCGACAACCCGGAGGCGGATTACCGGGCCGAGAACATCACCTCCGATGGCTTGCGGACCCACTTTGTGGTGAAGCGCCCGGCCGGCCGGAGCGATCTGACGGTGGAACTGAAAATGCCCGGTCGTCACAACGTGGCGAACGCGCTGGCGGCGATTGCCGTGGCGACCGATGAAGGTGTCGCGGATGAGGCGATTGGCCGTGGTCTGGCCGGATTTGCCGGTGTCGGACGCCGGTTCCAGGTGTACGGCGACTACAAGACGCCCAAAGGCACAATCACCCTGGTGGATGATTATGGTCACCACCCCACTGAGGTTGAGGCGGTTATCCGTGCCGCCCACGATGCCTGGCCGGATCGACGTCTGGTGATGGTGTACCAGCCGCACCGATATAGCAGGACCCGTGATCTTTACGAAGATTTCGTCCGCGTGTTGTCGGAGGTGGACAGTTTGCTGCTGATGGATGTCTATTCTGCCGGCGAGCCTGCGATCCCGGGGGCTGATGGCCGCGCCCTGTGCCGCAGCATTCGCCAGAGAGGGCAGGTAGAGCCGGTGTTCGTTGAGGATAACCGGGAGATTGAATCCCTGCTGGCCAATGTGCTGCAGGATGGCGACCTGTTGATAACCCAGGGCGCCGGGGATATTGGTGGAGTGGCTTCGCGGTTGGCGGCCGCGGGAGTGATCACAGGTGAGTGAGATGCATCATGCGGAACCACAGGCCTATCAGGCCGACCCCGACCTCGTGCGGGCTCTCGGACGCGTGGCCGTTTTTATGGGCGGTGATTCCGCAGAGCGGGAGGTATCCCTGAAAAGCGGAAAGGCGGTTCTGGCGGCACTGGTGTCGGCCGGCGTGGATGCCTACGCAGTGGATGTCCGGGGCTGCCTGTTGAGAACCGTGGACAGCCCGGAGTTTGACCGGGTGTTCATTGCCCTGCATGGCCGTGGCGGTGAGGACGGTACGCTTCAGGCCATCCTGTCTCAGGCGGGTATTCCCTACACCGGTAGCGAAATGCTGGCCTCGGCCCTGGCCATGGACAAGTTGAGAACCAAGTACGTGTTCGAGGGCTGCGGTCTGCCGACTCCGAAATTCCGGACCATGTCCGATGTTGCCCAGGCCGACCAGATCATTGGCGAATTGCGGGCTCCGTTGAGTGTGAAGCCTTCCCGGGAAGGTTCCAGCATCGGTATCCGTAAGGTTTACACCGCAGCCGAGCTGGCCGAAGCCTACGAAGCGGCTGCGGCGCTGGACAGTCTGGTATTGGTGGAAGAGTGGATTGAAGGGCCGGAGTTTACTGTCAGTCTGCTGCAGGACCAGGCGCTTCCGGCGATCGGGCTGAGCACGGACCACGTGTTCTACGACTACGACGCCAAGTACCTGGCGGACGACACCCGCTACCGGATTCCCTGCGGTCTGGCACCTGAGGATGAAGTGCGGCTTCAGCACCTGGCACTGGATGCGTTCCGGGTTGTCGGCTGCCGGACCTGGGGCCGGGTTGACATCATGCAGGACAGCGACGGCAAGTTCTGGCTGCTGGAAGTCAATACCGTGCCGGGAATGACTGATCACAGTCTCGTACCTATGGCGGCCAAGGCGGCGGGCATCAGCTTTGAAGAGCTGGTGGTAAGGATTCTCAGGGACACACTGGAGGTCGCCGATGCTTGAGACACTGCTGATCCGGAGCCGGGCTACACCGTCCGAGCCCCCGCGGCGCCGGGGGGCAACCTCCCTCGGGACTGAGCGGGACCGGTTTGGCGTGTTGAGAGGTGTTCTGGCAGCGGTGCCCTGGCTTCAGGTGGGTATGGGCGCGGTGATTGTTCTGCTTGCCGCTCTGGTGCCCTGGGGAACCGGCAAGGTATTGGGCGCCATGGATCAGCAGATCCTGGCGGTGGATGTGAAAGGGGATTTTATCGGCGATAGCCGGATTGCAATCGAGCGTGCGGCCGGCAACTGGATTGGCAAGAGCTATTTCGCCACGGATCTGTCCGACATCAAGGCCAGCCTGGAGCGTCGGCCCTGGGTTGAATCCGCTGCCGTGCAGCGGGTCTGGCCAGATCGCCTGGTGATTGATATCCGGGAAAAGAAGCCGTTGGCCTACTGGACCGACGGGCGCCTGGTAAGCCGGACCGGTGAACTGTTTGCGCCATCCAACCCGGAAGTGGCGGGCAGGTTACCCCGGCTGGCGGGACCGGATGAACGGGTGCGTGATGTGATCGACATGGCGCGGACCATGAGCGAAAAGCTGGTTGCCCGGGGACTGGGTTTTGCGGGTTTGTCCCTGGAACATCGGGGCGCCTGGACCCTGCAGCTGGCCAACGGCATCGAAGTGGTGCTTGGTCGGGATCAGGTGAAACAGCGATTTGAACGGTTTATCACGGTTTATGAAAACCGGCTGGCGGCACGGTCGGACGAAGTCAGTCGGGTGGATGCCCGTTACACCAATGGTGTGGCGGTCAAGTGGAAGGCTGCTGTGGCAGCTTCCGGCCCAAAATCATAGCAACGGTTAATACAGACCTACGGTTTGGTGGAACACATGTCATCGGTTGAAACGGAAAACATGATTGTCGGCCTCGACATCGGAACTTCGAAAGTGGTTGCGATTGTCGGCAAGCGCAAGATGGACGGCACCATCGAAGTGGTGGGCATTGGCTCGCATCCTTCCAGGGGTCTCAAGCGCGGGGTGGTGGTAAACATTGAAACCACTGTCCAGGCGATTCAGCGCGCCGTGGAAGAGGCAGAGTTGATGGCAGGGTGTCGCATTCATTCGGTATACGCAGGTATCGCCGGTAGCCACATCAAGAGCCTGAACTCCCACGGGATTGTTGCCATCCGTGACCGGGAAGTCACCCAGGCCGATATCGACCGGGTAATTGATGCCGCCCAGGCGGTTGCGATTCCGGCAGATCAGAAGATCCTGCACATTCTGCCCCAGGAATTTGTGATTGACAGTCAGGAAGGCATCAAGGAGCCGATGGGCATGTCCGGTGTGCGGCTGGAGGCGAAGGTTCATCTGGTGACCTGCGCGGTTAACGCCGCCCAGAATATCGAGAAATGCGTGAAGCGCTGTGGCCTTGAGGTGGATGACATCATCCTGGAGCAGCTGGCGTCCAGTCACGCCATTCTCACCGAAGATGAAAAGGAACTGGGCGTCTGTGTGGTGGACATCGGTGGCGGAACCACCGACATCGCCGTGTTCACCGGTGGTGCGATTCGTCATACCGCGGTGATCCCGATCGCCGGCGATCAGGTGACCAACGATATCGCCATGGCACTGCGGACACCGACCCAGAATGCCGAAGAAATCAAGATCAAGTATGCCTGCGCGCTGACCCAACTGGCCGGCGCCGATGAAACCATCAAGGTGCCCAGCGTCGGGGATCGCGCTCCGCGGGATCTCTCGCGGCAGGCTCTGGCCGAGGTCGTGGAGCCCCGTTACGAGGAGCTGTTCACACTGGTGCAGTCCGAATTGCGCCGGTCCGGGTTCGAGGACCTGATTCCGGCGGGCATCGTGATTACCGGCGGTTCTTCCACCATGGAAGGCGTGGTGGAGCTGGCCGAAGAGATCTTCCACATGCCGGTAAGGCTGGCCTGTCCGCAGGCAGTCTCCGGCATGACGGAAGTGGTCAACAATCCGATCTACGCCACCGGCGTGGGGTTGTTGATTCATGGTTTCCGCCAGATGGATCTGGGGCGGACGCCGGTGCTCAAGGGTGAAGATGCACCCTCGCTGTTTGAGCGCATGAAAGCCTGGTTCACCGGTCATTTCTGACGGCGCCGGGTGGCAGTACACGAAGGTATCTCGAAAACACAATCTCGAACAAACAGTCCGGAACAGGGCTGAAAACAGCACGAAGGAGTAGGGGAAATGTTTGAACTCGTCGATAATGTCCAGCAGAACGCTGTCATTAAAGTCGTCGGTGTTGGCGGAGGTGGCGGCAATGCCGTGCGCCACATGCTCAACAGCGACATCGAAGGTGTCGAATTTATCTGCGCCAATACCGATGCGCAGGCGCTGACCGACATGGACGCTCGCCAGATCATCCAGTTGGGGGGCAACATCACCAAAGGTCTGGGTGCCGGCGCCAATCCTGAGGTGGGCCGTCAATCCGCCCTGGAAGACAGGGATCGCATTGCCGAGGCGATCAAGGGCGCTGATATGGTGTTCATCACCGCTGGCATGGGCGGTGGTACCGGCACCGGTGCAGCGCCGATTGTGGCGGAAGTGGCCCGTGAACTTGGCATCCTTACCGTTGCCGTGGTTACCAAGCCATTCCTGTTCGAGGGTGGCAAGCGCATGAGCGTTGCCGAATCCGGCCTGAAGGAGCTTGAGGAGAGCGTCGACTCCCTGATCACCATCCCCAACGAAAAGCTGCTGGCGGTGATGGGCAAGAAAACCAGCCTGTTGGATGCGTTTGCCGCGGCAAATGATGTGCTGCTGGGCGCTGTTCAGGGGATCGCGGATCTGATCACCCGCAACGGTATGATCAACGTTGACTTTGCCGACGTAAAAACGGTCATGTCCGAAATGGGTATGGCAATGATGGGTACGGCCCGGGCCACCGGCGAAAACCGCGCACGGGAAGCTGCCGAAGCGGCCATCCGCAGCCCGCTGCTGGAAGACATCAACCTGCAGGGCGCCAAGGGTATCCTGGTAAACATTACCGCCGGTATGGACCTGAATCTGGGCGAATTCTCCGAGGTTGGCGACATCGTGCGTGAGTTTGCTTCTGACTCGGCTACTGTCGTAGTGGGTACCGTCATTGATCCGGAAATGACCGACGAACTGAAAGTGACCGTCGTTGCGACCGGGCTTGGCGGCGACCGCGAGAAGCCGGCCAAGGTTGTGGACAATACCCGCACCCTGGATGGGAAAACCGATTACAACCAGTTGGACCGCCCCGCCGTTCTGCGCCGTCGGGCCGTTTCCCATGGAAATGTGGCCATTGACCAGAGCAAAGAGAGCGCGGAACAGGGCGTTGACTATCTCGATATTCCCGCATTCCTTCGCCGGCAGGCGGACTGATAGTCTGTTGGAATTGTGATCCGGTTCCGGTCTGCGTGCGAAAAAAACGGAACCTCGAAGCCGGTAAATACGTGCGCTGAGTGCCTTGGGCCGGCGCCCGATGAACGTTTGGCGGGGACTGATTGGTTAAATGGTATTCAGTCTTATTTTCTGGTATTCTCCGGGCAGAATTTTGCCTAGAATATCGCCTTTTTGTGACGGAATTATGTACCGATGATCAAACAACGGACACTCAAAAACACCATCCGTGCCACCGGTGTTGGCTTGCACTCGGGTGAGAAAGTATATCTGACCCTGAAGCCTGCCCCGGTGGATTCAGGCATCATCTTCCGCCGTTCTGATCTGGACCCGATGGTCGAGATCCGTGCCTGTGCGGAAAATGTGGGTGAGACCATGCTGTCCACGACGCTGGTAAAAGACGGTGTCCGTGTGGCGACTGTCGAGCATCTGCTCTCCGCCATGGCTGGTCTCGGTATTGATAACTGCTTTGTGGAGCTCAGTGCTGCAGAAGTGCCGATCATGGACGGCTCTGCCGGTCCCTTCGTGTTTCTGCTGCAATCTGCCGGTATTGCCGAGCAGGAGGCTGCCAAGCGCTTTATCCGCATCAAGCGTGAAGTGACCATTGAAGAGGGCGACAAGAAAGCTACCTTCCTGCCGTTCGAAGGCTTCAAGGTAAGTTTCGGGATCGATTTCGATCACCCGGTCTTCAAGGGTCGTGCCCAGACTGCCACGGTCGACTTCTCGAGCACGTCCTTCGTGAAGGAAGTCAGCCGCGCACGGACCTTTGGTTTCATGCGCGACATCGAGAAGCTGCGTGCCATGAACCTGGCGCTCGGTGGCAGCGTGGATAACGCCATTGTGGTTGACGACTACAAGATTCTGAACGAAGACGGTCTTCGCTATGATGACGAGTTCGTCAAGCACAAGGTGCTGGACGCAATTGGCGACCTGTACCTGCTGGGCAACAGCCTGATTGGTGAGTTCCGCGGCGTAAAGTCCGGTCACGATCTGAACAACAAGTTGCTGCGTAAGCTCCGGGCTGAGGAAGATGCATGGGAAGTGGTTACGTTTGACGACGAAGCCACTGCGCCGATTTCCTACATGAAGCCCGCGCTGGCAGCCCAGGCTTAAAGCAGGACGCTTTAATCCCGGACGTGGCTTGCGAGTTTTTCGAGAACCTCGCGTAGTGCTTTATCCTTCGTGTGCCCGGCCTCCTCTTTGAGGAGCCGGGCATTTTCCTTACTTAAGGGTGCCTTTTTAAACGCGGGCTTCTCCCGGAACCTTGGCGGCGCGACTTTAACCTTCAGTTTCCAGACAAACCGGAACAGCTCGTTCTCTCGCAGTTTTTCCATGATTTCGTGCTGGCGGAAGCGAATCTGGCTGGCCTTGCCGGCGGTCTCCGCAGAAAGAACCAGTTCACCTTCCTTGCAGCTTATAAAGCGTGTGCCCTTGACCAGGTCTCCCGGAACGGCGGCCAGAACATGCTCCTCGGCCTGACGGTGAAGTTCCGCCCGTGCCACAAGATCCTTGAGTACCGGGGTCTTGCCGAGCTTGTCGAAGGTCATTTTTTGCTCACTTTTTCGTTTCATGGGCGCGTTTTTACTCGACGGCTCTGATTACGATTGGTTACACTTCGGCACGGTTTATGCGTAGTGCCTGTATTACACTCGTTTTACATTGTGGTAAATGAGTATGTCTACCGGGCGCTGCAATTTTTTCAGTATGTAGCTGTTGCCAGAGGATGGCAGGCCCACTCGGAATTTTTCCGGGGCGCAACGCTACAGGATGCGGTTGCGGCTCAACGATGAAACCAGAAGATGATATGAATATTATTCTTGTTGGCAAACACCACGGAAAGTCCCGTGTGTTGGCGATCAACGGTACTCTTGCCGTCGGCCTGCTCTTTTCGGTGCTCTCAATGCTCGTGGTCGCCGGCTGGGCCGGCTATGAGGTGGCCGTCCAGCGAGCTGAGGCGAGAGAACCTAGTAACTCGGAGCTGGTGGCAGGCTGGCAGCAAAGGTTGGCACAACAGAAGGCGGAGCTGGCTGGAATCGAGGAAAATGTCCAGCAGCAGGTGGACGCGCTGACACTTCGCCTGGGTGAAATTCAGGGGCGCCTGTTGCGACTGGATGCCCTGGGGCAACGGTTCGTGGAGTCCGGCCTGGTCGCGAGCGACGAATTCGATTTCGATCAGCCGGCTGCGGTAGGTGGTCCGGAAGATGGGGTGTCCGGCGATTCTTTCTCTGCGCCCGAGCTCACTCGCATGATCGAGGAAATGGAGCGGCGGATTGAAGACCGGGAGCAGCAGCTGCGTCTGCTGGATCAGGTGGCTTCCCGGCAGAAGCTCGAAGATGAGCTCTACCTTGAGGGCCGACCTATCACGTGGGGCTGGCTGTCCTCACGCTATGGTTACCGCTCTGATCCTTTCACCGGCAAACGTACATGGCATGCCGGGGTTGATCTTGCCGGCAAGGACGGCAGCAACATTATTTCGGTTGCCGGTGGCGTCGTGACCTATGCCGGCGAGCGCTACGGCTATGGCAATCTGGTTGAAATTGACCATGGCGACGGTCTTGTTTCCCGGTACGCTCACTGCAAAACCGTCAAGGTTCAGGTGGGTGATGTTGTTCAGAAAGGCCAGGTTGTGGCTCTGATGGGCAGTACCGGGCGCTCCACTGGCCCGCATGTCCATTTTGAAGTACTCCGGAACGGAAAGTCAGAGAATCCGGAAACTTACATCAAACGTGCGAGCCGTTAGTCATTTCCTGGCTCGCCGTTAGCTTTTGATTCTCCTCCGCCATTCGGTGGTCAGCCAGGTTTATATCCCGGAATCCGGTGTTTCGCCGCAGCCTTATTTTGCTCGTGTGCACCCTGTCTTTTGTCCTGTTACAAAATAAGGTTAGAATGCCGGCTTCCTCCGTTTAATCAAAGAAGCAGTGGTCTATGTTCACAAAGCTTGCAACCAAGATGTTCGGCAGTAAAAACGCCAGAGAAATCAAGAGAATGCGCAAACCGGTCTTGCGTATCAATGAGCTTGAAGAGCAATATGGCAATCTGTCTGACTCCGAGTTGCAAGGCAAGACAGCGGAGTTCCGCCGGCGGATCGATGAAGGCGAATCCCTGGATGCCCTGTTGCCGGAAGCGTTTGCGACGGTAAGGGAGGCTGGCCGCCGGGTTATGGGCATGCGTCATTACGACGTTCAGCTGATCGGTGCGATCACCCTGCACGAAGGCCGAATCGCGGAAATGAAAACCGGTGAAGGCAAGACCCTGGTTGCGACCGCTTCGGTCTATCTTAATGCGCTGTCTGGTAAGGGTGTGCATGTCGTTACAGTGAACGATTACCTGGCCCGTCGTGATGCCGACTGGATGGGTAAGATCTATCGCTTTCTCGGAATGCAGGTAGGGGTAGTGGCTTCCGGTCAGCCGCCTGAAGAGAAGCGGGCTGCCTACCAGGCGGACATAACCTACGGCACCAATAACGAATTCGGCTTCGACTATCTGCGCGACAATATGGCTTTCAGCACCGAAGACAAGGTTCAGAGAGGGCTGAACTACGCCATCGTGGACGAAGTGGATTCGATTCTTATCGATGAGGCCCGTACACCGCTGATCATTTCCGGTGCCGCTGAGGACAGCTCGAAGCTTTACCTGGCTATTAACGAGCTGATTCCCAGTCTCGAAGAAGGAGAGGTCAGCGAGGAGGAAGGTGAGCCTAGTGGCGATTTCACGATTGACGAAAAGTCCCGCCAGGTTGAGCTTACCGAATCCGGTCACGAGAAGGTTGAGGAGTTGTTACTGAGTCGCGGCCTGCTGAAAGAGGGTGAGAGCCTTTATTCCGCTGCCAATCTCAGCCTGCTGCATCATGTTCACTCGGCGCTGCGTGCCCATCGCCTGTTCCAGAAAGATGTGGATTACATTGTCCAGGGTGACCAGGTGGTCATCGTAGATGAGCATACCGGCCGCACCATGCCGGGCCGCCGCTGGAGTGAAGGCCTGCATCAGGCGGTTGAGGCAAAAGAAGGTGTCAGGATCCAGGCTGAGAGCCAGACTCTGGCGTCTACCACTTTCCAGAACTATTTCCGGCTTTACGACAAACTGGCGGGCATGACCGGTACGGCCGATACCGAAGCGTTCGAATTCCGCCAGATATACGGCCTGGATGTGGTGGTCATTCCGCCCAATAAACCCATCCAGCGGATTGATTACAACGATCTGGTGTATCTCACCCAGGAAGAAAAGTTCCACGCGATTATCGACGAGATCAAGGATGTCACCGCCGAGGGCCGCCCGATTCTGGTGGGCACGGCGTCCATCGAAGCGTCCGAACTGCTTTCAATGCTGCTCAAGAAGGCGCAGATCGAGCACAAGATTCTGAACGCCAAGCAGCATGAATCCGAAGCCCACATCATTGCTCAGGCGGGGCGTCCGGGCGCCGTTACCATCGCCACCAACATGGCTGGTCGTGGCACGGACATCGTGCTGGGCGGTAATTGGGAACACGAAGTGACTGCCATGGACAACCCTTCCGAAGAAGAGGTTGCCCGGATCAAGGCGGAGTGGACGGAGCGCCATAACCAGGTTCTTGAAGCCGGCGGCCTGCACATCGTCGGTACCGAGCGTCACGAGTCCCGCCGGATTGATAACCAGCTGCGAGGCCGTGCCGGTCGTCAGGGCGATCCCGGTTCTTCCCGCTTCTTCCTGTCCCTGGAAGACAACCTCATGCGTATCTTCGCGCCTGACCGGGTCAAAAGCCTGATGCAGGCCATGGGCATGAAAAAGGGTGAGGCCATTGAGCACCGGATGGTCACCAACGCCATCGAGAAGTCCCAGCGCAAGGTGGAAGGGCGCAACTTCGACATGCGTAAGACGCTGCTGGAATACGATGACGTCGCAAACGACCAGCGTACGGTTATCTACGAGCAGCGCAACGAAGTCATGTCCTCCGACGACATCTCGGACATGGTCAGGACCATCCGGGAAGACGTGGTAGACTCGCTGATCAGCGAATACATCCCGCCCCAGAGCATGCCGGAGCAATGGGATGTGGCGGGGCTGGAATCCCAGCTTCAGTCCGAGATGGCGATCGATCTGCCGGTTCAGAAGTGGCTGGAAGAAGACAGCAAACTGTACGAAGAGAACCTGCGTCAGAAAATTCTGGACGAGATCGTCGCTGCGTATGAAGCCAAGGAAGAGATTGCCGGCTCCGAGGCCATGCGCAAGTTCGAGAAGCAGGTCTTCCTGCAGGTGCTCGATACCCTGTGGAAGGAACATCTTTCCAACATGGACCACCTGCGCCGCGGTATCCATTTACGGGGCTACGCCCAGAAGAACCCCAAGCAGGAATACAAGCGCGAGGCGTTCAACCTGTTTGAAGCCATGCTCGATACCATGAAGCGGGATGTGACCCGTGTGCTCTGCCATGTGCGCGTTCAGAGCCGGGAAGAAATGGAAGAAGTAGAGCGCCGTCGCAAACAGGAGCTGGAGCAGGAATTGGCCCGCGCCCGCCTGCGCCATGATGAGACCAGTGCCACCGCACAGAGCCAGGGTGAGGGCGACGCGGAAGATGCCCGGCAGTCGACGCCCGACACCTTCGTGCGTCAGGAGCGCAAGATAGGTCGAAATGAGCCCTGCCCCTGCGGGTCCGGTAAGAAATACAAGCAGTGTCATGGCAAGGTCAGCTGATTCAGTAAGCTGATCGGGAATCCGGAACCCGCAATCTGCCAGCAAGAACTGGCGGGCTGCGGGTTTTTTCGTTTTGAGTTGGCCGTATGGTCCCCCGTGCAGGTTTAGATATTAAGGAGTAACAGAATGGCGGTAGGTCCGGGAACCTTACCTGAGTTTTATCCGGTGGCCGGAGTCCGGCTTGGCATTGCCAGTGCCGGTATCAAGAAGCCGGGGCGAAAGGATGTGGTTCTGTTTGAGCTGGCCCCGGAAAGCCGGGTTGCCGGGATCTTCACCAGGAATCAGTTCTGTGCCGCACCCGTCACGCTGAGCCGCAGGCACCTGACAGAGGCATCGCCCCGGTACCTGCTGATCAATACCGGTAATGCCAATGCTGGCACGGGGGCGCGGGGCATGCAGGATGCGAAGGCCTGTTGCCAGGCTCTGGCAGCTCAGGCCGGCGTCAGTGAGGCCGAGATCCTGCCTTTTTCCACGGGGGTCATTGGTGAGCCGCTGCCGGTTCAGAAGATTGTCGGTGCGCTTCCCGAAGCCCTGGCGACTGCAGCTGAAGACCGCTGGGCCGAAGCTGCCAGCGGTATTATGACGACCGACACCCGACCCAAGGGCGCGTCCTGCCAGGTGGAGCTGGATGGCTACACTGTGTCCATTTCCGGGATCAGCAAGGGAGCAGGCATGATTCGCCCCAATATGGCAACGATGCTTGGCTTTATTGCCACCGATGCCCGAATTGCGCCGGAGCTTCTGCAGACTCTCGCCTCCGAACTGGGAGAGATGTCCTTCAACCGCATTACCATCGATGGCGACACCTCCACCAACGACGCCTGCATGCTGATTGCCAGTGGCCAGTGCGGTGGCCCGGAAATTACCGGATCCAGCCCATCGCTGGCGAAGCTCAGGGAGGCCCTTGAGACTGTGTATCTGGAGCTGGCACATGCCATCGTCCGTGACGGCGAAGGTGCTACCAAATTCGTCACAATTGACGTCATTGGGGCGGCCAGTCAGCAGGAAGCGCTGGGTGTGGCCTATACCGTTGCCCATTCCCCGCTGGTGAAAACCGCCCTGTTTGCCTCAGACCCTAACTGGGGGCGGATTCTGGCGGCGGTGGGGCGCGCTGGTGTTGAAGGGCTGGATCTTAATGCCCTGGAAATTTACCTCGGGGATGTCTGTCTGGTGCGCAATGGCGGTCGGGCAGAGGATTACTCGGAAGCCCGGGGCCAGGCGGTGATGGACCGGGAAGAGATCACCATTGCCATTGATCTCAAGCGAGGTGAAGTGCGGGAAACCGTCTGGACCTGCGACTTCTCCCACGATTATGTCACGATCAACGCCGAGTACCGTACCTGAACATGACATCAGCGAAACCCCTGGTGAAAGAAATCCATGTCGCCGTGGCGGTTATTGTCCGCAATGGCCAGGTGCTCATTGCCCGCCGGCCAGACCATGTGCATCAGGGGGGCTTGCTTGAGTTCCCTGGTGGCAAGGTGGAGCCGGGTGAAAGTGTTCAGGCGGCACTGGTGCGCGAGATTGCCGAGGAAACCGGCCTCAGAGTGCCTGAGGCCTCTCTGGAGCCGGTCATTGGTATTCGCCATGACTATGGTGATAAGCAAGTTTTCCTCGATGTGTGGGCGACCAGAGCCGCTGAAGGCGAACCTGAGGGCCGTGAGGGCCAGCCAGTAGAATGGCTTGGCCCCGATCGGCTTCGGGATCAGGATTTCCCGGCTGCCAACCGGCCTATTATCCGGGCATTGCGGTTGCCCCGGCAGTTGGCGATTACCGGAACAGCCGCCAGTGCTGATCAGGCCATCGAGCGTCTTCGGTCAGGATTGGCTGATGTCCCGCAGTCGCTGGTGGTGCTCCGTGCTCCGGCCATGACCGGGCCGGATTATCGTCAGCTTGCGGCAGCGGCGGTGCCGGTGTGTGAAGCGGCCAGCACCGGTCTGATCGTGCACGGCGCCCCCGGGTTCTTTGATGGCACGCCTGGTGCCCGTGGTCTGCATCTGCCATGGCGTGAAGCGATCAAACAAGTGGAGAGGCCGGTTCCGGCGGATGCGTGGCTGGGTGTTTCCTGCCATGATGCGATGGAGATTGACCATGCTGTCGCCATTGGCGCGGACTACGTCACGCTCGGGCCTGTCAAGCCAACCCGAAGCCATCCAGGACAGCTGGCCATGGGCTGGGAAGCGTTCGGAGCCCTGGTCTCCGGGGCGCCGCTTCCCGTTTATGGGCTGGGAGGGCTCGGCCTTGCGGACCTGTCCGAGGCCCGGCAACGGGGTGGTCAGGGGATCGCCGGTATCCGCTTCTGGTGGCCGGAAAACTGACCATTATCAGCGGCGGCCATTGTGATCTCTGTTATGCTGTCAGCCCCCGTATTTTTTATTATCTGGCACAACCGGTTCCGGGAGATTCTGTGAGTAAACTGACGCATCTTGACGACAAGGGCGAAGCCCGAATGGTGGATGTGACCGACAAGGCCGCCACCGAACGGGAGGCTCGCGCCGAAGCAACCATTCGAATGGCGCCGGAGACCCTGAACATGATTGTGGATGGGGAGCACCCCAAGGGGGATGTCCTGGCCGTGGCCCGTATTGCCGGGATCATGGCTGCAAAGAAAACTCACGATCTGATTCCCCTGTGTCACGCCCTCAATCTTACCTCGGTCAAGGTAGAGCTGACGCCTGGTGAAGATGGTGCTTCGGTACACATTCTTACCCGCTGCAAGCTGTCCGGCCAGACCGGTGTCGAGATGGAAGCGCTGACCGCCGCAAGCGTTGCAGCATTGACTCTTTACGACATGTGCAAGGCTGTCGACCGGGGCATGGAAATCGCTTCTGTCCGCCTGCTGGAGAAGAAAGGTGGCCGGAGTGGTCACTGGGTGGCCGACAAGTCCTGGTCTGGCCAGTCGTCGAACTCGTAAGTGTTCGCTGCTGAGCACATGCCAGAGGCGCTGCAGTGCAGGGACTACGCCAAGCAGGCGGGCCCGTGATAGAATGCGCGGCCCCAATGACTGAACCACGAGGAACCACTGTGGCTGTTCGTTACATCCAGACCTGCCGGTTGCCGACCCCGTTCGGGGTGTTTGATATGCATGGCTTCGAAGAACCGGACACCGGAAAGGAGCATGTTGCCCTGACCCTGGGCGAACTGGACAGTGACGAACCCATGCTTGCCCGCACTCACTCCGAGTGTCTTACCGGTGATGCCCTCTACAGCATGCGTTGCGACTGTGGCTACCAGCTTGAGGAGGCTCTGCGCAATATTGCCCGTGAAGGTCGCGGAATCCTGATGTATCTGCGCCAGGAGGGCCGGGGGATCGGGCTTTTGAACAAGATCCGTGCCTATCACCTGCAGGATCAGGGCGCGGATACGGTGGAGGCCAATGAGCGCCTGGGGTTCGCCGCCGATCTGCGTGATTACAGCATGTGCAAGGACATGCTGGAGCATCTGGGCATCACAAGCCTGCGCCTGATGACCAACAATCCACGCAAGGTGAAGGCTCTTTCGTCTTACGGTATCGTTATTGCTGAACGGGTGCCTCTGCACGTTGGCCGTAACCCTCACAACGAGCATTACCTCAACACCAAGCAGAGCAAGCTTGGGCACTGGTTGGAAACACACCAGGACGACGACCCCGAGGCGTGAACCGGAACCAAAAAGCCCGCGACAGTCGGCGGGCTTTTTGCGTTTCAGGAGCCAGGGTTTGTTTATTTGACGACTTTCAGATTCTGGTGCCGAAGGGTTTCCATTCGCGCGGCAATTGATGCTTCGATGCCTCCCGCATCCAGGCCACAATCCGTCAGCAGCTCCCCATGCTTGCCGTGGTCCATGAACGTGTCCGGCAGCCCAAGCTGGAGCACGGGCATGGATACCTGACGGCTGTTCAGGAATTCGGTGACCGCGCTGCCGGCACCACCGGCAACGGCGTTCTCTTCCAGAGTCACCAGCAGCTGGTGCTGCTCTGCAAGCTCAAGCACCAGTTCTTCATCAAGGGGTTTCACGAATCGCATATCCGCCACCGTCGCTCCCAGTACTTCGGCCGCTTCCAGTGCCGGTGCCAGCAGGGTACCGAAGTTGAGGATGGCGAGCCCCTTGCCTGCGCGCACTCTCCGGCCCTTACCGATCTCCAGTGGCGTAAGCTCCTGCTGGATCTCTGCCCCAGGCCCGGTTCCCCTCGGGTATCGAACCGAAGCAGGGCCCTCGTATAACATGCCGGTCTGCAGCATCTGACGGGTTTCGTTCTCATCGGACGGTGTCATGACCACCATATTCGGTATGCAGCGCAGGTAGCTGATATCGAAGGCCCCGGCGTGTGTGGGGCCGTCCTCGCCCACCAGGCCGGCGCGATCGATGGCAAGCAGCACATCCAGATTCTGGATGGCGACATCATGGATCAACTGGTCGTAGGCACGCTGCAGGAAGGTGGAGTAGATGGCAACCACCGGCTTTGCGCCATCACAGGCCAGGCCGGCTGCGAGGGTGACGGCGTGCTGTTCGGCAATCGCAACATCGAAATAGCGATCCGGGAACCGCTGTGAAAAGGCCAGCAGGTCGGAGCCTTCGCACATGGCAGGCGTTATGCCAACCACTCGCTCATCCTGCTCAGCGGAGTCACACAGCCACTGGCCAAAGACATTGGCGTACTTGGGCTTCGCGGGCTTTGGTTTCACCGGCTCGGGCTTGCTCGGCGGCACCGGCTCGATCTTGTTGATGGCGTGATAACCTATCGGGTCCGCCTCTGCCGGAGCAAAACCTTTGCCTTTGGTCGTCACCACATGCAGAAACTGCGGGCCTTCCAGCTCGCGGATGTTCTCGAGGGTCTCGACCAGCAGGGGCAGGTCATGGCCATCAATGGGGCCGATGTAGTTGAATCCCAGCTCCTCAAACAGGGTGCCCGGGGCAATCATGCCCTTGAAATGCTCTTCCGTCTTTTTCGCGAGGGCCATCAGGTGCGGGGCGCCCTGAAGGACTTTCTTGCTGCTGTCGCGAACCTGGTTGTAGGTGGGGCTGGACAGCAGCTTGGCAAAGTAGTTGGACAGCCCCCCGACGTTGCGGGAAATCGACATGTCATTGTCGTTCAGTATCACCAGCATGTCGGCGTGCAGGTGGCCGGCATGGTTCAGGGCCTCGAAGGCCATGCCAGCGGTCATGGCGCCGTCGCCAATGACTGCGATACTTTTACGGCCGGTGCGTTGCAGGCGAGCGGCAATGGCCATGCCAAGCGCGGCACTGATGGACGTGCTGGAGTGGCCCACGCCGAAGGTGTCGTATTCGCTTTCGGCCCTTTTCGGAAAGCCGGCAAGTCCGTCTTTGCGCCGGATGCTGGCCATGGCGTCACGCCGGCCGGTCAGAATTTTATGGGGGTAGGCCTGGTGGCCAACATCCCAGACCAGGCGGTCGATCGGAGTATTGAAAACATAGTGAAGGGCTACGGTAAGCTCGAGCACACCAAGACCGGCCCCGAAATGGCCGCCGGTCTGGCCCACTGACCACAACAGAAACGCCCTGAGTTCCCGGGCCAGCTGGGGCAGCTGTTCCGGGGCCAGCTCGCGCAACTGGGCCGGTGCATCAGTCCGGTCCAGCAGCGGAGTGTTGGGCCGCTGTGACGGGATTTCCTTGAAAATATAAGTGTCCTGCATCTGCTCGGGTCTTTTCCGGTACGTTCAGTAACTGACGGGCATTATAAGGGAACAGGGGACGCTGTTTCACACAAACCGGGCCAGTTGTTACGAAAATATTTACGGTCAGTGTGCGCCTTCGGGGCGCCGGGGTTCAATGGGTTCTTGCCACCACGTAATCGGCCATTGCCCGCAGCGGGTCCGCTTCGGGGCCGAACGCCCGAAGGCTTTGGTGGGCGTCCTCAAGCAAGGCCGCCAGATGCTCCCGGGCACCGGCCACTCCGAGCAGGGCGGGGTAGGTGGGTTTGGCCCGGGCGGCGTCAGAGCCCTGGGGTTTGCCAATAACCCGGGTGTCCCCTTCGATGTCCAGCAGGTCGTCCTGGACCTGGAAAGCCAGACCAAGGGCCTTGGCATAGCGGGTCAGCGACGCCAGTGCCTGCTCGCTGACCGAAGGCGCAGTGATGGCGCCAATCCGGACGCTGGCTTCGATCAGTGCCCCGGTTTTGTGCCGGTGCATGGTCTCCAGTTGGGCCAGAGTCAGGGTTTTACCAACGGATTCAAGATCGATCGCCTGGCCGCCGACCATACCCCTGTGGCCGCTGGCGCCCGCCAGTTCCCGCACCATGGCCAGGCGCGCGGACTCGGAGAGCCCGGGGGCCTCTGCCAGCCAGCCAAACGCCAGCGCCTGGAGGGCATCCCCGGCCAGAATGGCAGTCGCTTCATCAAAGGCGATGTGGGTGGTGGGGCGCCCGCGCCGGAGCTCGTCGTTATCCATGGCGGGGAGGTCATCATGGATCAGTGAATAGGCGTGGATCAGTTCCACGGCACAGGCGGGAATCAGGGCCTGGTCACCGGGCTGGCCCAGAGCCTTTGCCGCGGCCAGGCACAGGGCGGGCCGGATTCGTTTGCCGCCGCCCAGTACGCTGTAACGCATGGCTTCGTGCAGCCGACCGGATGCGGACTTCTGTTCCAGGCAGCGGTCGAGTGCCGCGTCAACGCGGGCCCTGCAGGTTTCGAGAAAGTCCGCTGCGAGTTGGTTCGGTCCGGACATCAGTCAGCATCATCCGGAGAGAAGGGGTGGGTTTCAAGGCTGCCGTCGCTGTTCTGAACCAGCTGCTCGACGCGCTGCTCCGCGCTCTTAAGGGCCTGCTGGCATTCACGGGTCAGTCTGACGCCGCGCTCGAACGCCGTCAGGGATTGCTCAAGGGACAGCTCTCCCTGCTCCAGATCGCGAACCAGCTTTTCCAGTTCATCAAGGGATTTTTCGAAATCGGCTATGGATGTGGCGCCTTGTTCACCGGCCATCAGGGGCCCTCCGATCAGGTGTCAGAATTTTGCGGAGTATACCAGAGCTTGCTTGCTATCGCTGCCAGTGGAAGTGACGGCGTTCACCGGTTTCGGCATCAGGCCCCCAGCTCTGTTCGGTCACATGGATGTCACCGGTGCCGGAGACACTGACCACAGTAGTCGCCCGGGTGCCGTAGTCTGAGCCGGCGATAAAGGGGGACGAGAGGAAGCGTTCGGTATCAATCCCCACCCCGGTGTCGGGTAATAGCCGGTCCGGGGCCGGCGTGGTGTCCTGAAGCAGCGCAACCAACACGCCGTGCAGTTTGCCGGCATCGTTACCGGCGGCGGCGGCGGCATCGCCAACGGCCTGGCGCAGCCGGACCAGCTTGGGCCAGGGAGTCTGCAGAAGATGGTTGCTCAGGCCGTAAACGCCCCGGTGGATGTGCCGGCCGGGATGAGCGTCCCGGTTGCTGAAATACCAGCCGTCCCGGGGCGTCAGGTGAACGAGGTTGAAGCCGGAAAAATGATCGGCATTACGATGCAGGTAGCCTTCAAGGTGCCGCCTGGAATCGTTGAGCGCCCGCAGGGGAAGTTCGCCCCGGCTGATACGGCCGGTTTCCGGTGTACCTTCGCGTACGTTGGTGACAGCGCTGACGTCCCCTTCGGCAGAGACCGCAAGCCAGGTTCCGCCGGACTGAAGATCCCGGCCGGCGAGCACCCGGGTGCCTGTGTCGGTTGTCCACCAGTCCATGGCGGCCGTGGGGCGACGAAAGAATTCATCCCGGTTGGCCGCGACAACCAGCGGAAAATGAGGGTTCTGGCCAAGGGCAAAGGCAATCAGGCACATGGTGGAGAACGGGCTCCCGGAGTTAATGAAGTTGACTCTTGCGCTGTGTATCATACCAGCCTTGGTTTTCCCGGGTGCGTGACAAACTATGACGCTGATCTTCGAAATAGCATCGTATCTGGCCCTCGGCGCCCTCGCAGGCACCGTTGCTGGCCTGTTTGGTATCGGCGGTGGGCTGATTATCGTGCCGGTGCTTATTTTCAGTTTCGGTCTCCGGGGGATCAGCCCGGAGATTGTTCCTCACTTGGCGGTGGGTACGTCGCTGGCAACCATCGTGTTCACGTCGGCCAGTTCCATCCGTTCCCACCACCGGCATGGCGCTGTGCGCTGGGATCTGTTCCGGCCCATGACCATGGGGATTATTGCCGGAGCCCTGATCGGTGCCTGGACAGCGTCGTTGATGAGTGGCCCGGCCCTTGAACTGGTTATTGGCGTTTTTGTCATCCTCGTTGGCCTCAAGATGTTTTTTCAGGTGGACCCCAAACCTGGCCGGGATGTTCCGGGTATCGCGGGGTTGGGGGTTGCCGGCGGAGGCATCGGCTGGGCCTCGGCCATCTTCGGGATTGGCGGGGGCACGCTCACCGTACCCTACCTGAGCTGGAGCAATGTACGCATGCAACAGGCTGTGGGTACATCGGCCGCTTGCGGCCTGCCGATTGCCATCGCCGGTGCACTTGGCAACATCTGGACCGGCTGGCAGAATCCAGCTCTGCCGGAACTGAGTGTCGGTTTCATCTATCTGCCTGCGCTGACCGGTATTATCCTCACCAGCGTTTTCTTTGCCCGGATAGGTGCCAACCTGGCCCATCGGCTGAACCCCCGGGTTCTCAAGCGTATTTTTTCCATCATGCTTTTGCTGGTGGGTCTCCGTTTTCTCCTGAGCTGAGAGGTTAATCGATGCTGCAACATCCCCAGATTGATCCGGTGGCCATTGCCATTGGCCCCCTCAAGATCCACTGGTACGGCCTGACCTATCTGGTGGGCTTTGTCGCCGGCTGGTGGCTTGGCAAGATCCGCACACGCAAACCCTGGTCTCCCATCAACGAAGAACAGATGGGCGATCTGCTGTTCTACCTGGCGCTGGGGGTCATTCTCGGGGGCCGTGTGGGTTATGTGCTGTTCTACAATTTTGATGCCTTTCTGGCAGATCCGCTCTGGCTTCTGCGGGTCTGGGAAGGCGGTATGTCCTTCCACGGTGGCTTGCTGGGCGTGATATTCGCCATGTGGTGGTACGGGCGCAAAGTGGAGTGTGGTTTCTGGCGCATGGCCGATTTCGTTGCACCGCTGGTGCCGGTAGGGCTTGGCGCCGGCCGGATTGGTAACTTCATTAACGGGGAGTTGTGGGGCAAACCCACGGACGTTGCCTGGGGCATGGTGTTCCGTACCGCGCCGGATTCCCTGGCCCGTCATCCCTCCCAGCTCTACCAGTTTGCCCTGGAAGGCGTCGCCCTGTTCGTCATCCTGTGGTGGTTCTCCTCCAGGCAAAGGCCCAGAATGGCCGTCTCCGGCCTGTTCCTGATCGGCTACGGCGTGTTCCGCTTTATGGTGGAATTCGTGCGCCAGCCGGACCCGCAGCTGGGCTACCTGGCCTTTGACTGGCTCACCATGGGGCAGGTACTTTCCTTCCCGATGATTGTTGTGGGTGCAGCCCTGATGTTTATTGCCTACCGGAAACAAGCCGAATGAAAGCCTACCTCGACCTGATGCAAGACGTTGTCGATAACGGATTCGACAAGGGTGACCGTACCGGCGTTGGTACCCGCTCGGTATTCGGCCGCCAGATCCGGTTCAACCTGCAGGATGGCTTTCCTCTGGTAACCACCAAGAAAGTCCATCTGCGCAGCATCATCTACGAACTGCTCTGGTTCCTCCGCGGCTCCACCGACAACACCTGGCTGAAAGAACGCAAGGTATCCATCTGGAATGAATGGGCACTGGCGAATGGAGACCTCGGCCCCATCTACGGCAAACAGTGGCGCAGCTGGCAGTGCCCGAACGGGGAGGTGGTGGACCAGATCAGCGAGGTCATCGGGCAGATCCGCACCAAGCCCAATTCCCGCCGCCTGATCGTCTCCGCCTGGAACCCGGCGCAACTGCCGGACGAATCCATCGGCCCCCAGGACAACGTCCGCCAGGGCCGCATGGCGCTGGCTCCCTGCCACTGCCTGTTCCAGTTCTACGTGGCCGACGGCAGGCTCTCCTGCCAGCTCTACCAGCGTAGCGCGGACCTGTTCCTGGGTGTACCGTTCAATATCGCCTCCTATGCGTTGTTGACCCACATGATCGCCCAGCAGTGTGATCTGGAAGTGGGTGAGTTTGTCCACACATTCGGCGACTGCCACTTGTATCAGAACCACCTGACTGACGACATTGTCTTCGAGCAACTGACGAGAGAGCCCCGGGCGTTGCCGAACCTCGTTATCAAGCGCAGGCCGGCGAGTATATTCGAGTACGAGCTGGAGGATTTTGAGTTTGAGGGCTATGACCCGTATCCCGGGATTAAGGCTCCTATTGCTATTTGACCCTTTGTCTACGGCCTGGTCCGATAGGTTTGGGGGCGGCAGGGGAGCGGGATGGGGCTTTCCGAAAAACGCTGTGAATACGTCCGTGTACGCTTGGCTCCGCACATTTTCGGAAAGCCCCATCCCGCTCCCCTGCATTCAAGCTGAAGGAGATAGAATCTCCCGAATCCGCGAACGAGTTGGAATTCCGGTTGTTACAAAGGCACTTGAAGTGCTGTTGAAAAGGCCTTTGGGGCAGCTGCATCATGGCTTGAATCGCAGCAGGGCGGGCACATCCCTCCAAAAATGTGCGGAGCCATGGATGGCGGAGCCCAAGCCGCGCATGGATGCCTTGAGGCGTTTTTTGGAGGGATGTGCCCGCCCTGCTGCAGCCCGCGAACTATGAGATTCAGAGTTACACGTTAGTCAAAGGGAGAGCAAAGGTGAGAAAAGCCCTGATAGTAGCCATGTCCCGAAACCGGGTCATAGGCCGGAACAACAATCTGCCTTGGTACCTGCCGGGCGATCTGCGGTACTTCAAGCAGGCCACCATGGGCAAGCCTATCATCATGGGACGGAAAACCTGGGACTCCATTGGCCGGCCGTTGCCGGGGCGGATGAACGTGGTTATTTCACGGAACGATGCCTGGGAAGCGCCAGCGGGAACCGTGGCGGCAAAGTCGCTGCAAGAGGCGTTGGTGAAAGCCGAGGCTCAGGTTGAGCTGGAAGGCGGAGATGAAGTGATGATTATCGGTGGCGGGCAGATCTATGCCGAGGCGCTGCCGATGGTTGATCGCATGTACATCACCCAGGTGCACGCTGAGGTGGAAGGGGATGCATTTTTTCCGGAAGTAAACTGGGATGAGTGGGAGGAAATCGGACGGGAGGATTTCTCCGCGTCCGATAACAACCCTTACGACTATAGCTTCGTAGTCTATCAGCGCTTGGCGTCGGCATGACGGGGCGGGCGCTTGCCTGCGGGCTTGCCGCCTTTGCCAGGGGGCTTACCCTTCGGGCCGGGACCGCCACGGCCCTTGGGGCCTTTCTTGAAGCCGGGCTTGTATCCGGGCTTGCCACCCGGGCGACCACCCTGGCGGTCTCGACGCGGCGGCGCGTTGGCTGAAATCTCCGGCAAGGCCTCCGGTTGCTCCAGCGGAAGCGAGCCCGGCTGGGAGGCTTCCAGCCAGCAGGCCAGGGCGCCGGCCACCATCGCCGTGTCCATGTCATTGCGCTCGGCAATCTCATCCAGCAGCGCCATCGCTTTCGCCAGTTTGCCATCCTCGGAAAAACCCAACAGCTGCGTTTCGAACTGCTGCTCGCGCATTTTTTTCAGCTCAACCGGCGAAGGCAGTTGATAGGCTTGCATGGGTGAGTTGGTGGCACGCTCCAGGGTGCGCAGCCAGCTGCGTTCCCGGGGTGTGACCAGCAGGATTGCCTTGCCTTCCCGTCCGGCGCGGCCGGTACGGCCGGTGCGGTGGATGTAGGCTTCGGTATCGTAGGGTACATCGTAGTTGATCACGTGGGTGATCCTGGGCACATCCAGACCGCGGGCGGCCACGTCCGTGGCGACGATGATGTCCTTCTTGCCGCGTTTCAGGTCTTCAACGGTCTGCTCCCGCTGGCGCTGGTTCAGATCGCCATTCAGCGGTGCAACCGCGTGGCCGCGGGCAGAGAGTTTTTCGGCCAGCAAGGTGGTTTCCGCCTTGGTGCGCACGAAGATGATGGAGGCGTCGAACGGCTCCACTTCAAGAATCCGGGTCAGGGCATCCAGCTTGCGCTCGGCGTATACCGGCAGAACAAACTGGGAGATACGCTCAACCGTGCGGGTTTCGCTCTCGATGCGGACCTCGACGGCGTCGCTCAGATAGGTCTTGGCAACTTTCTTGATCTGCGGCGGCATGGTCGCCGAGAACAGGGCGCGCTGACAGTTTTCCGGCGTTTTCGCCAGAATTGCCTCTACGTCATCAATAAAGCCCATGCGCAGCATTTCGTCTGCTTCATCCAGAACCAGTGCTTTCAGACTATCCAGCTTCAGGGTGCCCTTACGCAGGTGGTCCAGCATGCGGCCCGGCGTACCCACGATAACCTGGGCGCCACGGCGAAGGCCTTTGATCTGGGGATAGAAATCCTGTCCGCCATAAATCGGCAGAACATGGAAATTACGGAACTTGCTGGCGTAGGTAGTAAACGCTTCGGCCACCTGGATGGCCAGTTCGCGCGTCGGCGCCAGCACCAGAATCTGGGGGTCGGTTACAGAGGCGTCAATCCGGCTCAGCAGAGGCAGTGCAAAGGCCGCGGTTTTACCGGTACCTGTCTGGGCGACACCCAGCAGATGCTTGCCGGCAAGCAGCGCAGGGATGGCCTGGGCCTGGATCGGTGACGGGGTTTCATAGCCAACGGCGGATACAGCTTCAAGTACGGCTGGATCAAGCCCCAGTTCGGCAAAAGACAATTCAGACATTGATTCACTCGGAATTCGGGAGGTAGAGCATTGCCGGGCAATGCATGATGTGCGGGTATTATAGCGGTTTTCTTGCTGCTTTAATACGCCAAACCCTGCCGGGCCTGTAGGTAGTTGCCGGTGAGTGTCCCGTTGCTTTGCCGGCCCGTTGTCCCGAGCCGGCAGACCGTGACGGTCTTCGGTTGGGAGAAAGGGTGGCTCAGGCCGCCATTTCCGATCTCAGGGCGTCGATGATGATGCGCGCGAAATCTTCCGGCGAGTCTTCCTGGAGGAAGTGCCCGCCACGCAGGGTGATGTGGGGCTGGCCGTGGGCCCCGGGAATCCGGCGCTGCATGTACCGGTCGCCGCCGCGGGTGATCGGGTCGCCGCTACTGAAGCAGGTGATGAACGGTTTCTTCCATTTTTCCAGAACCTGCCAGGCGGCTTTGTTGGCTTCGCTGTCCGGAGCCCCCGGTTCGGTTGGTACCAGCTTGGGGAAAGCTCGTGCTCCAGCTTTGAAATCCGCGGACGGGAATGGCGCCTCATAGGCGGCAAGTTCCGCTTTGCTCAGGGTGCGTTCAGTGCCCAGTTGAACAATCCGCCCGACCGGGAACCAGGGGCTGTGGGTGGCAAACGTCTTCCAGACCGAGAACACAGCAGGCATCCGGGTTTCTCCCGTCGGCAACATGCCATTACCGACAATGATGCGGCTGAATCGCTGCGGATGTTCGGCAGCCAGTCGCAAACCCAGCAGTGACCCCCAGTTCTGGCACACCAGGGTTATATTCGTAAGGCTCAGGCTCTCCAGCCAGTTGGCCAGCCAGGTCAGGTGACGGCTATAGCTGTAATCCTCAACCGAGTCCGGCTTGTCGGATTTTCCGAAGCCAATCAGGTCTGGCGCCAGCACCCGGTGGCCGGCGCCTGCCACCAGCGGAATCATGTGCCGGTAGAGGTAAGACCAGGATGGCTCGCCATGCAGCATCAGTACCGGAGAGGCATTGCGTGGCCCATCGTCAACATAGTGCATCCGGAGACCGGGCTCTACGTCGACATAGTGTGGAGCAAAAGGGTAGTCCGGAAGACCTGCGAAGCGGGCTTCATCGGTTCTCAGAATACGCATGCCATCGACTGTCCTGACTGATTGGTTGCGTGATTGCCGGGAGCCATCTGGCGATCAGACCTCCCTAATACAATCGTCGAGTGTCAGGATAAATCAGATGGAAATTTTGTGTGTTTGAGTTGCGTAACAGAGCGTTGCCGGTTTGAATCAGGAGGCGATGCCCGGCATCTGGCCAGGTATGGCAGTTCAAGGTCCTGTTGCCGGATTTGTACGGCTCATTTGTCCGGATCGACCAGTGGTTTGCGGTTGGAGCGCTTGTCTTCCCAGTCGAGCTCCTTGGGGTTGTACCAGCCGATGGCGTCCAGCACTCTCTCCCGTGTCTGCGGTGACAATGTAGGCCAGAGTTCCTGGAAGCCCTCAAGACCCAGTTCCCGCTGTTTCAGTTGCTTGCTCTGCAGGCGATTGATAATGCGGGGCAGTTGCAGAGCCTCGCCCAACTGCCCGGGCACCATCACGTCCTGGCCCATCACCTTGCGTCGGTGAGTCCGTGCGGCCAGTACCTTGCGCAACTGCGTGGCAGCTTCCAGGGCGGTTTCTGTGGTGAAGGTTTCCGGTTCCAACAACATGACCTGTTAACTGGTTGATCAATAACCGTCCACTATAACCCGAAGATGACTACAGTGGCCACGCCAGCATGGTAGGCTAGAAGTGCTTGCCATCATTCAGGACGATTTCCGGGGAACCGCCAGTACTATGTACGCAAAACTTGAAACACGGACTTTTCTTGCCTTGTTGGTGGGGGTCTCTCTGGCTTTCGTGTTTCTCATGAAACCCTTTTTCGGCCCTATATTCTGGGCCGTTGCGATTGCCCTGATTTTCCATCCGGTGCAGCAGTTGCTGGTCCGTAAGCTGGGAAACCGGCCCAATCTGAATGCGTTGATTACGCTCTTCATCTGCATGTTTATCGTAGTGATTCCCGTTCTGGTTCTGGTGACATCGCTGGTTGCCGAGGGCGTGGCGCTTTACCAGCAGATCCAGAGTGGAGACATACGACCCGGGGAGTACATAGACCGCGTCAATCAGTCTTTCCCGGCTATTCAGGCATTCCTCGCGCAGTTTGATATCAGTTTTGCCGAATTGAGAGATAGGGCAGTGAGTATTTTCGTGGGAGGCAGCCAGTTCCTCGGCAAGCAGGCCTTGGGGCTCGGCCAGAATACCTTCCAGTTTTTCCTGGGGCTGGCGTTGATGGTTTATCTGGCGTTCTTCCTGCTGCGGGACGGCAGTGCGCTGGTGGAACTGATCATTAGAGCGCTGCCACTCGGGGATGAGCGGGAGCGGTTGTTGTTTGCCAAATTCGCGGAAGTCACCCGCGCTACCGTCAAGGGTAACTTGCTGATTGCCATCATCCAGGGAGCCCTGGGGGGGCTGATTTTCTGGATTCTGGGTATCGGCGGGGCGTTGCTCTGGGGTGTGGTAATGGCGATTGTATCGCTTCTGCCAGCGGTGGGCGCCGCGCTGGTCTGGGTGCCGGCGGCCATCTATCTGGCGGCGGTCGGGGATGTGATCGAGGCGGCGGTACTGACGGCATTTGGCGTGGTGGTTATCGGCCTGGCTGACAACCTGCTTCGCCCGGTCCTCGTTGGGCGAGACACCAAACTGCCTGACTACATCGTGTTGCTATCGACCCTCGGTGGCATCGTGATGTTTGGCATTAACGGCTTTGTGATGGGGCCACTGGTGGCGGCACTGTTCATGGCGTTCTGGGGAATCTTCATACGTGAGTTCAGTGAGGAGGCACAGGTCGCGGAACCGGTGGCCGAAGAAGCTGTTGAACCGGAGCGGAGCGAAGAAACGGGGCCGGATGTCGGGTAGGGCGACATGCGACAAAAGTATGGTAGTCTCTGAAATGTTTGCCCCAGCCTGTGGAGATAGGCACCACATAACAAGAAAGAAACGGGTATCGATGAGATATCAGGAGTTAAGCAGGTGAGCACCATGAGAAACGCAACTACCCGACTGGGACGCCTGGCCGCTGCGGCCGTTATGGCGGTTACACTGGGCTTTGCCCCCGCAGCCTTCGCGGACGAGACCGTTGCACTCAAGAACGCACTTTACGGCGCAGGGTATGAGATCAACAATGTCAGTCCGCAAATGGATGACACAACCCGGGCTGCACTGACTAAATTCCAGAAGGACAACGGGCTTCAGGCCAGCGGAGTTCTGGACGAGCCAACGAAAAAAGCCTTGGGCATGATGTCGGTAAAGGTTGCGTCCTCGGCACCCGCACAGTCAGCAGGCGGTTCCGCCGCCACAACGCAGGAAGCGGCACCTTCCTCCACTTCGACGGCGGAACCGGAGCAGGAGGGCGCCATCGAAGAAAAGGACGATGGCGGCTGGTCTCTCTGGTAAGTCTGGTTCGCGCATAAAAAAAGCCCGCCGGATGGTCTTCCGCGGGCTTTTTGTTGTCCGGCTATCCAGTCTCTCAGTCGAGTTTGCTGAGGTCCCGGACGGCGCCCTTGTCGGCACTCGTTGCCAGCAGTGCGTAGGCCTTCAGGGCCGCTGACACTTTCCTGTCCCGCGGCAGTTCCGGCTTCCACCCTTTTGCATCCCGGGCTTCCCGGCGACGGTCCAGTTCGTGCTGGTCCAGCTCGACGTTGATGGTCCGGTTCGGGATGTCGATCCGGATGACGTCGCCGTTCTGAATCAGCCCGATCGCACCACCGGCAGCAGCCTCGGGCGAGGCGTGGCCAATGGAAAGGCCGGAGGTGCCGCCAGAGAAACGCCCGTCGGTCAGCAGCGCGCACTCCTTGCCCAGCCCCCTGGATTTCAGATAACTGGTCGGGTAGAGCATTTCCTGCATCCCAGGGCCGCCACGGGGACCCTCATAGCGGATGATTACCACCTCGCCGGGCTTGACGTCATCCGCCAGAATGCCGGCAACCGCCGAATCCTGACTTTCGAATACCCTGGCCTTGCCTTCGAAAACATAGATGCTTTCGTCCACGCCCGCGGTTTTGACCACGCAACCGTCCAGAGCGATATTGCCGAAAAGCACCGCGAGCCCGCCCTCTGAACTGTAGGCGTTCTCAACCGATCGAATACAACCGGATTCCCGGTCGCCGTCCAGGCTTGGCCAGCGGGTGTTCTGGGAAAAAGCGGTCTGGGTCGGAATGCCGGCCGGCCCGGCCTTGTAGAATTCCACCACTTCCGGCGTCGGGGAGCGCATGATGTCCCAGGTCTGGAGGGCTTCCTTCATAGTCTTGCTGTGCACGGTAGGCAGGTCGGTATTGATCAGCCCTCCGCGCTCCAGTTCGCCGAGAATGCCCATGATGCCGCCGGCGCGGTGAACGTCTTCCATATGATACTTGGGTGAGTTCGGCGCCACCTTGCAGAGCTGGGGAACCCGGCGCGAAAGCTGGTCGATTTCGTTCAGGGTGAACGGAACACCACCTTCCTGGGCGGCTGCCAGCAGGTGAAGTATGGTGTTGGTGGAGCCGCCCATGGCGATGTCCATGACCATGGCGTTTTCAAAGGCGGCCATGGAGGCAATGCTCAGCGGCAGAACACTGGCGTCGTCTTCCTCGTAATAGCGGCGCGCATTCGCCACAATCTGTCTGCCGGCTTTCAGGAACAACTGCTCCCGATCTGCGTGGGTGGCCAGCATTGAGCCGTTGCCGGGCAGAGCCAGGCCAATCGCCTCGGTGAGGCAGTTCATGGAGTTGGCGGTAAACATACCGGAGCAGGAGCCGCAGGTTGGGCAGGCGCTGCGCTCATACTCCTCCACCTGCTCGTCGCTGGCATTCGGGTCTGCGGCGATGACCATGGCATCCACCAGGTCCAGCTTGTGCTCGGAAAGCCTGGTCTTACCCGCTTCCATGGGGCCGCCGGAGACAAAGACGGTGGGAATGTTCAGACGCATGGCTGCCATCAGCATGCCCGGGGTAATCTTGTCGCAGTTGGAGATGCACACCAGGGCGTCGGCGCAGTGGGCGTTCACCATGTACTCCACGGAGTCCGCAATGATTTCCCGGGAGGGCAGGGAATACAGCATGCCGTCATGGCCCATGGCAATGCCATCATCCACGGCGATGGTGTTGAATTCCTTGGCAACACCGCCGGCGGCTTCGATTTCGCGGCACACCAGCTGACCGAGATCCTTGAGGTGCACGTGGCCGGGTACAAACTGGGTGAAGGAATTGGCAACCGCGATGATGGGCTTGCCGAAATCTTCGTTTTTCATACCGGTGGCGCGCCAAAGGGCGCGGGCGCCGGCCATGTTACGGCCTGCGGTGGATGTCCGCGAACGATACTGAGGCATGGCGTTCTGGTCTCTCTGTTGTTGCCTGACGACGTTGTGCAAAAAACAGAGGATACCAGATTAGACTCCAGGCGCATGGTTGTTTTCAGAAGCGCTGTTTACAATAGTTAACAGAGTTGCCAGACATTTTCCGGTTTGAACCGACAAGGAGTATGCCTATGGCTGGCCAGGAAAGCCTGCCGCTACGTCGCCTTAAAGAGTTTCAGCCGCTTAACCGGCTGACCGATGATCAACTGGTGCTGCTTGCCAGCCGTGCTGAACGAAGGACTCACGGTCCCGGCCAACGGGTTATTGAGCGTGGCGTCCGGGATGGCCTTGATTTCTTCCTGATTGCAGGCATGGTGGAGCTGGAATCGCTGGATGGTCGCAAGTCGGTCATTGAAGCGGAGACTGAAAAAGCCCATAACCCCATTGCCCGCCTCCAGCCCCGAATGTACGACGTGACGGCAGTCAAGCCGTGCGAATTTCTGGTGGTAGAGCAGGAGATACTCAATCAGCTTCTGAGAACGGCGCCGGTAGAGCAGGTTGAGATGGACTCCGGAGAGGGCTCCGATGGTATCGAAAGCGAGGAACACCACCTGCTGATGGAGTTCTACTCGGAACTGCGATCGAACCAGGTCAAGCTTCCGAGTGTTCCCGATGTGGCCTGGAAAGTCCGGCGGGCGGTCGATCGCGAAGAGTCCACGGCGGACCAGGTAGCACTTGCGGTGTCTGCGGATCCGGCCATGGCTGCGAAACTGGTTCGCGCCTGCAACAGTCCCTTGTACCGCGGATTCAGTGACGTCCGGAATGTCCGTGAGGCGGTAGTCCGGCTTGGCATGCGGACTACCCGGCAGCTGGTGACGGTGTTCTCCATGCGGGAAGTCTTCAAGACCCGCCAGGCTGCGCTGCAGAAAGAAATGGAAAAGCTCTGGCGCCATTCAAGGGAAGTGGCGGCCCTGTGCTGGGTGCTGGCGGACCATGCCACTCGCCTCAACCCGGAGGAGGCGCTGCTGGCGGGTCTGCTTCATGACATCGGAGTGGTGCCGATATTGGTGCAGGCAGAGCACCACGTGAATCTCTTTGCCGATGAGGCCAACCTGAACCATGCTGTTAAAGAGTTGAGATCGGACGTGGGCACGGCCGTTCTGGAGAACTGGTCATTCCCGCCAGCGTTCACTGAAGCGGTTCGGCATGCCGAAGACTGGGGTTACGAATGCCGTGAATCGGCTCCGCAACTGGTGGATGTGGTCATCGTGGCGCAATTGCACTCGATGATTGGTTCCAGCCAGAATGCCGAGTTACCTCCGTTCGACCAAGTGCCGGCATACCGGCGTCTGGGCGAGCTTGAACTCAACGCCTCCCGCAGTTTACAGCTTCTGACGGAGGCCAGGGCACGGGTAGACGAGGTTCAGCAATTGCTGTCCATCCGATGATTGTCCGGGCTTGGTAAACTGTGGAATCTGCCTTCCAGTGACTGTTGCACTTATGAATGTACCTCTGTTCCCCCTCAATTCCATCGTCCTGCCCAGGGGGAGGATTCCCCTGCAGCTGTTCGAGCCGCGCTACATCGATATGCTCACCCGCTGCCTGAAGGAGGACCGGGGCTTCGTGGTTGTGCTGTTGCGGGAAGGTGGGGAAACCGGGCCCACTGCCGCTTTCTATGATATTGGCACCTATGTGCGGATCATTGATTTCCAGCAGCTTGAAAACGGACTTCTGGGAATTATCGTTGAGGGGGTGTCGAAGGTGTCGGTGGTCCGCAGCTGGCAGCAGGAAGACGGGCTCAATGTCGGTGATGTGGAGTGCCTGATCGAAGAGGCGGAAAGCGAGGTGCCCCAGGGTTTTAGCGAGCTGCCTTCGGTGCTCCGGGCGCTGTTCCGGCATCCGGTAATCCGGGACCTGAATATGGATATCGACTACGGCGATGCCCGGGATGTGGGCTGGCGCCTGACAGAACTGCTGCCACTGGACAAGCAGGAGAAGCAGAAACTCGTGGAGTTGCAGGATCCGCTGGAGCGGCTCAGTCGCCTGCAGGGGCTGCTGGAAGCGCTGGAGGAGGGCTAGAGTCCGTGGCCAATCGGGCGAAAGTTTGTGATTGCCTCATCCCAGGAAAGTGAAATGTAGGTTACCGCGAAAAGCAGCCACAACGCCGATGCAACCGCAACAGTCACATCCGGTGCCAGTGGCACCCGGTCATACCGGCTGTAACTGGCCCTCACCGCCCCGGTTACCGCAAGGCCCAGCAGAAGCCCCCCGATAACATCCGTAAACCAGTGAACCCCCAGGTAAAGCCGGCTCAGGGCCACAGGCACCAGTGGGAGTGACAGGATGACGTAGGATTGCCAGCGCTTGCGGTTCCGGGTTTCGCCTGCAACAAAGCTGGCCAGCAGGGTGACCAGAAGGGTGATTCCGGCGGTGTGGCCGCTGGGGAAGGCGCCGGAATCCGGCGGACTCAGGACTTCGTCCGGCCGGGGGACTCCGAGCATGGATTTCAGGCCCCAGACCAGAAAAACGGTCATCAGGGCGGCAATCAGAACATGAACTGCGGCGGCATAATAGCCTCTGAACAGCAGTGCCACGCAGGCCAGGACTCCGGCGGCCATCAGAACAGGCGGATCGCCCAGCAGCGTGACGGCGATGAACGGTCCGTCCAGCAGCGGCTGGCGCAGTTGCTCAAACCAGTGCAGGGTCGCCTGATTAAATCCGTCCAGCAAATGAGTCATCGTGGCCAGTTGGCCCCAGATCAGCAGCAGGGCGGTGGCGCCCAGCGCGAGCATGAAGGAGGCCAGCGGGAATTCCCCCTCCCGGGCTGGTCGCTGGTTGGTGTAAAGGCGCCAGAAACGGTGAGTGGCCTCGTACTGCCCCATCCACTGTTTCAGCCATTGGTAAAAACGACCCTCTTCCCCGAGCCCGAGCTGAAACCGCAAGAGCACGAAATAGACGACGAGCAGCGCCGAAAGGCTGATGCCGGTGACCGCATAAAAGTGAGCTGGCGGTCGTATGCCGCTGGCCAGGGCGCTGCCCACCAGAAAGCCGGGGAAAATATACACCGGCGCCCAGGCGACCGCCGAGCCGATGTTGAATGCCAGAAAACGATGCCATGGCATCATCAGCGCCCCCGCAATCAGAGGGATCACTGGCCGTACCGGCCCCACAAAGCGCCCGATGATGACACTCTTGCCTCCGTGGCGACAAAAGAAGCGTTCGCCCTTGTCGATGATCACCGGGTAGCGGCTTAGCGGCCAGGCAGTCGCCAGGCGGCCCTGCATCAGGCGGCCCAGGCCAAAACTCACCGTGTCACCAGCGATCGCGCCCAGGCCCGCCCAGAGCAGGGCCTCTGGCAACGGCATCCCGGTCTCACCTGCCAGCAAGGCCACCGCAAACAGGATAGCGACGCCAGGAACAATGATGCCGGCAATGGCAAGGGATTCGGTGAAGGCTGTGGTAAAAAGAGCCAGTGCCAGCCAGCCTGGATGAATGCTCAACCAGGCCGACAATTCGTTAAGCCAGGCATTGCTCATGTTTCGATGGTTTCTCCGGGGCTGAACCAGACTGAATCCGGGCCTCGTTTGCGCGCCTCTTCCATGGCCTGATGCGCCCGCTTCCGGAGCATGTCGGTCCGGGTGTCGCCGTTGCCACGGGTGGTGCAACCCAGACTCACTGTTGCTTTCCCGACCACCGGCCAGTGGTGCTCGGCAATGGTCCGGCGGATACGTTCAGCAATCACCCTCACTCCTTCTTCCGGTGTGAATGGCAGTATCAGGAAAAACTCGGATTCGTTCAGGGTATACAGGGTGTCGCCGGCACGAATAACACCGAACAGATGCTCGGTCATGTGCCGGAAAAGCCCCTGAACCTGATCCTTGCCGTGCAAGTCGGCAACTTCGTTCGCGTAATCAATGCTCAGGTCTATCACGGACAGGGGGTGCCCGGTGGCGATTGCCCGGCTGATTTCCTTTTGCAGGGTTTCGTCCAGGAAACGGGAATTGTGCGCGCCGGTGACCGGATCGATGATGGCGAGATCCTCGGCAGACTGTGCCATGTGATCGTATTGCCAGATGTACAGTGCGGCGACTGAGAGCAGAATGAAGAGCCCCCCGATGACGGTGATTGCATCTGCCGGAGCCTGCCGCAGGAACAGGATGACCGACATCGGAATCAGCAGCAGAAGCGACAGTGCCACGCCCTGGCGCAATGGCAGAACCAGTAGGTTCAGTGCGACCAGGGGCATGGCCCAGTGGGAAATGCCAGGCGCATCCAGGGTCAGTAGGGCGGCCAGCATGCCGCTGTTCAGGCCCGAGAGAATGACCAGGTGGCCCGGAGCTGAAAGCTGGTGCCGGCGGCAGATGACCGTGTAAATGGCGCCGGCCAGCGTCAGGGCTGCCATGCCTGTGGCCAGGTAAAACAGCTCGTAAAAGCCATACCGGAGATTCTGCATGGCCAGTGTAAAGATAAACAGGCAGGCGATGCTGTAGCCGAAGGCGTGTGTCCAGGTTCTGAGGCGGGTTTCAGTCATGAAGCTGGCCCCTGTGCCTGCGGCTGGCTCGGTTGCGCCGGCTGCGACCAGGAGCTGTATGCCTGGCTCCGGTTACCCCCCTGTTGTTGGGCCCGGCGCAGGGCGTTGGCCGCACTTTGCTGAAGCGTGTTGGCGTCGTCTCCGATATTGAGCCCGGCAATGCCTGTACTGACTGTGAGATTCATACCGTGACTGTTCAGCAGTGTTGCCAGCCCCTTGCGAATGGTTTCGCCCCGGGCGATGGCGTCACTGGTGGAAATGCCCGGGAGGATAACCAGGAGCTGGAGATCAGCCACCCGGTAGTAGGTATCGAAATCCCGTATCTGGGAATGCAGATAGCGGCCGATGCGTGGCAGGATTGAACGGATATCCTCGTCCGGATCATGATCGCTCAGATGGGTGTCCAGCCCGATCATGATAATGGACATGTCCGTACCTTCCCGTTCGCTGCGCTGGATTTCCTTGTGCAGATCGGCAGAGAGGTATTCCCGGCTGGCGGCCTGGGTCAGCTCATCGGTCCGGCGCAGTGGCGCCAGTTGCCGGGTTTTGTATTCACGCAGGAAGACGAGCAGGCCAGACAGCAGTATGGTGAGAAGAAACGCACTGATCATCTGGTGACGGTCTGCCAGGCCGACTGCCCACTGTGTGGCAGCCATGGCCAGAACAACGATGACCAGGGTAATGAGTGCTGCTGTCGCAGGCGGAACAAGCGCAAAAGCAACGAGAGGGATGGCATACAGCCAGTGGCTCAGAACCCATGGGCCGGTCCAGAAACTGGTCAGAAGAATCAGCAGGAGAACCAGGAAGAAAGCCTGCTGAACCCGCGGCCAGGGTTGGTTTGCCCGGCTGGGGTGAAATGTTTTGCCCGCAATCACAACACCGGCGGCTGCGGCCGCTGCCGCCGCAACCATGGGTTCGCCCAGCGTGGCGCACAGAACCGCAATCGCAATCAGGGCCAGGAAGCCTGCCCGTGACAACTTGCTTAACAGGAATTTTTCGGCCATTTGGGCCATGGTGTCCTTCCTTTTCCTCAACTCCCTGAAAAAACTTTCCCGAGGTTTCCGAGTATGGCATACCGCAGCGGTATAATATCCGTTTGGGATGCGTACTTGAAACGGGAAAGGTAAAGTTAGGCACTTATTCCGGATTTCGCTTTGAAATAGCGCTTTGGAAACGAAAAGGTAACTGAATGGATATTGCAGCGTACATGGCTGAGGTGGGGCAGCAGGCCCGCGCAGCGGCAACACAAGTCGCGCGCTCGGCCACCGCCGTTCGTAATCACGCCCTGATGGCAACGGCAGAGGCCCTTGATGCGGCACGGGAAGAGTTGACTGTGGCTAATGGCAAGGATCTGGAACGGGGCCGGGAAAACGGCCTCGATGCGGCCATGCTGGACCGGCTTGAGCTTACGCCCACACGGATCGACGCCATGATCGAAGGGCTGAAGCAGGTGGCATCGTTGCCGGACCCCATTGGCGCCATTACCGATATGGCGTACCGCCCCTCGGGCATTCAGGTCGGCAAGATGCGGGTCCCTCTCGGTGTGATCGGCATAATTTATGAGTCCCGCCCCAATGTGACCGTTGAAGCGGCCAGTCTGTGCCTGAAATCCGGAAACGCCACCATTCTCCGGGGTGGTTCCGAATCGATCCATTCCAATCAGGCCATTGCTCGCTGTCTCGCGGAGGGACTGGCAAGGGCTGGCCTGCCAGAAACAGCCGTACAGGTCATCAAAACAACGGACCGCGCCGCCGTGGGAGAGCTGATCACCATGCCCGCGTATGTGGATGTCATCGTGCCCAGAGGGGGTAAAGGTCTGATCGAGCGCATCAGCCGGGATGCCAGGGTGCCGGTGATCAAGCATCTCGACGGTGTATGCCACGTTTACATCGACAGCCATGCCGATCCGGAGAAGGCACTGAAGGTGGCGGTCAACGCCAAAACCCAGCGGTACGGCACCTGCAACACCATGGAAACACTGTTGGTAGACAAGGAAATTGCGGAGGACATTCTGCCGCTTCTGGCACCGGCCTTCGCCGAAAGAGGGGTGGAGCTTCGCGGTTGTGAACAGACCCGTGCCATTGTTGAAGGTGTTGCCGGGGCGACCGAGGCAGACTGGGAAGCCGAATATCTGGCCCCGGTTCTGGCGGTGCGAGTGGTTGATGGGCTGGATGGCGCCATTGACCACATCAACCGGTACAGCTCGCAGCACACCGACAGCATCGTCACCGAGAATTACACCCGGGCGCGCCGGTTTATCACCGAGGTGGACTCCAGTTCGGTGATGGTCAATGCCTCCACACGCTTCGCGGATGGCTTCGAGTATGGCCTGGGCGCGGAGATCGGTATCTCCACTGACAAGATCCATGCCCGTGGACCGGTGGGGCTTGAGGGGCTCACGTCCCAGAAGTACGTTGTATTTGGCGACGGGCATATCCGGACCTGATGCCCATGCATGTGATTTATGGCGGAACCTTTGATCCGGTGCACCATGGCCATCTGCGGCTGGCCCTTGAAATCGGTGACCGCCTCGGGGTCGGGGGCGTCAGTCTCGTGCCCTGTCATATTCCGCCGCATCGGGGGCAGACCGGTGCGTCTTCAGACCAGCGTCTGGACCTGCTCAGGCTGGCGGTTGCCGGGGAGTCTCAGTTGCGAATTGACGACCGGGAGCTGGTTCGGGAGGGTGCGTCCTACACTGCCGATACGCTTCGCCAGTTGCGGGCTGAACTTGGCCCGGACGAGCCGCTGGTAATGGTGGTCGGCACGGATGCCTTTGCCAGCTTCGATCGCTGGCGGCAATGGCAGCAAATCCCGGACCTTGCCCATGTGGTTGTGGTTCGCCGGCCTGGCCCGGCGCTGGACCCGTCGGGCAAGCCGGCGCAACTGCTGGCGGAGCGGGCTGTGACAGGGCCACAGGTGCTGCATGGCCGTCCCTGTGGCGGGTTTCTTGAGCTGGATCCGCCGCTTCTGGACATCTCTGCCACGGGAATCCGGGAGCGTATTCGTGACGGCCGTTCGCCCCGTTACCTGGTGCCCGATCCGGTCTGGTGGGAAATTCGCCGCCAGGGGCTTTACGGCGCATGCCCCGGCGGGAACTTTTAGTGCTACAATCGCGTCTGAATATGACATTTCGGGCGGCCATTCCGGCAAACGCCCGTCCAACAGGGTGATTATGCAGGCAGAGCAACTGAAAGACCTGGTAGTGAATGCGCTTGAAGATGTGAAAGCACAGGACATCAGCGTGATTGATGTCCGTGACCGGACCAGTGTCACCGACTTCATGGTTCTGGCATCAGGAACGTCCAACCGACATGTGAAATCCCTTGCCGATTCCGTGGTTGTTGAAGCCAAAGAGCAGGGCGTTCGCGCGAGCAACGTGGAAGGTGCCGGCGTCAGTGACTGGATTCTGGTAGATCTTGGCGATGTGGTTGTCCATGTCATGATGCCTGCCACGCGGGAGTTTTACGATCTGGAGCGTTTCTGGCGCGATGCTCCGGATCTTGGTGTTGCAGGCAGCGAATAATCATGCGGTTACGCCTGGTCTGTGTGGGGCAGAAAATGCCCGACTGGGTCAGTACCGGATTCGGAGATTACGCCCGCCGCATGCCGCCGGAGCTGCCCCTGGAACTGGTGGAAATACCCATGGCTCCCCGGGGCAAGAATCCCGACATTCCCAGGCTGATGCAGCGTGAAAGTGACGCCATTCTCGCAGCGACGGGCCCGAAAGACCGGGTGATTGCGTTGGAAGTTGGTGGGCGGCCCTGGTCGACCGAAAAACTGGCCAGCCAGCTTGAAAACTGGCAACAGGATGGCCGGGATGTGAGTTTCCTGGTTGGCGGCCCTGACGGTCTGGCGGAAGACTGCCGGAAACGCGCCGACCAGCAATGGTCCCTCTCGCCGCTTACCCTGCCTCACCCTCTGGTGCGTATAGTTCTGGCGGAACAACTTTACCGGGCCTGGTCGATCACCCGCAATCACCCGTACCACCGGGCTTAGGGGGCTACTATGCCGTGGGGCGAGTTCAAGGATACGGCGGCGGAACGCCGGCTTTTCCAGCGCCGGACTGTGGTCGTGCTGGTGCTTGTTGTGCTGGCAATTGGCGGCCTGCTTGCGCGCATGTATCAGCTTCAGGTCGTGGAGCACGACGTTTATACAACCCTGTCTGACAAGAACCGCGTGCAGGTCCAGTCAGTCCCCCCGCCCAGAGGTCTTGTCTACGACCGCAACAACATCCTGCTGGCCGAGAACCGCCCGGTTTTCAGCGTGACACTTGTGCCGGAACGTGTTGACGGCATGGATGACACTCTCGGGCAGCTGGGCACTATTCTGGATATTTCCGGGGAAGACCTCGAGCGCTTCCGGCGCCGGCTTCAGGAACCCCGGCGGCCGTTCCAGGAAATTCCCCTTCGTTACGACCTCAATGAGCAGGAGATGGCTCGCCTCGCGGTGCATCGCCACGAACTCCCCGGTGTGGAGGTGAGTGCCGAGCTTGTCCGGTATTACCCGTACAGCGAGCTGACCGCCCATGCGCTTGGCTTTGTCGGCCGAATTAACCGGGATGAACTGCAGCGTATCGACCCGGTGAACTACGCGGGCACCAACTACATCGGAAAATCGGGCATCGAACGGTTTTACGAGGAAATCCTCCACGGCCAGGTCGGTTATCAACATGTTGAGACCAACGCCCGCGGGCGGACCCTGAGGGTTCTTGAGCGTGAAAACCCGGTACCTGGTGAAGACCTTCAGTTGCATCTCGATCTCAGGTTGCAACAACGTGCCCATGAGCTGCTGGATGGCCGCCGGGGCGCTATTGTAGCGATTGAACCTGACACCGGAGGCATTCTGGCGCTGGCCAGCGTGCCGGGATTCGATGCTAACAAATTTGTCACCGGTATCAGTGTCAAGGATTATCGTGAGCTCAGTGAAAGCAACGACAAACCTCTCTTCAACCGCGCTCTGCGTGGGCAGTACCCGCCGGGCTCAACGATCAAACCCATGCTTGCTGTTGCCGCGCTCGACAGCGGTGCCACCACCCGGGAATACACCATATGGGATCCTGGATACTTCCGTCTGAATGCAGGTGGCCGGCTCTGGCGGGACTGGAAGCCGGGTGGCCATGGCTGGGTGGATCTTAAAGACGCAGTGGCAGAGTCCTGTGACGTCTACTTTTACGAAATGGCCGTCGAGATGGGCGTGGACACCATGTACAACTACCTGTCCCACTTCGGCTTCGGGGAGGATGCCGCCCTGGATGTTTCCGGTGCACTGAGTGGCCTGCTTCCCTCGCGGGACTGGAAGCGGGCGGTCAAGAATGAGGCCTGGTACCCGGGGGATTCAGTGAACTTTGGTATCGGTCAGGGTTTCATGCTCGCCACGCCACTGCAGCTGGCCACTGCAACCGCCCTGATAGCAAATCGGGGCAAGTGGGTGGCGCCGAGGTTGCTCAAGGACATAAAGGGGGATCACCCGGTCGATGAATATTTGCCTGAGGAAACCCACGAGCCGCTCAAGCTGAAAAATTCGGGTGACTGGGAGTATGTGGTGGAATCGATGGTCGAGGTAATGCATGGCCGGAAGGGAACCGCCCGGGGCGCAGCCCGCGGCGCTCCCTACAAGATGGCTGGCAAGACCGGAACGGCTCAGGTGTTCAGCCTGGCAGAGGATGAGAAATACGACGCGGAAGAGATCCGTGAGCGGCTCAGGGACCATGCACTTTTCGTCGGCTTTGCGCCCGTGGATAACCCGAAGATTGCGGTGGCCGTGATTGTTGAGAATGGTGGCAGTGGTAGCGGCACGGCGGCACCGGTTGCCCGTGCTCTGTTCGATGCCTGGTTGCTCGACTACGCCGAGCAGCCGGAGGGTGCGCTGGTCAGCGGTGTTGAAGCGCAGGTGTCGAACTGATGGCTTTCAAGACGTTACTGGATCCAACCGCGACTAATCCCCTGGGCCGGCACCGGAGCATCTGGATGGCGTTGCATCTTGATCCGATCCTGCTGTTGTTGTTGCTCTTGCTGGTTTTTGGCGGCCTGTTCGTACTTTACAGCGGTGCAGACAGGAACCTGGAAGTGGTCAAGGCACAGGGAATCCGAATGGGTGTGGCATTCGTGGTGATGCTCGTGTTCGCGCAACTGGACCCGTCGGTGTTTCGCCGCTGGGCGCCCTGGCTCTACGGGGCCGGAGTCATTTCGCTGATTGCGGTCATTCTGGTGGGGGTGGGGGCAAAGGGTGCGCAGCGCTGGCTGGCTCTGCCGGGACTGCCCCGCTTTCAACCTTCCGAGCTGATGAAACTCGTGGTGCCCATGATGGCTGCCTGGTATCTCTCCAGGCACTTTCTGCCTCCGCGCGGCCGGCATGTGGCAGTGGGGCTTGCGATCGTTCTGGTGCCCATGGTCATGATCATGAAGCAACCGGATCTGGGGACCTCACTGTTGGTGGGGCTGGCGGGCATTTTCGTTGTGTTTTTTGCGGGCATCAGCTGGAAACTGATCGCCGCTTTTGTTGCCATGGTGTCTGTGTCTGCGCCATTGATGTGGTTTTTTGGTATGCGGGAATACCAGAAGCAGCGGGTCTTGACGCTGCTGGATCCCCAAAGCGACCCGCTTGGTGCCGGCTGGAATATCATCCAGTCCAAAACCGCGATTGGTTCCGGAGGGCTTGAAGGCAAGGGCTGGCTGCAGGGTACCCAGTCCCATCTCGAGTTTTTGCCGGAGAGCCACACTGATTTTATCGTTGCCGTGCTGGCGGAGGAGTTCGGTTTTATCGGGATGCTGGTTCTGATGACCATGTATTTCCTGATCATACTCCGGTGCCTGTACATCGCGGCCACGGCCCAGGATTCCTTCGGCCGCCTGCTGGCCGGCGCACTGGCCATGACCTTCTTTATTTATATCTTTGTGAATGTCGGGATGGTAAGTGGACTTTTGCCCGTGGTGGGTGTGCCATTGCCCCTGATCAGTTATGGTGGAACGTCGAGTGTTACCCTGATGGCCGCATTCGGAGTGTTGATGTCGATCCATACTCACCGGCGAATGATCGGCGCCTGACCGTAATGCCGTCAACCATGGCGGCCGGGTAATGGTGAAGGCCGCGGATAACCCGTTACAATGAGGGTAATGCTGCCGAAACTTTGATGACGGTGGCCCAGGTGATCAAGAGGAAATCCGGACTGTGAACTGCAAACCTTCCCTGTTGTTCGTTCTGGCGGTTGCCGCGGCAGTGATCCTCAGTGGTTGCGCCTCTGCGCCCGAGACGGATCATTCATCCCGCTATACCCTGGCGAATGACCGGGCACCTTCGGACAATTTTGATACCTCCGGGCTCAACGACGCGGTTCCGGTTTACGAGGCGCCCCGTCGTTCAGGGAATAAGTCTCCCTACACGGTCTGGGGCAAGCAGTATCGTGTTCTCGACAGCAACAACGGTTATACAGCCCGGGGCACGGCGAGCTGGTATGGCGAGAAATTTCATGGCCATAAGACGTCCAATGGTGAAACCTTTGACATGTATGCCATGTCTGCGGCTCACAAATCATTGCGGATCCCCGGGTACGCCCGGGTAACGAATCTTGATAACGGTCGCTCGGTGATTGTCCGGGTTAATGATCGCGGGCCTTTCCATGGCGACCGGATTATCGATCTTTCCTACGCCGCTGCCAAAAAACTGGGTTACCAGGCCCGGGGCACTGCGAGGGTTGAAGTCGCCGCCATCACGGTGAAGCCGGACGGCTCCATGTTTCTTGCCGGCAAGCCCTTTTCGCCGGAGGATGCGGCCGGACCCGCCGAAAGCCGGGTGAGGGCAAGCGGTGAGATGGCAATGGAGAAGCGTTCGCTGTTCGTGCAGCTGGGCTCCTTCAGTAGCCGCGATCCGGCCGAGAAATTGCTCAGCCAGGTAAGGGCAGTACTTGAGAACCCGATGCGGGTCAGAGCTGTCGATACCGCCTCCGGACGGTTTCACCGTGTTCAGGTGGGACCATTCCGGGATGAAGATTCCGCCAGGAAGACCCAGAGTCTCCTGGAGGCGCGTGGATTTGATCAGTCGATCCTGCTGACGGATTCACACTGAACAAGTCAAAAAAGACGCTGAAAAAAGACACACACCTAACGACGAACGAATGGACCCATGGCCTTAAAATCTGCTTTCCGAACACTATTTGTTGTCTTTGTACTGATGCTCGCCCTGACCGGCAAGGTAATGTCGCAATCGGTGCTGATCCCGTCGCCCCCCCAGATTGCCGGCAGCTCCTATGTCCTGATGGACCCGAAAAGCGGCCGGATTATCATGGAAGAGAACAGCCATGAGCGTCTGCCGCCGGCGAGCCTGACCAAGATGATGACCGCCTATATTGTTGAGCGGGAGCTGGACGAGGGGCGAATCTCCATGTCTGACATGGTCCCGATCAGCGTCAAGGCCTGGAAAACAGAAGGTTCCCGTACCTTTATAAAGGAAGGTACCCAGGTTGCGGTCGAGGATCTTCTCAGAGGGGTGATTATCCAGTCAGGTAATGATGCCTCGGTGGCGCTGGCCGAATTCGTTGCCGGCAGTGAAGGTGCCTTTGTTGATATCATGAACCAGCAAGCGCAGTTGTTGGGCATGAAAGACACCCATTTCGAGAACGCTACGGGTCTGCCGTCTCCGGATCATTTTTCAACCGCCTACGACCTGGCGATCCTGGCCCGGGCGATCATCAACGATTACCCGGAAAACTACCCGATCTACGCAGAAAAGCATTTCACCTACAACAACATCCGTCAGCCGAATCGGAATAGTCTCCTGTGGCGGGACAACAGTGTCGATGGCCTGAAGACCGGCCATACCGAAGAGGCCGGTTACTGCCTGGTGGCTTCGGCCAAGCGTAATGACACCCGCTTTATTGCCGTGGTCATGGGGACAAGCAGCACTGAATCCCGGTCACAGGAAGTTCAGAAGATGCTGAACTACGGCTTCCGTTATTACGAGAGTGAGCGCCTGTTCCGGGCCGGACAGGAACTGATCGAAGCCAGGGTCTGGGGTGGCCAGGCGGATGAGATCTCGATCGGCATGGCGGACGATGTTTACGTCACCATTCCCCGGGGCTCCAGGGACAGCCTTGAGTCGACGGTAGACCTTGATTCGGTGATCAAAGCACCCATCAAGGTGGGGGATGAGCTGGGACAGGTCAAGGTGTCGTATAACGGTGAAGTGTTGGTTGACCAGCCGGTACTGGCTCTGACCGATGTTCCCGAGGGCGGTTTCATCAAACGCATCTGGGATGCCATAAAGCTCTTTTTCGTTCAGTTATTTCAGTAGGGTGACTTTGGTCACCGGGAGTAAAGCGGCATGAGTCAGCCGAAAGCACCAAAAATTGAGTTTCCATGCGACTACGTGATCAAGGTGATTGGTAATTCTGCACCGGATTTCACTGAGTTCGTGGTCGAGGTCGTGGAACAGCATGCGCCGGGGATCTGCGAAACCGATATATCGGTGAATGAGAGCAGCAAGGGCCGCTTTTCATCGGTGCAGCTGAAAATCGTGGCCACCGGTGAGGCTCAGTTGAAAGCCCTGTTTGAAGAGCTCAAGGCCAGTGGCCGTGTGCACATGGTGCTCTGACCCAGATGGCTGAACTGATCGTCCGGTCCCTGGGAGAACAACCCTACCTGGAAACCTGGGAGGCCATGAAAACCTTCACCGCCAACCGGGATGACACCGTGGCCGATGAGCTCTGGTGTCTTGAACATCCCCGGGTCTATACCCAGGGCCAGGCGGGCAAGGCCGAGCATATTCTGGCGCCCGGTGATATCCCGGTGATCCAGGTAGATCGCGGCGGCCAGGTGACCTATCACGGCCCGGGCCAGCTGGTGATTTACCTGATGATCGATCTGTCCCGGAAAAAACTGGGTATCCGCGGCCTGGTGGACGAGATTGAACAGGCCATCGTCCGCACCCTTGCCGGACTGGGTGTGGAATCCGCACCGCGGCCTGATGCCCCGGGTGTCTACGTGGGCGATTCGAAAATCGCGTCGCTCGGCCTGCGCGTGCGCCGGGGCTGCTCGTTCCACGGGCTTGCCCTCAATGTGGACATGGACATGGAACCCTTCCGACGCATCAATCCCTGCGGTTACGCTGGCATGGTCATGTGCCAGGTACGCGATTTCGTTCCGGGTGTGACGGTTGCGGATGTCCAGAAACGCCTGGTGGAGCAGTTGGTCGGGGGCTTGGCCATGTGGCCAGTTAAACCCGGGCAACTCGGTTAGGCCGGCTCACCGGACTAGCCGTATAATGGCGTGAGCCGCCAAACCTGGTGAAATTCTCTGATCCGAACAGGTCATCCATGTCATCCAGACGCTCAGGAAATTCGGTCTCCCGCATCAAGACAGGCAGCTTTGAACGCCGGTTGAGCATGACGCGTGCCGGTTTGTTCGCTGGTACGCGCATGGCCTCGCACATGGCCACCAACTGGTTCAGCAGCAAGGAGAACCGGGAAAAGCGCCACCGGGCGATGCTTTCCAGTCAGGCGCGATTTCTGGTGGATGAGCTTGGTAAGCTCAAGGGCAGTGTGGTGAAAATTGGCCAGGTGATGGCGCTGTATGGTGAACATTTTCTGCCCGAGGAAGTGACCGAAGCGCTGCACACCCTTGAGGACCAGACCACCTCACTGGAATGGCCGGCGATTGAACGGGTGCTGAAGGCTGAATTGGACCCAGAGCGGCTTGCCGGGCTGGACGTGGACCCTGAGCCCATCGGCGCTGCCTCGCTGGGCCAGGTTCATCGCGCCCGGCGCCGCAGCGACGGACTCGAGCTGGTTCTGAAGGTGCAATACCCCGGCGTGGCCGAGGCCGTAGACAGTGACCTGAATGCCGTTGCCCAGCTGCTCCGGGTCGCCAGACTGGTCAGTTTCGGCCCGGAGTTTAACGATTGGCTGGAAGAAGTCCGGGAGATGATGCACCGTGAGGTGGACTACCGTCTGGAAGCGAAGACGACGGAAAAGTTCCGCCAGATGCTTGCCGGAGATCCCCGGTTTATCGTGCCGAGGGTTTTGCCGGAATTCTCAACCGCCCATATCATCGCCTCGACCTTTGAGCACGGCCACTCGGTCAGTTCCCAGGCCGTCAGAGACTTGCCTCTGGCACGCCGCAGTGCGTTGGGGGAAGCGGCACTGGAGCTGTTTTTCCGGGAGCTGTTTGACTGGGGTGAAATCCAGACCGACCCCAACTTTGGCAATTACCGGATCCGGATCGCCGGCGAAGAGGGCGAAGATCCCGGGTATGACCGCATCGTCCTTCTCGATTTCGGGGCTGTGCAGGTGTACTCGGACGAGTTTCTCAAGCCGGTGATCCAGATGATCAGGGCCTCTTACGAAAACGATCTGAAAGCGGTGATCGACGGTGGCGTGAAGCTGCGGTTCATGAGCCCGGAATGGCCGCAGGAAGTGCTGCAGAAGTTTGGTACGGTGTGTATGTCGGTACTCGAACCCCTGTCCAGCGACAAGGATTCCTGGCCGGATTATGCCGTCAACCGTCACGGGCAGTACCGCTGGAAGCAGAGTGATCTGCCTTCCAGGGTGGCTCGCCAGGCGGCCCGTTCCGCCATCAGCCGGTATTTCCGGGTGCCTCCCAAGGAATTCGTATTCCTGAACCGAAAGCTGATCGGGGTCTACACGTTTATCGCCGTTCTGAACTCCGAGTTCAATGGCGAACCATTGCTGCGCAAATACCTCTATGGTGAGGGTGACGATGCCCCGGATGCTTCCGCCACCAGCCAGAGCACGAAGGCGTAGCGGGTGCCCTTGCCGATAGCCACCAGAATAACGAAGTTCAGCCAGGGCACGCGCATAATGCCACCCACCAGGGTCAGCGCGTCGCCCCCCAGGGGCAGCCAGCCCATCAGCAGTGACCACTGGCCATAACGATTGAAACGGTTCCGCGCCTTGTGCAGCTGCAGTTCGCTGACCGGAAACCAGCGTTTGTGCTTGAAGCGGTCCACTTGCCGGCCGATAACTCCGTTAACGACCGAGCCAAGCGTATTGCCCAGCGTTGCCCAGAACCAGAGCCACCACCAGGAGTAGTCCTGGCTAATCATGGTGCCAAGCAGAATTTCCGAGTACGCGGGCAGCAGCGTGGCGGCGGCGAATGCAGTCAGAAATAGCGTCAGGTAGGCCACCGGACCCTCCTTGATCTGTGATGAACGGAATCTCCAGCACCCCGCAGGTCCGATTTTACCATGAAACAGTTATCGCTCCTCTTCAAGCTCTAAGCGCTCGTCAAGCTCTAAGCGCCTGTTGTGCCACTGCTCCTGACTATGGGCCAGCATTGTGGCGACTATGACGGCGATTCAAAGCATCAATTTCCAATTCCGGCTTGCCGTGTCATCATTCAGCCATTGTCTTTTACCCATCTCAAAATTTATCGTTACAGACGTTTGGGAGGTCTTTATGGAGCAGGTCACGATTTACGGCCGTTCAAGTTGTGGATTCTGTGTTCGGGCAAAGGACTTGTGTGAGGCCAGGAACATCCCGTATGTCTGGGTCGATATGATCGAAAAAGGCATGAGCAAACAGGACATCGCCGACAGCATTGGTCGGCCGGTATACACCGTGCCGCAGATCCAGGTGGGCAATCGGTATGTGGGTGGGTTCGATCAGTTCTATGCCTATGTGCGGGACCACGAAGCGGAACTGGTCCGTTAACCGCAGATACTGCCCCGCAGAATAAAAAGGCCTGGCAGAGGATTTCTGCCAGGCCTTTTTGGTGCTTACGATGAAGTCCGACAGGCTAGAGCTGGAACCCGGTTTTCAGCTTCTTCTCGGTGAGCGTGTTCTGCAGTCTGGCAACCCGCGGCAGCCCATTGTCGAACGGCGGGAAGCTCTCCCCGAAAATCAGGGGTTCCAGATAGTCCCGGCAATCCTGGGTGATGCCAAAACCATCGTCCGTGATGTAGTGAATCGGCATCTTCTTTTCCTGGTTCGCCACGTCACTCAGCGGCGCTTCGCCAATCTTCCAGCGGTAAGGCTTCGCCTGTTCGCGAACGATGGTCGGCATCAGTGCCTGTTTGCCATCCAGGGCCATTTCCACCGCGGCCTTGCCGACGGCATAGGCCTGTTCCACATCGGTGGCGGAGGCAATGTGGCGGGCGCTGCGCTGGAGGTAGTCAGCCACGGCCCAGTGGTACTTGTGGCCCAGGGCCTGCTTTACCATATTCGCCAGGGCGGGGGCAACGCCGCCAAGCTGGGTATGACCAAAGGCATCCTTGGCACCGGCGTCGGCCAGGAATCGGCCGTCTTCGTACTGGGCACCTTCGGAGGCGACGACAACACAGTAGCCATACTCCCCGACGCAGTGGTCCACGCGGGCCAGGAAGGTTTCGCGATCAAAGGGAATTTCCGGGAACAGGATAATGTGCGGCGGCTCGCCCTCGCCCTGTCCGGCCAGCCCGCCGGATGCGGCAATCCAGCCGGCATGGCGCCCCATTACCTCCAGGATGAACACCTTGGTGGACGTCTCGCACATGGACTTGATGTCCAGACTGGCTTCCAGGGTTGAGGTGGCAATGTACTTGGCTACCGAACCGAAGCCCGGGCAGCAGTCGGTGAACGGCAGGTCATTGTCCACGGTTTTCGGAACCCCGATGCAGGTAATGGGGTAGCCCATCTTGTCGGCGATCTGGGAGACCTTGTAGGCGGTGTCCTGGGAATCTCCGCCGCCGTTGTAGAAGAAGTAACCAATATCGTGGGCCCGGAATACTTCGATCAGGCGCTCGTATTCGCGACGGTTCTCGGAGATGTTCTTGAGCTTGTGGCGACAGGAGCCAAAAGCGCCCCCGGGGGTGTGAATCAGCGCCTGGATGGCATCATCGCTTTCAAGGCTGGTATCAATCAGCTCCTCTCTCAGCGCTCCGATAATGCCGTTGCGTCCGGCGAATACCTTGCCGATCTTGTCCGGATGCTTGTGGGCGGTCTGGATAACCCCGCAGGCACTGGCATTGATGACGGCGGTGACACCACCGGACTGAGCGTAAAATGCGTTCTTGATGGCCATCTCGGGCTGGAGCCTCCTGCTGGTTCGACAATGGCGCAGATGATACGCCAAACGCCGGCAATTTTCATGAGCAGGATTGCGGATAGCGTGGCTCTTGACGGGGTGGGGCGGATACGGGAGGCTTGTCGGGTTTCAACACAGAGGGCAGTCGCCGAATGCACATTCATATCCTCGGAATCTGTGGCACCTTCATGGGCAGCCTGGCTGTTCTCGCCCGGGAGCTCGGGCACACCGTGACCGGGTCCGATCAGGGCGTATATCCACCCATGAGCACCCAGTTGGAGGCCCAGGGCATCAGCCTGATGGAAGGTTACAGCCCGGATCACCTGGAGCCGAAGCCGGATCTTGTGCTGATCGGTAACGCCATGTCCCGTGGTAACGCCGAAGTGGAAGCCGTGCTCAACCGCAACATCGACTATATGTCCGGTCCGGAATGGCTGGCCCGTGAGGTGCTGAGGCACCGGTGGGTCATGGCGGTAGCCGGTACTCATGGCAAGACCACCACGACTGCCATGCTGCTTTGGATACTGGATCAGGCCGGTTTTCAGCCCGGCTATCTGGTGGGCGGTGTGCCCCGGGACTTTCCGGTGTCGGCGCGTCTGGGTAACAGTGATTTCTTTGTCATCGAGGCGGATGAATATGACAGCGCCTTTTTCGACAAGCGCTCCAAGTTCATCCATTACCGCCCCCACACCCTGATCCTGAACAACCTGGAGTTCGATCACGCGGATATTTTCGAGAACGTCGAAGCCATTGAGCGACAGTTTCATCACCTGGTCCGAACCGTTCCCTCCCAGGGCCTGATCGTCCGGCCGGCCATCGATGCGCATCTGGATAATGCCCTCGCCATGGGCTGCTGGAGCCAGGTGCAGGACACCGCCATCGGCAGCGAAACCCCGCGCATGTCGGACTGGCGCGCCGAGCTGCTGTCCGAGGACGGCAGCCGGTTTCTGGTGATTCACCACGAACAGCCGGTGGCGACTCTGAAATGGGATCAGACCGGTCTCCACAATGTCCGCAACGCCCTGTCTGCCATCGCCGCCGCCCGCCATGTCGGTGTCACCCCCGATCATGCCGTGGCGGCCCTGTGCCGGTTCTCCGGCGTCAGGCGGCGGATGGAGCTGCTGGCGGATATCGGGGGCGTGCGCGTCTACGACGATTTTGCCCACCACCCGACGGCCATTGCCACCACCCTTGAGGGCCTGCGCAACCGGGTTGGTGAGGAACCGATTCTGGCTTTGATTGAACCGCGCTCAAATACCATGAAGCAGGGTGTCCATCAGCAGACACTGCTGCCCAGCGCCGAGGCGGCCGACCGGGTTTTGTGGGCCAACCTGAATGACATGGACTGGCTGCTGGCCCTGATTTCCAGTTGGCAGCAAGACAATGCCGGGTCTGATTTGCACCGGATTGAGGTCTCTGTGGAGAATCTGATAGCCCGGGTACTGGAAGATCTGCCCAGCCCCTGCCACATTGTGATCATGAGCAACGGAGGGTTTGGCGGCATTCACGGTAAACTCATTGCCGAACTTGAGCGTATTCGTGGCTGATCCGGCAATGCCGGCGACTCTGTTTTACTGACTGGTGGCGCTATCCATGACCAATGACCAAGCCCGGGTATCTACCGTTAATCTGGCGTTCACGGGTGCTTCGGGCGCCCAGTACGGATTGCGGCTGTTGCGGTGCCTGGTGTCGGCCGGTTGCCGGGTGAACGTGATGATCAGCCGTGCTGCCCAGGTGGTCATTGCCACGGAAACCGACCTGAAGCTGCCGGGAACGCCGCCCGCCATGCAGGATACACTGTCTGCCTACGCCAGTGCCGAGCCCGGCCAGGTCCTGGTGTTTGGCCGGGAAGACTGGTTTGCACCGCCGGCCTCCGGCTCTGGTGAAAGGGCCCCTTTGGTGATTTGCCCCTGCAGCACCGGCACGCTCTCGGCCCTGGCGACCGGGGCCAGCAACAACCTGATAGAGCGGGCCGGTGATGTTGCCCTGAAAGAGCGGCGCCCCCTCATCCTCGTGCCCCGGGAGGCGCCTTTCTCGGAGGTGCACCTGGAGAACATGCTGAAGCTGACCCGCATGGGGGCAGTGATCATGCCGGCCAGCCCCGGGTTCTATCACAAGCCGCAATCCGTCGGGGATCTGGTGGACTTTATTGTCGCCCGCATCCTTGACCATCTGAACCTTCCCCAGGACCTGATGCCCCGCTGGGGCGAAGCCCACGCCGAGGACAAGCGCAACAGCTGAGGCCAGAGGTGGTTCAGAGTTAATCCGAAGCTCCCCACGATGGTTTTGGCCAGCCCGATTGATGCTTTTCATCATTGAGCAAACGGACCTCCGGGCAGAGACTTGGTGAACGACAATCACAACACAGGTTATTCACCGAGGTTCACCATGATTCCACGCACTCTCTTCGACGCCGATCTTGAAGGCTTCCGCGATTCCGTCCGCAAGTTCCTGGAGCAGGAAGCCGTGCCTTACCATGACCAGTGGGAGAAGGACGGCCAGGTCAGCCGCGAGCTCTGGCAGAAAGCCGGCGAGCTGGGATTCCTCTGCCCGTGCCTGCCGGAAGAGTTCGGCGGCGTGGGCGCGGACTTCCGGTACAGTGCGGTGCTGATTGAAGAAGTGGCGAGAGCGGGCCTGACCGGAATTGGCTGGGGCCTGCACTCCGACATTGTCGCGCCTTACGTGCTGAACTACGGCTCCGACGAGCTGAAAAGCCATTACCTGCCCAAACTGGCCAGCGGTGAGATGATCGGTGCCATTGCCATGACCGAGCCCGGTGCCGGCTCGGATCTGCAGGGCGTGAAAACCACGGCGGTCAAAAACGGCGATCACTACCTCCTGAACGGCTCGAAAACCTTCATCACCAATGGCCAGCTGGCCGATGTGGTCATTGTTGTTGCCAAAACCGATCCCGGGGAAGGCGCCAAGGGCATCAGCCTGTTCATGGTGGAAACCGCGTGGCAAGGTTTCGAGAAAGGCCAGAACCTCAACAAGGTGGGCATGAAAGCCCAGGACACCTCCGAACTCTTCTTCCAGGATGTGAAAGTGCCTGCGAAGAACCTGATCGGCCCGGGCGAAGGTCAGGGCTTTTTCCAACTGATGCAGGAGCTGGCGGCAGAGCGTCTTCAGGTGGCTCTCAGTGCCGTTGCGGCAGCCGAGGCGGCCTGGCAGTGGACCCTGGATTACGTCAAAGAGCGGAATGCCTTTGGCAAGCCGGTGATCTCGTTCCAGAATACCCGCTTCAAGATGGCGGAAATGAAAGCGGAAATCACCGCGGCCAGGGTGTTCACGGATCGTTGTCTGGAACTGCACCTGGAGAAGAAGCTCGACATTCCCACCGCGGCGATGCTCAAACAGCTCACCACCGACCTGCAATGCAAGGTGATGGACGAGTGTGTCCAGCTTCACGGCGGCTACGGCTATATGTGGGAGTACCCGATTGCCCGCGCCTGGGCCGATTCACGGGTGCAGCGCATCTATGCCGGCACCAATGAAATCATGAAGGAAATCGTCGCCCGCTCATTCTGAGCCGGGCAGGGCGCTTTGGCCCCCGGGTGTCTGCGCCTCCGGGGCCAGTTGGTTACCAAACTTTACAAATTGCCAAACCTGTCAAGGTCTCCGGCAAGCACATCCCCTAAAGTAGCGACACAACCTCTAACAAGGATAAATGGTTGCCGCGATGAAACGCCTCATTTGCCTGTCTGTTACTGCTTTTTCCCTCGTCCTGGCCGGTTGCGGCAAGGAATCCGACGAGCTGCCCGTGGATGGTCGGGATTTCGATGGGGTGGAGTACAGCGAGCCGGTTCCCTACACGGGCAAGGTTATCGACGGCTACCTGAACAACGCCCGGGTCTGGCTGGATATGGATGGTGACAGCCAGTACACTCCGGGGCCCCTTGTTATAGAGCTGGAGAACGGTCAGGAAGTTACCCTTGATTCCGGTGAGCCGACCGCTATGAGCGGCCCTGGTGGCCGGTTTACAATGGATATTTCCGAGCTGGCGCTGGACCCCGCGGCAGGCCCGGATCTCGATCCGCGGAACTATCCGCTGTATGCCGTGGCCCTGCCAGACAAAACCCTTGAGGAAACCCGCAACGGAGAGGTCCCGGTGGCCAGCGCCTACCTGATGTCGGCGCCTCCGGGGGTCCGGAATGTCACGCCACTGACAACCCTGGCGCACTACCGGGGTTTGGCGGGTCTGGGCTCCTTTCTTGAGAATCCGGCCGGAGCGGCGGCCAGCCTGGCGGGTCTCAATCTGGTGCGGGATTACATCCTCGTTGGGGATGACCGCTCCCACGCCTACGCCCGCGCCCTGGCAAGGTTCATGGCCAGCCAGATCCCCGCCGCCTATAACGATCTGCTGGCGATGGCGGGCAGTGATGGCACGGAGCGCTTTCTCAGCAAGGAGGCAGTGTTCCTGCTGGGTCTGTCACTGGTTCAGAATGCCGAAGCTGTCATCGCCGTGGTCGATGCGGCCGAACAAGGGGGCTACGGGAATATTGACGTCGATGCCCTTGAGCTCCCCGAGGTCAGTGTCGAGCTCAGTGATCCGGTCCTGCTCACGAGCCAGAAAATCTATGCCGAGCCCGCCAGCCAGGGTAACCTGCCGGCGAGCCGCTCCAGTCTCCTGATCTCCGCTGAGCTTACCTTTGATTACAGTGAGGGCGGGCGGCTTTTGTCGGTGTCGGCGAACGGATGCCTTGCGCCGTCCATGCGGGAACTGGCAAGGCTGGTCAGTGTAAGCGGCCGGATGGCGGATCTGGAGAGCCAGTGGTTACCGTCAGTCGCGCTCTCAGAGCAGAGCCGTATCAACTATGATGCCGAGGGTGTCGATGAGCGATTGACCTTCGACTGGGACAACCAGCGGATTTATTTTGAGACCGGTACCACCTGCCATGACCACGAAGGCATTTCTGCTGACTCAACCGAGCTGGGGGGCAACCCGGAGGTTGTCTACAGCTGGACCATTCAGAGTGGGGATCTGGTGGAGCTTATTGCCGAGCACGCCGGCGGAATGACCCGCAGGCTCGTTCCCGAAACCGCCAGTGCACCACAGGTGTTCCCGGGTTACCGGATTTCGCAGAACGGTAGCGAACGGGAGGCGGTTGCTTTTGCTTCCGGCATTGACAGTTGTCGTGTTCAGGACGACGCGGCAGGAGCCAGTCAGGTTGTGACGGGTCGTCAGGCGTATGAGTTTTCTGGCTATGAGCCTCAGCCTGCCGGTTTTTCAGGTCTGATGCTTGAGTTCGATACCCGGGCGCTTTCCGGGGCTGAAAACTCAAACCTCCGGCTGTTGCGCTATGGCTTTATGGATCCGGCTCTTTCCGATCTCAGCCGGGTGACTGGAGACCGCGGTTTCGAGTGGGTAATGAACTATGCCGCGGCGGACGCTGCCGGCTTCTATCCGGAGCAGCCGGGTCTTATCCGTAATGCCTACCTCAAGCGTTATAGCGGCGGCGGTGAATGTGGCCGCGAATTCGACGGATTGCCAGTGTCGGCCTATGCGAGAGTGGAATACGGTTACCAGAGGCTGTCGGCATACCTGTTAACGCTGCTGGACTGACCGGGCCTGTCAACCGTTGCTCTCAGCCTCATGGCGTTTGACCTGGCGGGTAATAATGCCGGCCAGGTCTTGGGCACGGCTATGGCCATCAATTGTCTCTTTCCCGCCTTGCGTATGACCTGGAAAACCTCATTAGCCCGGCTCTGGCAGCCGTGATATTAGTGGTCACCAGTTGGCAGGGGCTTTCTCAGGCACCGTAATTGGTTTCATTGCATCGGCACTACTCGTGTCGTGGTTTCAGTAGCTATGCCGTCGGGTGTAAAACCAGAGAAACGCCAGGGTGGCGACGAAGTTGCTGAATTTAACAGGGAGGTAATTGATTCGCATCTCTTGAGGGAAGAGATGGTGCCGAGGAGAGGACTTGAACCTCCACGGGGTTGCCCCCACTAGCACCTGAAGCTAGCGTGTCTACCAATTTCACCACCTCGGCAGGTGATTTGCAGAATTATCGTTAGCTTATTGAAAACTAGACGTTTCTGCCAGCGTTGAGGTTTGTCTCTCAACCGATGGCGCGTACTTTAATAATTCCCGCCGGGGCTGTCAAACGTTTTTTTGCAAAAAGAATGGCAGGTATTTATGCCTATTCACGGCAGGTTGATAGGCAGGAGCTACATCCCAACGTTATACTCCGTTGCAAATGAATCCAGACTGTGCCGTTGTGGTACAGAAGCAGAGCAAGGATCCGAATGGTTTCCAGAAATAAAAAGGACCGGGATCCTCACGCCAGTCGTGAGGCCCAAAATTACGATAACCCTATTCAAAGCCGGGAATTTATCCTCTCGCACCTCAAGGATCGCGGGGCTCCCGCAACACATGAAACATTGTGTTCCGAGCTTGGACAGAACTCGCCGGAAGGTATCGAAGCCCTCCGTCGGCGCCTGATTGCCATGTGCCGGGATGGCCAGCTGATCTGTAACCGCCGTGGCGCCTACCTCCCTATCGAAGAAGCCGATCTGGTAACGGGCAGGGTCATCGGCCACAAGGATGGCTTCGGCTTTCTGGTGCCGGACGATGGTGGCTCCGATCTGTTCCTGACAGCGCGCCAGATGCGCCAGGTATTTCATGGTGACCGGGTTGCCGCCCGGGTTGACCGGGTCGATGACCGCGGTCGCCGGGAGGGTGTCATTGTTGAGGTGCTGGAGCATCGTACCGAGCAGACGGTTGGTCGATTCTTCAAGGAAAGTGGTATCGCCTTTGTTGTACCGGAAAATGCCCGGATCAACCACGAGGTATTGATACCGGAGGAGCATGCTGGCGAGGCATATCACGGCCAGTACGTGGTGGTGGAAATTCTGCGTCAGCCCACAATTCGCACCCAGCCAACCGGCAGGGTGATCGAGATTCTCGGCGAGCACATGGCGCCGGGAATGGAAATTGATGTCGCCATCCGTTCCTACGACATTCCCCACAGCTGGCCGCCTGCAGTGGGTGAGCAGGCCGCATCGATTCCCGCTGAGGTTGCCGAAAAAGACAAGGCAAACCGGGTGGACATCCGCAATATGCGGCTGGTCACCATTGACGATGAGAGTGCCCGGGACTTTGACGACGCGATCTACTGCGAACCCCGTCCCCGTGGTGGTTATCGCCTGGTGGTGGCGATTGCCGACGTGTCCCACTATGTACGGCCTGAGTCTCCGCTCGATGAAGAGGCCATTCGCCGGGGCAACTCGGTGTACTTCCCGGACCATGTGGTGCCGATGCTGCCGGAGAAACTCTCCAATGGCCTGTGCTCCCTGAATCCCGATGTTGATCGCCTGTGTATGGTGGCCGACATGACCATCAGTGCGGCCGGCAACATCAGTGGCTATACCTTTTATCAGGCGGTGATGCGCAGCCACGCCCGGCTGACCTACAACAAGGCCAGCGACATGCTGGAGCGGCCGGATACCGAGCAGGGCTTCCGGCTGGCGGCCCAGTACGCGGATCTTCTGCCGCATCTCCATAACCTGTACGACTTGTATAAGTTGCTTCGGCGGGCGCGTACTGAGCGTGGTGCTATCGATTTTGAGACCACCGAAACGAAAATTGTGTTTGATGCCGAGCGCAAGATTGAGGAAATCGTGCCGGTGCAACGCAACGATGCGCACAAGATTGTGGAAGAGTGCATGCTGTGCGCCAATGTAGCTACGGCCCGTTTCCTCAAGAAACACGAAATGCCGGCACTTTATCGGGTGCATGACGGGCCCTCTGAAGAGCGACTGAATGCCCTTCGCCTGTTTCTGGGTGAGCTGGGTTTGCAACTGGGTGGTGGAGACAAGCCAAGCTCTGCCGATTACCAGGCTCTGCTGGCCGAAGTGGCCGACCGGCCGGATGCCAATGTGATCCAGATGGTCATGTTGCGCTCGCTCAGCCAGGCGGTCTACAGCCCGGAACAAAGCGGTCACTTCGGCCTCGGGTTTGCCAGCTATACCCATTTTACCTCGCCGATCCGTCGCTATCCGGATCTGATCGTGCATCGGGCGATCAAGTCCCGTATTCACAATCCTGAAGTGAAGAAAGATATCGTAACCCCACCGGTTACGGATCCCGAGCTCGCTGAATACCCTTACGATTATGCCAGCATGGAGCGGCTCGGCGAGCACGTGTCCATGACCGAGCGTCGGGCGGACGATGCCACCCGGGATGTCATGGCCTGGCTGAAGTGCGAGTTCCTCAAGGACCATGAAGGCGAAGAGTACGATGGCATTATTGCTGCCGTGGTGCCGTTTGGCTTCTTTGTGAATCTGTCGGGCATCTACATCGAGGGGCTGGTTCACGTTTCCACCCTCAGTGGTGACTATTTCCATCACGATGCGGCCAAGCATCGCCTGATTGGCGAGCGCACCGCGGTGAGCTTCCGTCTGGGCGATGAAGTCCGCGTGCGGGTTGTCCGCGTGGGGATGGAGGATCGCAAGATTGATCTGGAACTGATCAGTACTCCGAAGCGGCGCCAGGCCGACCGGGATGCTCTGGACGTTTCCAAGCGTGAGGGCCCCGGCAAGGGCGGCAAGCGCGGTGAAAAGGGTAAGGGAGACCGGGGCGGCCGCAAGAAAGGCGGTACGTCTTCAGGTTCCCGTGGCCAGAAAAAGCCGGAGAGTGCGAGCCCCAAAAAAGGTGGCAAGCCCTCCAGTGCCAGGGAGCAGCTGGTCGCGGAAGCGGCAAAAGAGGCGACAAAGAAAAAGTCCGGCAAAGCGTCGGGTAAGTCCTCCGGCGCCAACAAGCAGCGCAAGCCCCGTAATTCAGGTAAGTAACAGGGAACAGAATCAGTGTCCGGAGAGTTTGTGTTTGGCTGGCACACGGTTGAGGCAGTTCTCAAGCGTGAGCCTGAACGATTGGAGCAGGTCTGGATTCAGACCGGCCGGCAGGACAAGCGGGTCAAGAGCATTACCGATGCGCTGGATACGCTGGGTGTGCGCTGGAAAGTGGTGCATCGAAGGGAGCTCGACGAGCGGGTTGCCGGTGTACACCAGGGCATTGTGGCAGAGGTCAGTGAAAGCCGGGAGTGGACGGAAGATGATCTTCTGGCGCAGCTGGCTGGCAGTGACAAGGCGCCATTCCTGCTGGTGCTTGACGGGGTAACCGACCCCCACAATCTTGGCGCTTGCATGCGTACGGCCGATGCCGTGGGTATTCAGGCGGTGATTGTGCCGAAAGACAAGTCTGCCTCACTGACTCCGGTGGCTCGTAAGGTTGCGTGTGGTGCCGCAGAGACGGTGCCGTTCGTGCGGGTGACTAATCTCGCCCGTTTCCTGCGGGGCCTTCAGGAGCAGGGTGTCTGGCTGATTGGCACCGCCGGTGAGGCGGATGCAACGTTGTACCAGGCAGATTTCAAGGGCCCGGTGGCGCTGGTGATGGGTGCTGAAGGCAAGGGAATGCGACGTTTAACCCGTGAGCACTGCGATCAGCTGATCAACATTCCAATGCTGGGCCATGTGGACAGCCTCAACGTGTCGGTGGCTACGGGTGTTTGCCTATACGAAGCTCTGCGCCAGCGACTTGGTTAACCCTTGCACACCGGGGCTCACCCGCCTAGAATACGTCACCCCTTTTCGAAGGGGCGGTTTTGTATTGCCTGAATGATGGCAGTGCAAGGTCTCGCTTTTGATCAAGCCTTTCTTGCAAAGCCTTATTGATAAAGCAAAAAGAAACCGGCAGCTCAGGCTGTCAACTCCTTGCTTTCATGTTTGCCGGTCGCGAATTTTTCAATCTGGCCGGTAAAAAGGAAGCTGTTTAAACCGTAGGGAGAACTCATGCGTCACTACGAAATCGTTTTTATGGTACATCCGGATCAGAGCGAGCAGGTGCCCGCGATGATCGAGCGTTATACCAGCGTCATCACTGAAGATGGCGGTACGGTACATCGCCTGGAAGATTGGGGCCGTCGTCACCTGGCTTACCCGATCAACAAGATTCACAAGGCTCACTACGTACTGATGAACGTTGAATGTTCACAGGCAGCGATGGACGAGCTGACTCACAACTTCCGTTTCAACGATGCCATCATCCGCGACATGATCCTGCGCCGCGATGGTGCTGATACGGACCTGTCCCCGATGAAAGCTTCCGAGTCCCGTGAAGACCGTCGTGGCGGCGATGATCGCCCGCGTCGTTCAGCCGAATCTGACGAGCCACGTCAGCGGGCTGAAACCCAGGACGAAGAAGAGTAATTAACCGGAGTTGAGGAGTTAAGTTATGGCTCGTTTTTTCAGGCGTCGTAAGTTCTGCCGCTTCACGGCAGAGGGTGTTAAAGAGATCGATTACAAGGATCTGGACACCCTGAAAGGCTACATCACTGAAACCGGCAAAATCGTGCCCAGCCGCATCACCGGCACCAAAGCACGTTATCAGCGTCAGCTGGCTACCGCTATCAAGCGCGCCCGCTACCTGGCACTGCTGCCGTACTCGGACAGCCACGATAACTAAGTAACAGAGACACGGGACTTGGGACCATGCGTGCACTTGCACAGTATGTAATGCGCGGTCCCCTGCAGGCGGGCGGGGTAGCAGCAGTAACCACTGCCATACCCCTGCTGTTCTGGATTGGCGCAGCCGTTGTCGGCCTGGTTATTCTCAGGCTCGGCATCAGTCAGGGGCTCAACATCGGGCTCTGGGCATTGCTACCGGCACTCGGCTGGAGCATTTTCGGGCAAGACCCGACGGCTCTGGCGGTACTGCTTCAGGTGATGCTGATGGCGGCGCTTATCCGAACCACGCAGTCCTGGGAGAAGGCCCTTCTCGGAGGGAGTTTTCTCGGAATCGTCACAGGCCTGATGTTGCCTGTGATCTATCCCGGCCTGCTGGATGATCTGGTCCAGACCGGGGTGAGCTTTTACCAACAGTACAACGCCGAAATTGCGAAGAGTCTCGGGGATGACCTTGAGAGAGTGATTCGGGACACCATGAACGCGAGCATGGCAGGCACCTACCTGGCAACAGGTGTGGGCATGACCATGCTGGCGCGCTCCTGGCAGGCGGGGCTTTATAACCCCGGCGGATTCCGCAAGGAATTCCATGGTCTGAGGCTGTCTCCGCCGATTGCGGTGTTGTGTGCGGTAACCATGGTGGTGGGTCCGTTTCTCGGTCTGAACGCCATGCTGCTGGCCTGGGCCGCGGGAACGCCGCTGTTTTTGGCGAGCCTGGCGCTGGTTCACGGTATTGTTGGTTTGAAAAAGCTGAGTGGGCAGTGGCTGGCGCTGTTTTATATAGCACTGGTTCTGTTGGGCCCAAGCCTGATGATTCTGTTAGTGGTTCTGGCTTTTGTGGATAGCTGGCTGGATATCCGGAGGCGTATAAAACCTGCCGGGCCGGCTGAATAAAGCACGAAGAGGTTAACGAGATGGAAGTTATTCTGCTCGAGAAAGTTGCAAACCTTGGCTCCCTGGGTGACAAGGTAAAGGTCAAGGCCGGTTACGGTCGTAATTTCCTGCTTCCGTATGGCAAGGCTGTACCTGCCTCGGAAGCAAACCTGAAGGCGTTCGAGGAGCGTCGTGCCGAGCTTGAGAAAGCGGCTGCCGAGAAGCTGTCTGCTGCCCAGGCCCGTGCCGAGGCTCTGGAAGGTGCTTCCTTCACCGTCAGCTCCAAAGCTGGTGAAGAAGGCAAGCTGTTCGGCTCTATCGGTGTGCGTGACATTGCTGACGCAATCACTGCCGGTGGCACCGACGTTGAGAAGAGCGAAGTTCGTCTGCCGGAAGGCCCGCTGCGTGTGACCGGCGAATACGAGATTGAGCTTCAGCTGCACTCGGACGTCGAAGTCACCATCAAGCTGGCGATTGTTGCCGAGTAAACCGTTTTTCCTGAAAGCGGAGCCGGGGTTCCCCGGCCTTGGTAATACGCTGGTGGCCGGCGCTGTCTTTTCGAAGGCATCGACCGGCCTGCCCAACAGGCCCGAACCGCATCTTGCGGCTTTCGGGCCTGCTGCTTTCTGGTATGCTGTTACGGTCTGGTAACCCTCTCCCATTGCAGCGGCAGGTCGCTTAAACTGTCGTGGTTTTGACATCCAACTGAAGATGTTTTCATGGCCAAGCCCAATCTGAAGCCCGCGAGTACCGATCTCGAAACCAGTCGCATCAAGGTCCCTCCCCACTCTGTTGAGGCAGAGCAGGCGGTATTGGGTGGCCTGATGCTGGACAACCGTCGGTTCGATGAGATTTCCGAGATCATCTCGGCTGGCGATTTCTACCGGCAGGATCACCGGCTAATCTTTGGCGCCGTGGAGCGCCTCGCCAGTGAAAGCGAGCCATTGGATGTGGTGACCCTCGCCGAGTTTCTGGAGCGGGCAGGGGATATTGAAGATGCCGGGGGGCTGTCCTATCTGGCCGAACTGGCGGAAAAGACGCCGGGAGCGGCCAACATCCAGGCCTACGCCAATATTGTTCGGGAACGCTCTGTCCTGCGGCAACTGGTGGAGGTTTCCGGCAAAATCTCCGATTCCGCGTTCAACCCTCAGGGCCGGAACAGCAACGAAATTTTGGATGAGGCCGAACGGAACGTGTTCCAGATTGCCGAAGCGCGGGTCAAGGAAGGGTCCGGGCCCCAGGCAATCAACCCGATTCTGGCCAAGACCCTGAGCCGGATCGAGGAGCTGTTTGAATCCGGTGAGCAAACCACCGGTTTGACCACCGGCTTCAAGGACCTGGATGAGCAGACCTCGGGAATGCAGCCTTCGGATCTGATTATTGTGGCCGGTCGTCCTTCGATGGGTAAGACCACCTTCGCCATGAACATTGTTGAAAATGCGCTGATCAGCACCGGCACGCCGGTTCTGGTGTTCAGTATGGAGATGCCGGCAGATGCGCTGGCCATGCGTATGCTCTCTTCACTCGGGCGTATCGACCAGACCAAGGTCCGGGGCGGCAAACTGGAAGAAGACGACTGGCCTCGCCTGACGTCCGCGGTCAGCCTGCTCAAGGACAAACCGCTTTATATTGATGATACGCCGGGCCTTAGCCCCACCGAGCTGCGCTCCCGGGCCCGACGTATCGCCCGGGAGAACGGTGGCAGGATTGGCCTGATCATGGTCGACTACCTGCAGCTGATGCGGGTGCCTGGTAACACCGAGGGCCGGACGGCGGAAATTTCAGAAATATCCCGGTCCCTGAAGGGGATTGCCAAGGAGCTGAGTTGCCCAGTGGTTGCCCTGTCCCAGCTCAACCGGAGTCTTGAGCAGCGGCCCAACAAACGCCCGGTTAACTCGGATCTGCGTGAATCCGGCGCGATTGAACAGGATGCCGACGTGATCATGTTCGTATACCGGGATGAAGTGTACAACGAGGATACGTCGGACAAGGGTATCGCCGAGATTATCATCGGCAAGCAGAGGAACGGCCCCATAGGCACCATTCGCCTGGCGTTTATCGGCAAGTACACCAAATTCGAGGACCTGGCCCACGGCGATTACAGCGACTACGGCGGAGAGTATTAATGCCGAGGAGCACGGTCGCCCGGATAGACCTTGAGGCACTTCGCCGGAATTACCAGACTGCCTGCCGGCGTGCCGGCGGTGCACAGGTGATGGCCGTGGTAAAGGCTGATGGCTATGGTCATGGCATTGGTCCGGTGGCGTCGGCCCTGAACAGCCTGGTACCGAAATTCGCGGTAGCCTGTCTGGAAGAGGCTGTGGCCATTCGTGCGAGTGGCCTGGAACAGCCGGTTGTGCTGCTTCAGGGTGTCCACGCCGGTGAGGATCTGGCCGACTGTGCGCAGCAGGATTTCGAGCCGGTACTTCACAGTGTCCAGCAACTGGCGTGGCTGGAGCTGTCGGATCAACGGCCGGCGTTCTGGCTGAAGGTTAACAGCGGTATGAACCGGCTGGGGTTTCATCCAGGCGAGCTGGGCGGGGTGATGATTCGGCTGGAAGCCATGAAGGCCAGTGAAAGGCTGCTGGGTTTTGTGACCCATTTTGCCTGCGCCGACGATGCCGAAAACACCATGACTGCCGATCAAACGTCGGTCTTTGAGCAGGCAACTGCGTCCTGGCCCGAATTAATGAAAAGCGTTGGTAACTCGGCCGCCCATTTTCTTGCCGGCCAGCCCCTGTATGACTGGAGCCGACCCGGCATCATGCTTTATGGCGGTTCTCCGGTGATTGGCAAGACCGGCCCGGAGCTCGGCCTTGAACCGGTCATGTCGCTGGAAGCGCCGTTAATCAGCACCCGTGTTGTGCGTGCCGGGGAATCCGTCGGCTATGGTGCCGGCTGGGTGGCTGACCAGGACACCCGGATGGGTATGGTGGCCGTCGGTTATGGTGATGGCTACCCAAGACACGCCGGGACGAATACGCCCGCTGCCATCAATGGTCGGCGAATCCGGCTCATTGGCCGGGTGTCCATGGACATGCTGGCTGTCGATCTGACCGGAGCACCGGAGGCCAGAGAAGGGGACAGTGTGGAGCTGTGGGGCAGAACCGTGGGTGTTGACGAGGTGGCTGCCTGCGCCGGCACCATATCCTACGAACTTCTGACCGGTATCACCGCACGGGTTGGGCGGCAATACCGGTGATTTTGCCCGGCTGGCCGTCAGGCCTGCTCCGGCTCGTGAATAATTTCCTCGATGAAGTCGAGAATGGCAGCCAGGCTTCGGTCGTCGAGTTTTTTCAGAACCTTGTGAACGACCATTTTGCTTCCCTTGAGCATGCTGCCGATGCCCATTTTTGCCATGCCCATCATCATGCTGCTCGCGTGCAGTCGCCGAAGCGGCTCAAGGAAAAAGAAATCCAGACCTTCTTCGGTCATCTCCACGATCAGGTTGAAGAGTTTGTCGATCGCTTCCTTGTCGGCCCTGCCTCGTTCGCGAAGTTCGCCGACGGTATACAGGGCACGGGTTCGCAGCCCGTCGGGGATCGGCGCCACAATGTGACTCTGTTGCTTCAGCATGACAGTTCCTGTTGTTGTATGCTCTTGAAAGGGAAAGCAAAGAATTAAATTCAGACTGCGTCATAGTGTAGGGACCGGAAATCGTAAGCCATTGGCCAGACCGGTTCGGAACTACCGTCACATCAGTGATATCCGGAGGCATTGAACCCGCGTGCATGTACTTGTTGTTCACGATTACGGCCCTTTGGGGAAGATTTTGCTGGAGCGCCTGCGGGAAACGCACCTGCACGTCAGTCCGTTGCTCGTCAGTGACCCCGCCAATGCAGATCTGGACGCCCTGGAAAACTGGATTCCCGAGGATACCGACCTGATCATAAATGCGCTCTGGATGGCGAACCCTGAAGTCGCCGAAAAGGATCCTGAGGGAGCCCGCATGGCGGCATTTTCATTGCCGGTAGCAATGGCCGGGTTTGCCCATGGTCGTGGTATGGCGCTGCTCCAGCTGTCCTCATGCTATGTCTTCGATGGCCGAAAGCAAAGCGGCTACATCACCTCCAACCCGGGCCAGCCGGTCAACGAACTGGGTAACTGGCAGTGGGAGTGCGAGCAGGCGTTGCGCACGCTGCTGCCGAGACACATTATTCTGCGAACCGGCTGGAGCCTGGCGCGGTTCATCCGGAAGATGCAGGTCAGTACTGCGGCAGGCGAGACTCTGTCACTGCCCGGGCGGTGCCGCGGCCAGCCTGTTGCGGTTCGTGATCTTGCGCGGGTGATAACGGCAATGGTGCTTCAGATCGATTGCGGTGCCGAAGTATGGGGCACCTATCAGTATGCCGGTGCCGAGGAAATCAACCTGTACGAGCTTGGGCTCGCGATCGCCGGGCTTCCGGGTATTCCCGAGGGTATCCGGGTAGTCGATGAGGTGCCCGGCTGGGGACATCTTGAGCCAGTGAACACCACACTGATCTGCACCAAGATCCGAAATACTTTCGGTATCAAGCAGCTGCCCTGGCGCTCCGGGTTGGTGGATGAGCTGTCGATGCTGAAACAGACCAATGGCAGGGAAGTGACCGGCGAGCCCGCCGGATAACTCCCGGGCGGGCTCTGCTTTGCCTGAGCTTAGGGATTAGACTGCCGTGAGAACTCGCGGGTAACCAACTGCAGGGCCTCGACGTCCAGTAGTTCAACCTCCCGGCCTCGGGCCTTGATAATTCCCTGATTCTGGAATCGTGTGAACACCCGGCTGACGGTTTCTACAGCCAGCCCGAGGAAGTTGGCAATATCGTTCCGCGCCATCGGCAAGCTGAAGTTGGTGGGGGACATGCGCCGGCGCTGGAATCGGCTGGACAGTGACAGCAGCAGGGCAGCAATGCGCTCCTCGGCTGTGTTCTTGCTCAGCAGCATCGCGAGCTGATGGCTGTTCTGGATTTCCTGGCTCATCAGGTGAAACATGTGGTGCTGCAAATCCGGCAGCTTGCCGGTCAGCTCCTCCAGTTTATCCACCGGAAACTCGCACACGCTGGTTCTCTCCAGAGCTTTGGCTGTGCAGGCGTAGTTCTCGCTACTCATGCTGTCGAGGCCGACCAGCTCACCGGGCATGAAGAACCCGGTGACCTGCTCCTCACCACCTTCGGTAATGATTGACGTCTTGATCGATCCGCTTTTTACCGCAAAGCAGGAGCGAAAGGGCGCGCTCTGGTCAAAGATGTGTTCGCCGCGATTGAAAATCCGCCCCTGCTGGACGATATCTTCCAGTCTGTCCAGGTCGTTCTCTGCAATGGCCAGGGGCAGGCACAGGTTGCTCAGGCTGCACTGGTGGCAGGACGCCTTCAGGGGAGATGCCTGACGAAACGGAATTGCTTGAGCCATACGTAATGATCCGTCCGATTTGATTCATATCAACAATGTACCTTAATACGGATGACTGTCTTTGCCAATGATCAAGCGGGATGGTCTTAGAATTTATTTTTTTAAAAAAAGGGCCCAAGGGCCCTTGCAAGAGAGGATTTACAGTTTCTCAAAGACCAGCGAGGCGTTGGTGCCGCCAAAACCAAAGCTGTTGGACATCACGGTGCCCAGGTCTGCCTCGCGGCTTTCAGGGCCCACCAGTGGAATATCGCCGATTTTCTCATCCACATTGACCAGGTTTGCGGTGCCGGCCATGAAACCATTCTGCAGCATCAGCAGCGAGTAAATTGCCTCCTGCGCGCCGGCAGCGCCCAGGGAATGCCCGGACAGTGACTTGGTTGAGGAAATGGCAGGAATGTCGGATCCGAAGGTGGCACGTACCGCGCCCATTTCAGCCACATCGCCTACCGGGGTACTGGTGCCGTGGGCGTTGATGTAGTCGACCTTGCCACGGATCGTGGCCATGGCCTGTTTCATACAGCGCTGTGCGCCCTCGCCGGAGGGGGCTACCATGTCGTAGCCATCAGAGGTGGCGCCATAGCCTGTCAGCTCGGCAATAATATTGGCGCCCCGTTTCTTCGCATGTTCCAGTTCTTCCAGAACCACCATGCCGCCACCGCCGGCGATCACGAACCCGTCCCGGCCGTTATCGAAGGGGCGGGAAGCCGTTTCCGGCGCTTCGTTGTATTTGGTGGAGAGGGCTCCCATGGCGTCGAACATCATGGTCAGGCTCCAGTCTTCTTCCTCGCCACCACCGGCGAACACGATGTCCTGCTTGCCGGCCTGGATCTGCTCCATAGCGTGGCCAATGCAGTGGGCGCTGGTGGCACAGGCAGACGACATGGAATAGTTTACGCCCCGGATCCTGTAGGCGGTGGCCAGGCAGGCTGACACCGTGCTGGTCATGATGCGCGGCACCATGTAAGGCCCAATACGCTTGACGCCTTTTGCACGCATGATATCCGTGGCTTCAACCTGGCTGGAACAGGACGCACCACCGGAACCGGCAATCAGGCCGGTGCGGTCGTTGGAGATCAGATCTCCGGTAAGGCCCGCCTGGGCAATGGCCTGTTCCATGGCGAGATAGCTGTACATGGCGGAAGGGCCCATGAAGCGGCGGATCTTGCGGTCGATAACGGATGTGTCTACGTCCACAGAGCCGGCAATCTGGCTGCGGAAGCCCATTTCCTTGTAGGTTTCGTTGAAGCGAATGCCAGACTTTCCGTTTTTCAGGCTGTCCCTGACCTCATCCAGTGAGTTGCCGAGGCAGGAAACGATGCCCATACCGGTGACGACGACGCGTCTCATAAATTCCTCCTTCCCGGCCGGCCGAAATGGCCGACCTTGCGATCAATTACGTTATCTAACAGTCTAGGCGCTTTGGGCCGAATGCGATATTTGACCTTGGTAAGGGGGCGGTTAGCTGGTTGCCTCCCGGGCTTCACGCTCAACCATCTCCGGTGTTTCCAGAGAGATACGCCCCAGCGTTCCGGCCCTGAATTCGTTGAGTAAAACCTCTGACACCTTGTGCAGATCCGGAACGCCACCCCGACCGAAAAACCGACGTTTTGCGGCAATACCATCCATCAGTCCCAGACCGTCTTTCGGCAGCTCCTCAAAACCGTAGCGGGCCTTGACCAGCTCCGGGTAGGCCTCGAGCAGGTAGTCCGCCTCGAACATGGCAACGTCCTCGAAATCCAGCACCGAGCTTCGAATGGCGCCGGTGATCGCCAGGCGGTATCCGCAGGCTTCCGGAGACAGCTTGGGCCAGAGGAAGCCGGGGGTGTCGTACAGAAGGATGTTGTCGGGCAGCTTGATGGCCTGCTGCGCCCTTGTGACCGCCGGCTCGTTCCCGGTTTTGGCTGCGGGCCGTCCCGCCAGGGTATTGATCAGGGTGGACTTGCCGACATTGGGAATGCCCAGGATCATCACCCGCAATGCGCTTTTCTGGCGATCGTGATCTGGCGTCATTTCCTCGGCAAGCTTGAGGATGGACAACGCCTCGGTGCGTTGATTGTGAGTGAGGGTAATGGCACGCACCCCACGCTCTTTCTCGAGCCAGACCAGCCACCGCTCGGTGATCTCCGGGTCTGCCAGGTCGCGCTTGTTCAATACCTTGATCAGCGGCGTTTCGCCACGCAGGGCCGGCACCAGCGGGTTTTCGCTGCTGAAAGGAATCCGCGCATCCACCACCTCAATGATGAGATCCATCTGCGGCATCACCTGTTTGATCTCCTTGCGGGCCTTGTGCATGTGCCCTGGAAACCAGTTAATTGCCATCTTTTCTGCTCCGGCTGTCTGTAATCGGCGCCATTATGAAGGGGAATGACTAAACTTTCACATTTGTTTGAATGCCCGTGTGTGGCGGTTTGTGGCGGGGGATAGTGAGAAGTATGTACAAAAACAGGGCTGATCGGGGTGAAAAACCGCGTGCGGATGTTTTAGGGTGTAGGGCCTGAACGACGAAACCAATGTATGTCGGTGGTATTCACGTTGTGACCACCCTGTTAACGGAGAACTTTATGAAGCTTGTAAAACTGTTTGGTACTGCTCTGGTCGCCCTGAGCCTTTCGGTTCCCGCCATGGCCCAACAAGCCGCTGGTGGACAGCCAGACCAGGTTGATCAGCTGGCGCAAATGGTGGGCCTGTCCGGGGATCAGCAAACGGAGATCCGCGCCATCATCGACGAGATGCAGGGTGAGATCGGCGAGCTCCGTCAGGAAGCCCGTGCGCTGCAGCAGCAGATGCAGGGTGAGATCAAATCCGATTTTGATGAGGCCGCCATTCGCGAGCACGCCGAAAAACTGGGCGATGTCACCGGCGAAATTGCGGCCTTGTCCACGCTGATGCAGGCCAAGGTAGACAATGTGTTTACCCAGGAACAGCGTGACGAGCTCGATAAGCGCATGCAGCAGATGCAGCAACAAATGCAGCAGCGCCAGATGATGCAGCAGCAGGGCCAGGGTATGCAGTGATCTAGCTTCCCGCTAGCTGTTCTGGAGAAGGGCCGCATCTTTGGGTGTGGCCTTTTTTATTTGTAGCCTGTCACGCCAGCTCCTGAACCAGGAAGGCCAGGAGCCAAAGCCAGACTCAACACCCGAACCATTTTCTGGCAGGTATACCAAGTGTCCATGGACAACTGCTCTGCCGGTTCAGACGAGTGCAGAGTGTGCCATAAACCTCAGTGAACCGTGACCTTTGAGGATGCTTCTTCCAGGGAATCAATCAGCCGCTTCAGGCGCTTGCTCATTTCGGCGCTCTCGGCAAGCTGGATCACCATGTTCTGGGTGGTTTCGCGGATACCCTGAACATTGGCCAGGACACCGTCGGTGCCGGCGGTCTGTTCAGCGGACACATTGGCGATCTCCTGGTTAGTCTGATCAATCCGGCTGACCACCTCGTTGATGGCCTCAAGGGCGCGGAGGCCTTCCTCGGAGTCCTCGACGCAGCGGCTGGCACCCTCGGAGCTTCCGGTCATCCGGTTCACGGCGGTACTCATGGCATTGAGCAACCGATCGATGGTGCCCTGAATCTGATCGGTGGAGTCCTGAACCCGCTGCGCCAGATTGCGCACTTCGTCTGCCACTACCGCGAACCCGCGGCCCTGTTCACCGGCCCGGGCCGCCTCGATGGCGGCATTCAGAGCCAGCAGGTTGGTCTGCTCGGCAATACCCCGGATCTCGGTAATGGCGTGACTGATTTCGTGACTGTTCTCGGCCAGGGCCTCGACACTGCTGGCGGAATCGCGCACCACATCGGCCAGTTTGCGGATGCTGTCTGCACTCTGGCCGACACGCTTGCTGCCGTCACGGGCGGTGTCCCGGGCCTCGTGGGACAGGGTTTTGGCGATCCCGGCCTGTTCGGCAATACCAGTGAAGCTCTGCAGCATGGTTCCGATGACGTCTGCGGAGCGGTCGGCGTCTGCCTGCTGTCGGCTCAGATCGTCCCGGCGGGCTTCGGCAGCCGCGGTCAGTTCCCGGACTTCACTGTGCAGGCGATCAATGGCTTCCTTCATGCTCTTTACAACGCCCACGGTACGGTCCTGCATGGCATTGAAGGCGCTGGCCATTTCGCCGATTTCGTCAGTGGAATCCACATCGGCCCGTTGGCTCAGGTTGCCAGAGGCCTGTACCTCCACCATGGTATTTTTCAGGCGATTCACATGGCGTTCTATAAAGGAGATCAGTAACTGGGAGCCGGCCATTTCGAGCGCCATGAGAACCGCGACCACCAGCGCGAATCCCGGCGCCGTTTCGGAAAACACGTCATTAAGGGCTTTGCCGGTTTGTCCTGCAATGGTGTGCATGGCATAGAGCACCAGCAGGCAAAGCACTGCAAAAACGACAATATTCAGCAACCAGAATTTGTACTTCAGCCGGGCATTTCGCAGCAGTTTCAGCATGGGCGTTCTCAGTCGACGGCCTTCACCGGAATCTGCATGGCTTTGGAGGCCTGGGGGACTTCCTGTAAGGCGAGACCAAGATTGTTTTTATCGAAGACTCTATCGGCACGGTAACTGGAGCGGACCATGGGGCCGGACGGCACTTCCATGAAGCCTTTTTCCAGACCGATCTCGCGGTAGCGGTTGAACTCTTCGGGCGTGACGTAGCGTTCCACCGGCAGGTGGTTCGGGGTAGGACGAAGGTACTGGCCCAGGGTCAGGATATCCACGCCAATGGCCCGCAGGTCGTCCATGGTTTCCAGGATTTCTTTCTCGGTTTCGCCCAGGCCCAGCATCAGGCTGGTCTTGGTAAGCACATCCGGCCGGTGCTTCTTGGCGTGTTCCAGTACGCTCAGGGTTTTCTCATAACCGGCGCGGCGGTCCCGCACGTGGCTGGTCAGGCGTTTCACGGTTTCCACATTCTGGGCGAAGACATCCAGCCCGGAATCCACCACTTTCTCAACATCCGACATCACCGCGTCAAAATCCGGAGTCAGTGCTTCCACAGCCACTTCCGGGGTGCGCTGCTTGATGGCGGATACGCAGGCGGCATAGTGCGCGGCACCACCGTCGTCCAGATCGTCCCGGTCCACTGAGGTGAGCACGATGTAGCGAAGGCCCATCAGCTCCACCGACCTGGCGGTATTCTCCGGCTCTTCCACATCCAGCCAGCCCTTCGGGTTGCCGGTATCCACTGCGCAGAATTTGCAGGCCCGGGTACATACCGATCCCATCACCATGATCGTGGCGGTCCCGGCGGTCCAGCACTCGCCGATGTTGGGGCAATGGGATTCCTGGCAAACGGTGCTCAGGCGATGCTCACCGACGTTCTTGCGAACCGCCTCATAGCGTTCGCCTCCGGGCATGCGTGCCCTCAGCCATTTCGGCTTGCGCTCCACCGGTGTGGCTTCCTGCTTTGATGACCGCTTGACGCCATCCTTGATGGCTGAAAAACCATGCTCGTTGCGGAATTTGGAACCACTGGTAATGCGGGGCTTTGCGCTGTCGCTCATTGCAACCGGACTCTCATAAAGGCTTGGGGAACACTAAAGAGTAATGGGCTGGCGGGGGAGTTACAAGGCAGGTACGGGCAATCACGGGGATACCGGGCACGACATTGGTCGTACCCGGTTGATCGTCATCAAGCCTGGGCTTTGTCCAGGGCCTGGGTGATGTCGGCAATGATGTCGTCGACATGCTCGATGCCGATAGACAGTCGCACCAGGTCCTCGCTCACGCCGGCACTTTTCAGTTCCTCCGGGTTCAGCTGGCGATGGGTTGTGGTGGCCGGGTGACAGGCCAGGGATTTGGCGTCGCCAATGTTCACCAGGCGCAGGATCAGATCCAGCGCATCGATGAATCTGGCACCGGCTTCCCGGCCACCCTTGATGCCAAAGCTCAGGATGCCGGAGGCCTTGCCGCCACAGATCTTGTCGCAGGTGGCCTTGTAGGGGCTGTTGGACAGAGTCGCGTAGTTCACCCATTCCACCGATGGATGGTTCTGCAGGAAGCTGGCCACTTTCTCCGCGTTCTCGCAGTGGCGTTCCATGCGCAGCGCCAGTGTTTCCAGACCCTGCATGATCAGGAAGGCGTTGAACGGCGCCAGGGCTGCACCGGTGTTGCGCAGCGGCACTACACGGCAGCGGCCGATAAAGGCGGCGGCGCCGAGGGCGTCGGTATAGACCACGCCATGGTAGGACGGATCCGGCTCGTTCAGCATCGGGAACTTGGCGGCGTTGGCTTTCCAGTCGAATTGGCCGGAGTCGACCACGACCCCCGCCACAGTCGTGCCGTGACCGCCGATGTACTTGGTAAGAGAATGGATAACGATATCCGCGCCATGCTCAAAGGGGCGACACAGGAACGGCGTGGCGACAGTGTTGTCCACCATCAGCGGAATGCCGTGCGTGTGGGCGATCTCGGCCCAGCGCTGGATATCCACCACATTGCCAGCCGGGTTGCCGATGGACTCGCAGAACAGGGCGCGGGTGTTGTCATCAATCGCCTTTTCCACGGCATCGAAATCATCATGAGGTACCATTCGGCACTCAATGCCCTGATTGGGCAGGGAATGGGCGAACAGGTTGTAGGTGCCGCCATACAGTTGGCTGGTGCTGACAATGTTGTTGCCAACCTTGCAGATGGTTTGCAGGGCGTAGGTAATGGCGGCCATGCCAGAGGCCACGGCCAGGGCGCCAACGCCGCCTTCCAGTTCGGCCATCCGCTGTTCAAGAACCGCATTGGTGGGGTTCATGATGCGGGTATAGATGTTGCCCTGAACCTTCAGGTCAAACAGATCGGCACCGTGCTGGGTGTCATCGAAGGTGTAGGACGTGGTCTGGTAGATCGGCGTGGTGGCGGCCCGGGTAGTGGGGTCGCTCTTGAAGCCGGCATGCAGGGCGAGCGTCTCGAATTTCATAGTAACTTCCTTGCGAACGGGGAGTTGGCGTTATTGGATCCGGGCTTCAGTATGCCACAGAGAATGTGCCGGGAGGACCGTTCCCGGAGCCGAAAACAGCGCCAAAGACGGCTTTCAGCCGCGCCAGAAGTGAGGAGAAAGCAGCACCAGAACGCTCAGCAACTCCAGCCGCCCAAGCAGCATGACCACCATCAGAACCCACTTGGCGGCATCCGGCAACGACTGGAAATTTCCTGCCGGGCCAATGGTATCGCCCAGCCCGGGGCCAACGTTGGCCAGTGCAGTGGCGGCGCCGGTGAGGCTGGTGACCAGATCCAGGCCCAATGCCGCGAGCACGGCAGAGGCGAGGGCGAGAGTCGCGAGAAAGATGAAAGAGAAGGCGACTGAAGAGGCAATAATCTCGTCACTGATGACCCGGCCATTATAACGCCGTCCCATGGCGGCTCTGGGGTGGAGCAACCGGATCATCTGCTCCCTGAGCAGAAGCATTGAAAGCTGGAAGCGGAACATCTTCATGCCGCCACTGGTGGAGCCGGAGCATCCGCCGACAAAGGTCAGGAAGAAAAAGATCACTATCACCAGCGGCCCCCAGAGCATATAGTCCTCACTGGCGTAGCCGGTGGTGGTGACCACAGAGGTTACGTTGAACAGGGCATGAACAAAGGCCTCCGCCACCGGTGCGCCTGCGGTCACCACCCGGTAAAGCGTGATAATGAGCGCGGCAATGAGAAGGAACTGCAGGAAAAAATGAACCTGTTTGTCCCTCAGCAGTGGCGTGTAGTGACCATTCAGCAGCCTCACAAAAAGGAAGAACGGAATGCCGCCAAGGGCCATAAAGAGCGAGGAGGCGAGGAAGATCAGGGAGTTGTCAAACTGGCCCATGGAGCTGTCAGAAGTGGAATAGCCTCCGGTTGAGACAGTTGTGAGTGCGTGATTGACGGCATTGAAAAGATCCATGCCCAGCAACCAGTAAACGCCGATGCAGCTCAGGGTGATCGCGAGGTAACTGAAGACAAGCCCCCGGGCAAGCCGGTTGGTGCGGGGCACGGCTTTTTCGGTCCACTCGGAGGATTCGGTGGCAAACAGGCGCATACCCCCGATACGCAGGAAAGGCAGAATCGCCACGGCCATCCCGATGATACCTATCCCCCCCATCCACTGCATGAGTGAGCGCCAGAGAAGAATGTCGGCCGGCATGTCGTCGAGCCCGGTCAGTATCGTTGAGCCGGTGGTTGTAATGCCGGAAATACTCTCAAAAAAAGCGTCAGTGACCGATAGGCCCAGATCGCTGAAAAGAAGCGGCAGGCTGGAAAAGAAAGGGATGATAACCCAGGCGGAAACGGTCAGGAGGAACATCTCCCGCTGTTTCAGCCCGTGGCGTTTTCTGTCGGTTACCATGAAGCAAAGGAAACCCACCCCAAAACAGATCAGTGCCGAGGTAACGAATGCTTGCTGATCCGGCGTTTCTCCAAGAACAAGCAGGTTAACGGGTAAGGTGATCAGAAAACTGAGCAAAATCAGCAAAAAGCCGACGATCTGAACAATCGGAAGAACTCTCACCGGGGGTAGGATCCTTGCGCGCCACAACAACGGGCGAAGCATAGCACGAGAACCCGGAACGGTTTGAAGGTTCAGGCGCCAAATGCAGTGCCGGTCTGGTGGCTGGCCGGGCGAAGTCAAAATAATGCAAAATATTGTGACCATTCTAACGAATGACTTTTTTATTTACATATATTGTTAGCCCCCCAACCTAAAGAAACGGATTTTCCCTGCTTGGAGCACAGCCTACGCAGGTTTCTGACGCCCAGGACCGAATCCGGGGCACGTGGCGCAAATACACGGCCACCAAGCTAACCCCCCCGGGAGCAGGAGCTTGTGGCCGAAGCGGAGGTGCTGTTCCGGAAGGCGGACCCGGCAATCGCTGAGGTAGACCAGTTGCTCCAGGGTTTTTCCGGCTCGCAAGCCCGGGATCTTGGCAGCCAGGGGCGAGAAGGGGCGGGAATCCCTGATTCGCCTGTCCCACGAAATCCAGCAGGTGGCAGAGAAAATCCGTTCCCTGGAAAACAAGAGCACGGATATACGGCGCGTGGTGGATGTCATCACGGAGATTGCGGATCAGACCAACCTTCTTGCGCTGAATGCGGCCATAGAAGCCGCCAGGGCGGGGGAGCATGGCCGGGGGTTTTCCGTCGTGGCTGACGAAGTGCGTTCTCTGGCGCAACGAACACAAGCGTCTACCTCCGAGATCCGGGAGGTTATCGAAAGCCTGGTGGGTGAAAGCCAGCAAACGGCAACGGTTATGCAGGCCGGACTGCAGCAGGTGGAAGACAATCGGGTGCTGAGCGAACAGGTAGCGCAGTCTCTCAATGATATTGGGGATGCGATTGACCATATCACGCGAATGGGAGAACAGATCGCCAGCGCTGCTGCCGCGCGAGAGAAGGGCGGCGCTTTGTGAGCGTTGTGGTACAACCGCCGGCAAAACCAAAAAAAGGGCTACGACGTAAATCGTAGCCCTTTGAATCTTGGTAGCAAGGGGCGGAGTCGAACCGCCGACCCCAGCATTATGAGTGCTGTGCTCTAACCAACTGAGCTACCTTGCCATTTCGCTTTGGGCATCGCCCCAAACAAGGCGCGTATTTTCAGTATTTGGGCTCTTTCTGTCAAGGCTTCGGGCCCAGTTTTTCCTGAAAAGTTACACGTTGAAGCGGAAGTGGATGACGTCGCCGTCCTTCACGATGTATTCCTTGCCTTCCAGGCGCCATTTGCCGGCATCCTTGGCGCCGGCTTCGCCGTTGTACTTCACGAAGTCGTCGTAGCTCACCACCTCAGCACGGATAAAACCGCGCTCAAAATCGGTGTGGATCACACCGGCGGCCTGGGGCGCGGTGGCGCCGATTTTGACGGTCCAGGCGCGGACTTCCTTTACTCCGGCGGTAAAGTAGGTCTGCAGGCCCAGGAGGCCGTAGCCGGCGCGAATCACCCGGTCCAGGCCGGGCTCTTCCATGCCCATTTCATCCAGGAACATGGCTTTCTCGTCGTCTTCCAGTTCGGAAATCTCGGCTTCCAGCTTGTTGCAGATGGGCACTACCACCGCGTTCTCGGATTCGGCGATCTTGCGCACGGTATCCAGGTGCGGGTTGTTCTCGAAGCCGTCTTCGTTCACGTTGGCGATGTACATGGTGGGCTTGACGGTAAGCAGGCACAGCTCGCGAACCAGCGCCATCTGGTCCTTGTCCAGGTTCATGCTGCGCACCGGCTTGCCTTCGTTCAGCACCGGCAGGAGTTTTTCGAACATCTCGAGCTGGGCCTTGGCTTCCTTGTCTCCGCTCTTGGCCACACGCTGTACCCGCTTGATGGCCTTTTCCACGGTTTCCAGATCGGCCAGGGCCAGTTCGGTGTTGATCACCTCAATATCCGATGCGGGATCGACTTTGTTGGCCACATGAATAACGTTGCCGTCTTCGAAACAGCGGACTACGTGGGCAATGGCGTCGGTCTGGCGGATGTTGGCCAGGAACTGGTTGCCCAGACCTTCACCTTTGGACGCGCCTGCTACCAGGCCGGCGATGTCGACGAACTCCATGGTGGTTGGCACAACGCGCTCGGGCTTTACGATCTCGGCCAGTTTGTTCAGACGCGGGTCCGGCATGGCGACTACACCGGCGTTGGGCTCGATGGTGCAGAAGGGGAAGTTTTCCGCACCTATGCCGGATTTGGTGAGCGCGTTGAACAGGGTGGATTTGCCGACGTTGGGAAGGCCGACGATGCCGCAGTTAAATCCCATGGAATGCCTCTGCTGGTACTGGAAAATTTGGCCGGATTATACCGGTGTATGGGGGTGTAAGCGAGTAAGGGGGTGTGTCAGGGAGCCGGTTTGAAGCCGTGCAGGCGGTTCATGGCGGCGGCAAGTTTGCCGTTGGCTGCATCGGGCAGTACCCGCATGATTTCATCCGTTACGGCGTTCAGTTGCTCGGTTTCCTGTTTACCCAGGCGGCCGAGAACATAACCGGTTACCTTGCGGCTGTCGCCGGGGTGGCCAATGCCGATGCGCAATCTCTGGAATTCGTTGGTGCCCAGGTGGGCAATGGTGTCCCGCAGGCCGTTATGCCCGCCGTGGCCGCCGCCTTTCTTGAGTTTGGCGGTGCCTGGTGGCAGATCAAGCTCGTCGTGGGCAACCAGAATCTGTTGGGGCTGAATCTTGAAGAAGTCTGCCAGCGCTTTGATGGCCAGGCCGCTACGATTCATAAAGGTGGTGGGATTCAGGAGATGCAGGTCGAGGCCCTGCCACTGAATGCGGGCGTAAAGCCCGTGGTACTTCTTCTCTGGGCGGAGCGCCTGGCCCGCGGAACGGGCCAGGGCTTCGACAAACAGGGCGCCGGCGTTATGGCGGGTATTCTCGTAGTCGGCCCCGGGATTTCCCAGGCCAACCACCATGACAATATCCTGCGCCATTCGCCGTTGCCCTCGTCAGTACAGGAGTCATTACTCCTTGTCTTCGCCTTCTTCACCTTCTTCGCCGTCTTCGGCCTCATCAACCTTGGCGCCGCGCGGCTTGTGGATAGCCACTACAGGCAGGTCGTGATCTTCACCCTGAAGCAGAGCGGCAATCTTGACGTCTTTCGGCAGTTTCAGGTCGCTCAGGTGAACTACCTGATCCATTTCCACGGTAGCCATGTCCACTTCGACGAACTCGGGCAGGTTCTGCGGCAGACAGATCACTTCCACTTCGGTGATCTGGTGGTTCGCTACGCCGCCCTGAAGCTTGATGGCCGGTGCGCTTTCTTCATTGATGAAGTGCAGCGGAACGTTTACGTGGATCTCGTGATCCTTGTCGACGCGCAGGAAGTCAGCGTGGGTCAGCAGTGGCTTGTAGGGGTGACGCTGCAGATCCTTCAGGATCACGCTTTCTTTCTTGCCATTCAGTTCGACGGTCAGAACGTGAGAGAAGAATGCTTCGTTTTCCAGAGCCTTTTTCAGCTCGTTGTGCCAGATGGAAACCGCAGTTGCGCCTTTTCCGCCACCATAGATGATGGCCGGAATTTTACGCTCCTCACGACGCAGGCGGCGGCTCGCACCTCTCCCCTGATCGTCGCGAGGAAATGCTTCGATAACAAATTCCTGAGACATGGTATTAACCTCAATCGTCACCTGAACTGCCCGCGACCAGGCGTTGGATCAGGTGATGTTTCTGAAAAGCCGGGTTTTCCGGCTGAGTAAAAGAGTCGGGAGCCTGTGTAGGCTCCCGACCCGGCAACTACCTGTTATGCCTGAAAAATATGGCCAGATGACCGTTCAGACATTCTCGAACATGGCGCTGATGGACTCTTCGTTGCTTACGCGGCGAATAGACTCCGCAAGCAGCCCGGCCATTCCGAGGACGCGGATTCTATCACAATTCTTCGCTTTGTCACCCAGCGGGATGGTATCGCAGACCACCAGTTCGTCCAGTTGGGACGCATTGATGTTATCAACGGCCGGACCGGAGAGTACAGGGTGGGTGCTGTAGGCAACCACTTTGGCAGCTCCGTGCTCTTTCAGGGCGTTGGCAGCCTTGCACAGGGTACCGGCGGTATCAATGATGTCGTCCACCAGGATGCAGGTCTTGTCCTTTACATCACCGATGATGTGCATGACCTGCGAGACGTTGGCTTTCGGGCGACGTTTGTCGATGATGGCCAGATCGGCGTCGTCCAGTTTCTTGGCGACGGCGCGGGCGCGAACGACGCCGCCAACATCCGGAGAGACCACCACGAAGTTCTCGAAACGCTGCTTGAAGATGTCATCAAGCATCACCGGCGTGGCATAGATGTTGTCTACCGGGATGTCAAAGAAGCCCTGGATCTGGTCGGCGTGCAGGTCGACGGTCAGAACCCGGTCAACACCGATGCTGGAGATCATGTCGGCTACCACCTTGGCGCTGATGGCAACGCGGGTAGAGCGAACCCGGCGATCCTGGCGGGCGTATCCATAGTACGGGATAACGGCAGTGACACGTGTTGCGGAGGCACGGCGAAGTGCGTCGGCCATCACGATCAGTTCCATCAGGTTATCGTTGGTGGGGTAGCAGGTCGGCTGGATGATGAACACATCATGGCCGCGGACATTCTCATTGATCTCGACGGTGGTTTCGCCGTCGCTGAAGCGGCCTACCGTGGCCTGACCCATGGGAATGTGGAGTTTCTGGGCGATGGCTCTGGCAAGCTCGGGGTTGGCATTGCCGGCAAAAATCATCAGTTTGGACACGACGGCATCCTTCTCAGTATCGGGGTTTGATTCAGAAGAAGCGGGAGAAAGGTGGCTGGGGTGGCAGGATTCGAACCTGCGCATGACGGGATCAAAACCCGTTGCCTTACCACTTGGCGACACCCCAGTATCGTGCTTTTTTGGCATCATTTCAGCTCTGTTAGCTTTTTGTGCAGAGGTGAACTGTTCACCCCTTTAGCTACGAACCCCGTGACGCCGGAGGGTTTGCTTTCCCAGATGATCCGGGCTGCGGATTCTGTCGGGAAACGTCCAAATATGCAAGCCCCGGTTCCGGTTAATCTTGCAGGTCCGAATTGTGAAAGCCATTCCAGGCTCTGGTTGACCTCAGGATACAGTTTGCGAACTACATCCTCACAGTCGTTTCGGTACCTCGAGGCGTCTCCCTCAAAAGCGGGCGCTATTCTGATTCTCGGGGTGTTCCTTGTCAACCCTTGCTCGGAAAAAATCTTGCCCGTGTTTATGTTACAGGCAGGTTTAATAACGACGAACCAGTCTTCCGGTGGATTCGCGTTGGTCAGCTTTTCACCAACGCCCTCGCCAAAGGCGGCGTGGCCACGAACAAACACTGGCACATCGGCGCCCAGGGTCAGGCCAATATCGGCCAGTTCATCGATGCCGAGGCGCAGGCTCCAGAGGTGGTTGAGTCCGAGCAGTGTGGTCGCAGCGTTGGAGCTGCCGCCGCCGAGGCCTCCGCCCATGGGCAGCCGTTTGGTAATGCGAATGTTAACGCCGGGCAGTTCTTCGCGGTTGCGCTCCATAAGGGCTTTGGCGGCGCGAATGACCAGGTTGTCGTCATCGGGTACGCCGGGGACAGACTCCTCAAGCCTTGCGCCGGGCCGTTCAGGGGTAGGGGTGAAGGTGAGGTCGTCGCCGTAATCGAGAAACTGGAACAGGGTCTGCAGCTCGTGGTAGCCGTCTGGCCGGCGCCCGACAATGTGCAGAAACAGGTTCAGTTTGGCGGGCGAGGGCAGGGTGATGCCGAGGCTCACAGCGCCTGCTCCTGCCAGTCGGAGACCACCAGCCTCACCCGTTTGTCTTCTTTCAGGGCGGTGATGCGGGCGGGCAGTGCCGGGTAGCTGGCAAGAAAGTCCCGCCAGCGGTCGTAGCGGATCTCCCAGCCGTCTTGCCGGATGATCGCCAGGCTGCCTTGTTCATCAAACAGCAGGCGGTAATCGCTGCCGGGTGAGGGCAAGCCGCGGATCCACCAGGTCAGGTTCTCCAGGGGCAGCTGCCAGCCGGTGGCCGCTTCCACCAGGGACTCCGGTTCGCCAGAGCGGTAGGTGTCGCCATTGGGGAGTGTAAGCTCAATAAAGCCGGGGACGCCTTTGAGTCTGGTGCTGCCCATGCCCAGAAACGATGAGGACAGGGCCAGGTCGTAGGCCTGGCCGTCCTGAATCCAGTGGTTGATGATGGCGGTGCCGCTGTCCGATGGCTGGCGGACCGCCAGTTTGCCGGAGAGCTTCCAGTGATCCAGTTGCCCGAGACTGGCCGAGCGGGCCGTCCAGTTCGCAGGTGGCTGGTCTGTCATCCCTTCCGGCAGGGGTTCGAGCTGAATGGTGGTACAGGCGCCGAGGGTGGCGAGCATGAGGAGTGCCGCCAGGGTTCGGACAAGTTTCATTACTGCTCACCACCACGTGTCAGCCGGTCTATGGTTTCATTGAGTACTTCGTGATTGGGGTCCTGATCAAGGCCTTTCTGCCAGATGATCCTGGCCTGGTCCTCGGCCCCGCTCATCCACAGGGCCTCACCGTAATGGGCGGCTACTTCCGGATCCGGATAGGCGGCCCAGGCGCGGGACAGGTGCTCGAGCGCAGGCCTGATCTGCCCCTCAAGGAGCAGGATCCAGCCCATGCTGTCGAGAATGGCCGGATTCCCCGGGTCCAGTGACAGTGCCTTCTCGATGTAACCGCGGGCCTCTCTCAGTCGGTCGGTACGTGTGCTCAGGATGTAGCCGAGGGCGTTCAGGGCAACGGCGTTTTCAGGGTCCTGCTCAACAATCCGCTTCAGATCGGCCTCGGCATCAGCGGCCCGGTCAAGTGTGTCGTAAAGCATGGCGCGGGCGTAGCGGATCTGGAGGTTGTCGGGGTGTTCCTCCAGGGCTTCCGTTGCTGTGCTCAGTGCCTCTTGCCGCTGTCCTTCGCCGAGGAGCAGGTTTACCTCCAGCAACCAGAAGTTTTCGGCCTGTCTGGGGTTGGCGTCCCGGAGTCTCCGGATTCTGTCGACGGCGTCATCCAACTGTCCGTTTTCGGCAAGCAGTGAGCTGGCGCGGGCGAGTGCGGGGAAGTAGTAATTGCCCTGTTCAACGCTCTGGTAGTAGCCAATGGCCTGTTCGGTGTTGCCGGCCTGGTCTTCAATGCGGCCCAGGTAATAGTTGGCTTCGCTGCCATGTTGGCCCTGTTCGGTCAGCTGTGTCAGTTCTTGCCTGGCCAGATCCGTTTGCCCGTTTTCCAGGGCGACCAGTGCGTGGGAAAGCCGGAGGCCCGGGGTGTCCGGGTACTGCTGCACCAGGCGACTGAATTCGTCCTGGGCGGCCTGCAGTTCGCCTTCATTGATCAGCATCCGGCCATAGAGCGTGCCCATCTGTCGGTTGCCGGGAAAGCGCCGGGTATTTGCCAGGAGGTAGTCGAGGGCGCTGCCTTTCTCGCCGGTCTGATAGAGCAGATCAGCTCTAAGGATGATCGCCGGCTGGAAGTTGGGGTTTTCTTCCAGCAGCGGCTCCAGCCGGTCCAGTGCCTGTTCCGGTTGCCCCGTGATCTTGAGCAGCAGCGCGATGCTGTAATCAAGCTCAGGGGTGTTGGGGCGGCGTAGGGACATATCTTCATATAAAGAGAGCAGTTCCTGCTGTTGTTTCGGCGGCAGGTTGGTGGCCATGGCCGCCAGGCTGTCGAAATCGGCATCGCCGCCCCGGTCCATGATTTGTTCCATGTGGTGCAGGGCCGTTTGGAGGTCATTGCTCTTCACTGCCTGGATAGCGGAAATCCGGTGAGCCTGCAGGCTGTCCGGGTCAACCTCCAGCCACAGGTCGGCCAGCTGTTTCTGGGCGTTGTCGCCGTTCAGGGACTGGGCAATCCGCATGGCGCGTTGGATCACGCCTGGGTCCCGGGACTGTTTGGCGGCCTTGACGTAATTCACCAGGGTAATGTCATAGCGGCCGCGCTGGGCTGCAATTTCGGCGGACAGAAGCAGATAAAGCGTTTCCGGCTCGAAGTCTGCGTATTCCACCGGCGGCGGTGCATCCGCTTTTTTGTCGGCAGTAGCTGTTTCTTTCGGGGCGGGCATTTCCTCGGTGCCGGTGAAGCTGGCACAGCCTGCCAGTGTCAGGCCAAGCAGGCAGGTAACCAGGAACGGTACGGATTTGTGCATGCAACTTCCCATGATCTGTCGAAAACGCATCAGAAATAACCACTCTCCAGCCCCTTTTTTTGAGGTAGATCGGGTTCCGGCCTCGGCCGAGCCCCTATAATGGCATAAGCGCCTGATCTTGCCCAACCTGTCCGCACTTGCCGAAGCTGCAGCGGTTTTGGGTGGCAGCTCCGGCCTCTGGCCGTTAAAATGGCTGGTAATTGCGCGTATTTCACCGCTCATCGGCAAAAAGGTTGTACAACCACGAAATGGCACTGGTAACGCTGGGAATCAATCATCGCACGGCCCCTGTTGAATTGCGGGAGCGGGTGGCGTTTACGCCCGAGCGCATGGCGGAGGCGTTTGCGGAACTCCGGGCGACCTCCGGTGCCAGCGAGGCGGCCATCCTTTCCACCTGCAACCGCACCGAACTTTACCTGGCTGGTGATGACGATTGCGCCCCCATGGTACTTCGCTGGCTGGCCGGGTTTCATGATCTGGACGCCGCCGAGCTTGAAGAAGTGCTGTATGTGCATCGTGACGGCGACGCGGTACGGCATATGATGCGTGTGGCGGCCGGCCTTGACTCCATGGTGCTGGGCGAGCCGCAGATTCTCGGGCAGCTCAAGGATGCCTACTCCCTGGCCCGGGAGAACGGCGCCAGTGGTTCCTTCCTCTCCCGGTTGTTCGAGCACACCTTTTCTGTGGCAAAGCGCGTGCGTACCCAGACGGCCATTGGCGAGAACCCCGTTTCTGTGGCCTATGCGGCCGTGAGCATGGCTCACCATATCTTTGCGGACATGTCCCACAACAAGGCGTTGCTGATTGGCGCCGGCAAGACCATTGAGCTGGTGGCCCGCCACCTTGCGGATGCCGGAGTGAAAGATTTCCTGGTGGCCAACCGTACCTTGGAGCGGGCGCAGGCGCTGGCTGAATCCCGTGGCGGCAAGGGGATTGTCCTCTCCGAAATTCCGGACCACCTGGCCGATGTTGACATTATTATTTCTTCCACCGCGAGTCCGCTGCCGATCCTTGGCAAGGGCGCTGTTGAGCGTGCCCTGAAGAAGCGCAAGCACCGTCCCTATTTCATGGTGGATATTGCGGTGCCCCGGGATATCGAACCGGAAGTGGCCTCGCTGGCAGACGTCTATTTGTATACCGTCGATGACCTGCGCCAGGTCATCGAAGAAAACATCCGTTCCCGTGAGGGCGCTGCCCGGGAAGCGGAGAATCTGGTGGCTGCAGGGGTTCAGGATTTTCTGAACCAGCTGAGGGCACTGGATGCGGTGTCTACCCTCAAGCAGTTCCGTCAGCGCGCTGAAATACTGCGCGATGCCGAGACCGAAAAAGCCCTGCGCGCCCTGCGCAACGGAACAGACCCCGAGACCGTGCTGCGCAGCATGGCACGGGGGCTTACCAACAAACTCCTGCATGAACCTTCTGTTCAGGTTCGCAAGGCCACGACAGAAGGTCGGACCGAGGTGACAGAGTGGCTGCGTGAGTTGCACCAGCTGGATGCACTGGACGCGGACGCGACGACTACCCCGGAAAAACTATGAAGCCATCGATCCAGTCCCGCCTCGAGCAGCTTACAGAACGTTTCGAGGAAGTCAGCGCGTTGCTCAGCGATTCCTCCACCATCTCGCAGCAGGACAAATTCCGGGAGCTTTCCCGGGAGTTTGCCGAGATTGAGCCTGTTGTTCATTGCTTCCAGGCCTGGCAAGAGTCGCTCGATGATATCGAGGCTGCCAGAGAGCTGGCGAAAGATGGCGACGCAGACATGCGGGAGATGGCCGAGGAAGAGCTGAAACTCGCGCAGCAGAAAAACCAGGAGCTGGACGAGGAACTCCAGCGCCTGATGTTGCCGAAAGACCCCAATGACGGAAAGAACGTGTTCCTTGAGATCCGCGCTGGCACCGGCGGAGATGAGGCGGCCATTTTTGCCGGGGATCTGTTTAAAATGTATCTGCGCTATGCCGAGCGTCGCCGCTGGCAGGTTGAAGTGCTGAACGAGAGTGAGGGCGAGCACGGCGGGTACAAGGAACTGATTGCCCGGGTCGCCGGCGACGGAGTCTACGGTGCCCTCAAGTTTGAGTCCGGTGCTCACCGGGTGCAGCGGGTGCCGGAAACGGAATCACAGGGCCGTATCCATACCTCGGCCTGCACGGTGGCGGTAATGCCAGAGGCCGATGAGGCCGAGGCCATCCAGATCAACAAAACGGATCTGCGGGTGGACACCTTCCGCTCGTCAGGCGCGGGTGGTCAGCACGTGAACAAGACCGACTCTGCCATCCGGATAACCCACCTGCCCACCGGCATTGTGGTGGAGTGCCAGGAAGAGCGTTCGCAGCACAAAAACCGGGCCAAGGCCATGAGTCTGCTGGCATCCCGGCTGCAGAATGCGGAGACTGAGCGACAGCAAAAGACCATGGCTGAAACCCGCAAAAGCCTTGTTGGCAGCGGGGACCGCTCAGAGCGTATCCGTACCTACAACTTCCCTCAGGGCCGGGTAACGGACCACCGGATTAATCTGACGCTCTACAAACTCGATGAAGTGATTGCCGGTGATCTGGATGCGGTGATTGTGCCGTTGCAGCAGGAGCACCAGGCGGAACTGCTCGCCTCCCTCGCCGATGACCAGTAAACCCTCACTGACCTGTGAAGCACTTATAAATCAGGCTGCTGATCGCATCAACAGTGATTCTCCAAGGCTGGATGCCGAGCTGCTGTTAAGCCACATCACCGGGCTTGGCCGGACCAGCTTCCGGGCCTGGCCGGAGCGCGAAGTCACTGAATCACAAGCTGAGACATTCGAAGCGCTGGTGGCAGAGCGCGTTGCCGGCACGCCGGTGGCCTACCTGCTGGGACACCAGGAGTTCTGGTCGCTGCCACTGAAAGTAAGTGCTTCCACCCTGATTCCCCGGCCGGATACCGAATGCCTGGTGGAGACCGCCCTGGGTTTACCGTTACCGGAACAGGCCCGGGTTCTGGATCTTGGTACCGGTACGGGCGCCATTGCATTGGCTCTGGCCAGTGAACACCCGGGCTGGCGGATAACGGCGTGCGATGAGGTGGACGAGGCGGTGGAGCTGGCACGGGAAAATAGCAGATTGCTGGCTTTGCCGGTTTCGGTGGTTAACAGTTCCTGGTTCTCGCAGCTGGAGCCCGCCCGTTTTGACCTGATTGTCTCCAATCCACCCTATATACCGGGCAGCGACCCTCATCTGGGTGAAGGCGATGTGCGTTTCGAGCCGGCCTCGGCTCTGGTTTCTGGTACTGATGGTCTGGATGATCTCCGGTTGATTGTGACACAGTCGCCGGACTGGCTGGTTGAAGGTGGCTGGTTGTTGGTGGAGCATGGTTTTGATCAGGCCGGGCCGGTGGCGGCGCTGTTCCGTGATCGGGGCTTCGCCGAGGTGCGAGGCCTGCAGGACTATGGCCGCCGGGACCGGATGACCCTGGGAAAATGGCGTTCGGCTGCCGGGGCGAACGGCTCCGCTTCCAACAACGGAGATGCAGATGCTCAGTGACGACGAACTATTGCGCTACAGCCGGCAAATCCTGATGCCGCGGTTCGATATTGCCGGCCAGGAAAGGCTGAAATCCGCCCGGGTGCTGGTGGTCGGCGCAGGCGGCCTGGGGTGCCCGGTTGGCCTCTACCTGGGCGCAGCCGGTGTGGGGCAGCTCAGCCTGGTGGATGACGACAACATCGAGCTGGCCAATCTCCAGCGCCAGATCGGTTTTGAGCAGAACCAGCTGGGCGAATCCAAGGCGGAAAGCCTGGCTGGCCGTATTCGCCGGATCAATCCGCTGGTGTCGGTGACTGCCCTGAATCAGCGCCTGGAGGGCGAGGAGCTGGCCAGGCAGGTTGAGGAAACGAGCCTGGTGGTGGACTGCAGCGATAACTTCAGCACCCGTTTTGCTCTCAATCGGGCCTGTGTGGCGGCGAAGGTGCCTCTGATTTCGGGTGCGGCCATTCGCGGTGAAGGGCAGCTTTCGGTGTTTGACAGCCGTCAGCAGAGCAGTCCCTGTTATCACTGCCTGTATCCGGAGCAGGGCAATGAGGATCTGACCTGTTCGGAGGCAGGGGTGATTGCGCCATTGGTGGGGATGATCGGTTCAGCCCAGGCCATGGAAGCCATCAAGGTGATATCTGGTGTGGGTACGCCTCTGGTTGGCCGGCTGTTGATTCTGGATGCCTGGGAGATGCAGTGGCGGGAAATGAAGCTGGTTCGGGATCCTTCCTGCCCTGTTTGCTCGGAGTAGCTCTGTGAGTTGAGCTGGCAGTCCAACTCTCGGGCTGCAGGGTCGGGGACGGCCTTCCCAAAACACGCTCCTTGCGGCACGTCCCTGTGACGCTTGGGCTCCGCCATCCATGGCTCCGCACAGTTTTGGGAAGGCCGTCCCCGACCCTGCGTCATAGCTCTGCACTCTGCGGCGGTCCGCCTCGTTGTTTTTTTAGTTCTTCAGTGCCTGAAACCTGGCGATTGCTTCTTTCCTGCTTTCTTTCAGATCAACGATCTGCCTCGGATACCCTTTCGGAATAACACCACTTTTCGCGCCCGGATCATGAATCCGTTTGTTGTCCAGTTTGGCCAGTTCAGGAATCCATTGGCGGATGAATTCGCCGTTGGGGTCGAAGCGTTCGCTTTGGGTGACCGGGTTGAAGATGCGGAAGTAGGGCGCGGCGTCGGTGCCGGTGGAGGCGCTCCATTGCCAGCCGCCGTTGTTGGAGGCCAGGAATCCGTCTGCCAGCCGGGACATGAAGTAGGCCTCGCCCAGGCGCCAGTCGATGAACAGGTTTTTGGTGAGGTACATGGCGGTGATCATGCGCAGGCGGTTGTGCATCCAGCCGGTGTGGTTGAGCTGGCGCATGGCGGCGTCGACGATAGGCACGCCGGTGTTGCCGGTTTTCCAGGCGTCGAAGTTGCCGCCGGGGTGATTCCAGGCCAGGGCTTCGGTTTCCGGTTTGAAGGCGCGGTGCATGCTGATCCGGGGGTAGTGGTACAGGATGTTGATGTAGAAATCCCGCCAGGCGATTTCGTTGATCCAGGTAACCAGGCCTTCCTGGTTGCCGCCCATGCCCTGGGCCTGTTTTGCGGCCAGCAGGCATTGGCGGCCCGAAAGCACGCCGTTTGCCAGGTAAGGGGAGAGCTGGCTGGTTCCTTCGATGGCGGGGAAGTCCCGTTCGGCTTTGTAGTTGCCGCCGCGTTCCTGCAGAAACCGTTCGAGCTGGTCGTGGGCGGCGTCTTCGCCGGTTGGCACCAGTGGCTTCGGCGCGTTCCGGAACGCTTCCGGAATGGTGTCGATTTTTTCAGGCTGCACTGAATTGCCCCGGGCTTTCGGAGCCGGGAACAAACCTGGGTGGGTTTCGTCGATCCAGCTGCGCCAGCGCCTTGAGAAGGGGGTAAACACCGAGTAGGGCTCGTTCTGCTGGGTGAGGATCTCGCCCACCGGTGCAACGGTCTGGTCACGGTATTTGCACACGCGGATGTTCAGGTCATCAAAGCGGTGCTTGATGGCCTTGTCCCGCTTGCGCTCGTTAACGCCGTACTCTTCGTTAAAGTGCAGCGTTTTAATGCCGTGTTCAGCGCAGTGGCTTTCCAGTTTACGGATGCTGTCTTCAAAGCGTTCGGCCTGGATAAAGGCGAGCGGTATGCCCAGTCTGGCCAGTTCCCCGGAGAGGGCATTGGTGTGGGCTATCACAAACTGCACGCGAGCCGGTGACCAGTTGTGTTCCTGCCACTGGCCCGGGGTGAGAATAAAGCAGGCGCGCACGTGTTCGGCGCCCTTGCAGGCCGCCGTGAGAGCCGGGTTGTCGGCAACCCGGAGATCGTTTCTGAACCAGACCAGTTGTGTCATCCGTAGTCCATAGTCGTCTGAGGAATTGGTGTAGGGGTAATTACAGCCCGGTGTTTCAATAAAATCACTGACTTGGATATTCGCCCGGGGTGGCGGATTGGATTATAGTAAAGTCACCTTTGCCTACGATTTCGCCTGCACTTCAGGCTGCAGCGTTTCAGGGAGTTTTGTGCCGGGAATGGAGAATAACACTGAAGGCCGCCGGGACGGCGTCTGGGCCCAGCCATACTCTCTGGCCTCCGGGCAGACCCAGTATCACCAGCTGGGCCACATTCGTTTGTGGGTTACCTTGCTGGACCTGGAATGGCAGATCCGTTCTGAAGCGCTGGAGCTGGATGCCGATCCCGCCAGCTGGACGGAAACCATTGGTCACACCCTGCCGGCAGCTACGGTCCCCGTGCAACGGTTTATCCGGGAGGATGAGTCGTCGACGGTCACGTTTGTGCCGGCCGTCGCCAACCGGCCTACCGTGATACGTCCCTACCAGCCCCTTACGATTCCAGCGGGCGGGCGCTGCACGATTTATGTGGGGACGCCTGTCTGGATGAAGGTTTGTGTGGGTGAAAACCAATCCCTGTTAACGGAAATCCCCCTCGCACTTCCCTCCCTGACCTGGGTGGGGAAGAACACCATGGAGGGAGAGCTCTGTTATTCCTCAACGAGTTTCGCGCGGCTCGTGCTGGAAGCTGTCCCCAAACGACCCTGGCGGGCGGTGACTCCGGTTACCCTGATCAACCGGCGCTCCGAACCTCTATTGCTCGAACGCTTCAGTCTGCCCACCCCGTTGCTTTCGCTGCATCGGAACGAGCGTGGGCAGCTCTGGACGCCCGGGGTAATGGTGGAGGTGGAGACGGATATGAATTCCGCCAGTCTGCATGTCGATGAGTCAGTGTTGGCAGCTGCGGGAACCTGCCGGCCCGTGGCGGACGCCAGGGAAAAACTGACCCGTGGTCGCCTGGTGCGGGCTTTCGATCGGGTGTTTGGTTAAAACGGATCTGACGGAGTTGATGCTTTGCTAGAGGCAATTGAAACAGGCGTTTTGAAAGTGTTCACCGACATCGCCTGGGGCCAGTGGCTCAGTTCCGCCTTTTTGTTGGTGCTCGGGCTCTTTCTCGCCTCGCTGGCCGCCCGAAGCGTTTCCAGATTTATGGCGCAGCGGTCCTCCCGCCACCACACCGTGATGGTGCGGCGGCTGGTGTTTTACGTCATCGTTGTCGTGTTCAGTATCGCGGCGCTGAGGGAAGCCGGTTTCTCTCTGGATGTAGTGCTGGGCGCCGCCGGTATACTCACCGTGGCCATCGGTTTTGCGTCACAGACCTCTGCGTCCAACATGATCAGCGGTCTGTTTCTGCTGGTTGAGAAGCCCTTTGAAATTGGTGATTTTATTGAAGTGGATGCCACCTTGGGTGAAGTCATTGGTATCGATATGCTCAGCGTGAAACTGCGCACCCCGGACAACCTGTATGTGCGTATTCCCAACGAAACCCTGATCAAGACCCGGGTGGTCAACCGTTCCCGGTTCCCGATCCGTCGGCTCGACCTGACCGTCGGGATTGCCTACGCTGAAGATGTGGAGCGAGTGGAGGCACTGCTTTTGGCGCTGGCTGAGAAAGACCCGCACTGCCTTGAGGAGCCCAAGCCTTTTACGCTCGTGACGGCGTTTGGTCCGTCTTCCGTGGATCTGCAGTTTTCCTTCTGGGTTCCAAAGGAAAAGGTGCTCGAAGGCCGGAGTGGCATGATGGTGGCGATCAAGAAAGCGCTGGACCGTGAAGGCATTGAAATTCCGTTCCCCCATACCAGCGTTTATGCGGGTAGCCATTCGGAGCCCTTCCGTGTTCAGCTGTTGGGGCCGGAAAAAAACACAGAAAAGGATCTCCTGGATGCCGAGAAAGACCGCTGAAGTCATCAAAACCGTTGCCGCGACACCCGCCGAGAATAAGGTCAGCCTCGGCTGGCGAGAGTGGGTGGCTTTACCGGACCTGGATATCGGCCGTATCAAGGCGAAGATTGATACCGGTGCCCGAACGTCCTGCCTTCATACATTCCGCACCGAGCCATACACCGAAAACGGTGAGCGGCGGGTGCGCTTCTGGGTGCACCCAGTACAGAACGATCTGCACCATGTTGTGGCGTGCGATGCCAGAGTCCTGGATGAACGAAATGTCTCTGATTCGGGAGGGCACAAGGAGATGCGCCTGGTGATTGAAACCACGCTGGTTGTCGGTAGTCAGAGCTGGCCTATTGAAATGACATTGACCAACCGTGATTCCATGCGGTTCCGGATGCTGCTGGGCCGGACCGCCATGGCCGGGCGCTCAGAGATCTATCCCGAAGCTTCCTATCTTGCCGGTGAGCCGGCCCCTAAGGACTGAAAAATGAAAATTGCAGTATTGTCGCGAAACCGCCACCTCTACTCGACCCGCCGCCTGGTTGAGGAAGGCATTAACCGTGGCCATGAAGTAAAGGTTATTGACTGCCTTCACTGTTCCATGAATATCACCTCAGCCAAGCCGCAGATCCACTACCACGAAGAAGTGCTCGAGGATTTCGATGTGGTGGTCCCCCGGATCGGTGCATCGGTTACCTTCTACGGCACGGCGGTATTGCGCCAGTTCGAGATGATGGGGGTATTTCCGGTCAACGAATCCGTTGCCATCACCCGTTCCCGGGATAAGTTGCGCTCGCTGCAGTTACTGGCCCGCAAAGGTGTCGGGATGCCGGTGACCGGTTTTGCCAACAAACCCGACAACGTACCGGAGCTCCTGAAAATGGTGGGGGGCGCGCCGGTGGTCATCAAGCTGCTGCAGGGAACCCAGGGCATTGGCGTGGTTCTGGCAGAAACCCGGAAGGCGGCGGAAAGCGTTATCGAAGCCTTTATGGGGCTGAAGGCCGACATTCTGGTGCAGGAGTTCATCAAGGAAGCCGGTGGTGCCGATATCCGGTGTTTTGTGATTGGTGACAAGGTAATAGCCGCCATGAAGCGACAGGGCGCGGAGGGGGAGTTCCGGTCCAACCTGCATCGGGGAGGCAGTGCCTCTCTGGTGCGGATAACGCCGGAAGAACGCCGGACAGCCATTACCGCGGCGAAGTCCATGGGCCTGAATGTGGCCGGTGTCGATCTGCTGCGTTCCAGTCGTGGTCCATTGGTGATGGAAGTGAATTCATCCCCCGGCCTTGAAGGCATTGAGAATGCCACAGGCAAAAATGTGGCGGGTATGATCATCAGTTGGACCGAGAAGAACCAGCAACCCTGGAAAACCCGGACCAAGGGGAGAGGCTAGAACATGGCCCGTGCGCCTTTTGAAATTGCCGGTACCCAGATCAAGGCCGGCACCCGGCAGACCGTTGAAGTGCCGGTGGCCAAACTCTACACCCACACGCCGCTGCATATTCCGGTGGAAGTGGTACATGGTCGCCGGGGTGGGCCCGTTCTGATGGTGTGTGGTGCCATTCACGGGGACGAAATCAACGGTGTGGAGATTGTCCGCCGCGTGCTGACCAATTCCGCCCTGCGGCATCTGCGAGGCACCCTGGTGGCGGTGCCCATCGTCAATATTTTCGGGTTCGTGCAACGCACCCGTTACCTGCCGGACAGGAGAGACCTGAACCGGTGTTTCCCCGGCAGTGAAACCGGTTCCCTGGGTGGTCGTATTGCGTATTTGCTGCGCACGCAGATCATGGAAAAGGTTACTCACATCATTGACCTCCATACCGGTGCCATCCATCGGTTCAACCTGCCGCAGATCCGGGCGGAACTGAAAAACCCGGAGACCACCCGCATGGCGGAGGCCTTTGGCGCACCGATCATTATCAACGCCGGCTTGCGGGACGGCAGCCTCCGTGCCTACGCCGATTCCCAGGATATTCCGGTGGTCACCTTCGAAGGTGGTGAAGCCCTGCGGTTCGACGATGTGGTGATTTCAAGCGGCGTAAAAGGTGTGATCCGGGTGATGCGGGAACTGGAAATGATTCCCGCCAAGAAGGGCCCGAAGGCGCCGAGAAAGCGCTCGGAAACCGCGGCCAACTCCCAATGGGTGCGAACGGACACAGACGGTATCATGCGCCCGGTGGCAAGCCTGGGCCAGAAGGTACGCAAAGGCCAGAAACTGGCCATGGTGGCGGACCCGTTCGGAGAGTCCGAAACCGCCGTGCTCTCGCCCTGTTCCGGCATCGTTATCTGCGTCAATAACCTGCCGCTGGTGAACGAAGGCGAGGCCATCTACCACATTGCCCGGTTCGATGAACTCAGTGAGGCGGAAAAGGCCATGGATTATTTCCGCAGTAGCTACGAGGGAGATGTGGGCGACGATGTGATTCCCGTTCATCCCTGGGACGACCGACAGAGATAATCACGAGGTTCGCTATGATCTGGGATCAGACCTTCATTGAACTGGCACCGCTACCTCGCGGGTTTCACCTGGTAACCAATGAGATCATTGCCCAGGCGCCGGAGCTCACCAACTGTGAAGTTGGGCTGCTGCATCTGTTTATCCAGCACACCTCCGCGTCCCTGGCGGTGAACGAGAACGCCGATCCGGATGTACGGGGCGACCTGGAGCGCCACTTCAACGTGATGGTGCCGGAGAATGCGCCATACTATGAGCATGTGATGGAGGGGCCGGACGATATGCCGGCCCACATCAAGAGCATCCTCATCGGCCCGTCCCTGATGCTGCCTGTAAACCATGGCCGCCTTGCCCTGGGTACCTGGCAGGGGTTTACCTGTGCGAGCACCGGGACCGGGCCGATGGCCGCCGGATTGTGGCGACACTGCAGGGGCGGTGGTAATCGTTACTTAATTGTAGATAGGTGAGGGTACGGAAGGGTAAGCCCGATAAACATGGAGAAACACTTTTTCGGTAAGCACTGAAATCTCTTCATCTTCGTAGTCATCGACAGGAAGTCCGGTTCTATCATCGTAGAGAAAATCAAAAATTTGTTGTTTGACGGCATCGCGGGTCGATTCTTTTTGCCGCCAGTTGGCAATCTTTAATCTTTCTGATTTCAGGGTATCGAGTAACGACGCCGCTACTTTCTTGATTCTGGAAATATCCTTCTTTGGCAGATCCGGCTTGCTCAACAGATCAAACAGAGCCAAAGACTCCTCATCCAAACCCTCGCGTACGGCCCGCTTTTCTTCCTCTGACAGTTCTCTGTCCAGTTTCAATAGAGCTTCGAAGGTATTTTCGATGACAACCTGGTCTTTCTCCTGGTTGTACTCTTTCACTAGCTCTTCGTAATGCCGCTGATAATTCGTCCGCAGGGGATTTTGCATCATCAGTCGCGCCAGCTTCTTCTCAACAGCATGTTTTAAAGATTGCACTGTTGTATTTTTCTGGGTGGAGCGGGCGAATTCCTGGCGCAAACGCTCAAAGTCGATCTGACTGATATCATATAACCGCTTCTCTTCGTTATCGGACTTGGTCACGTCCTCCCGGGTGCCAATATGGGCATCAACTATCCCATAAAGGTCTTTCATTACCTCTGAAATATCGGCTTTTTCCTTGTCAGCCTGCAGGCTCTTATAAAGAACGTTGATGGCATCACGGGTATCCCGGTAGGTGTTGATGCCGGGCACGTTAATGCAGGCTTTGAACTTGTTGAACACTTGCCGGGCCAACACTTCGAACCGTTTGCGGGTTTCGTCGTTCTGGTTGATGACTTCCTTGGCCTCGGCGATGGTGGCGTTCTTCCCGAATCCCGTTTCTGTCACAATCCGGTCAAGCTCAAAGCCCCGCTGGCGGAAGAACTCGACGACAAAACTGATGGATTCGTTCAGGCTCTCCAGAAGTTCCGCATTAGGTTTTGCCGGTTCCTGCTCGTCCTGCTTGCCATCATGGCCTTCATCTCCAGTGCCGGCGAAGGTGGCCAGTGCGTTACGCAGGTTTTTCAGGATGCCGCAGTAATCAACAATCAAGCCGTTATTCTTGCCCTCGGCAACGCGGTTTGCGCGGGCAATGGCTTGCATCAGGGTGTGGGCTTTTAATGGCTTGTCCAGATACAACGTTGCTAGAGTAGGCACGTCAAAGCCTGTCAGCCACATGGCGCAGACAATGGCCACGCGGAACGGGTGCTCCGGTGACTTGAATGCCTCCTCCATACCAAGCCGCGAGCCGTCATCCAGGGCAAAGCCGGTTTTCATCAACTGACGATGGGGTTTGATGTCGAGCCCCCATTTCTCGAACTTGGCAACTTCTCCCTGTTCCTCGGAGACCACAACCGCAATCAGAGTTTCTTTCATCCATGCCAACTGGCGTTCGCGCCAGGCCAGATCCTGTTCGTCCGTTGCTTCTTTCAATGACTTTTCTTTGGCTCGGATTTCTTCCTGCCAGTAGAAAACAATGAGTTTGTGCATCCGCACGCAGGTTATCTTGTCGATGCACACGAACATGGCTTTGCCGGTTTCCCAGCCATTGGCGTAATGCGTTACAAAATCCCTGGCAATCTGATCAAGCCGGCTGCTGGCGGTGATGATGTGGTAGTCCCGTTTGAGCTCCCGTTCCAGGCGCTGCTGAACGTCCAGATCGTCAATCTCGAGCTCATCCAGTTTTTCTGCAATCTTCTCATTCAGGCCTTTCGGGTCTGCCACGCTGTGCCGGTTGCCGTCGTCGTCCGTGAACAGCAATTCCTCACCCCGGGCATCGTAATACAGAGGCACTGTAGCTTTATCTTCCACCGCCCGCTGGAAATCATAGGTGGAGATATAGTCACCAAAGACTTTCTTGGTGATCTCGTCGTCCTTGAACAACGGTGTGCCGGTGAAACCGATGAAGCTGGCATTGGGAAGGGCGTTCCGCATATTCAGGGACAGGATGCCGTACTGGGTCCGGTGTGCTTCATCGGTCACCACGATAATGTCATCGCGGCCGGAGTAGGGGTTCTCCGGGTCCACCTTCTGGTTAAACTTCTGGATCAACGTGAACATGAAGGCTTTTTGTTGCCCGATCAGCGCTTTCAGGTCCTTCCCGTTTTCGGCTCGGCAGGGGTCTCTGTCGTTGTCGACCAAACCACACCCAGCAAAGGTTTTGTAGATCTGAGTGTCGAGATCTTCCCGGTCGGTCAGCACCACGAAGGTGTAGTTGCCGCCGAGTTTCCGGTGAACCATCTGGGCGAAGAACACAATGGAGTAGGACTTGCCGGACCCCTGCGTGTGCCAGAACACACCCAGTTTTCCCGAACGTTCCTGCCGGTGTTTTACCGCTTCGATGGCTCGGGTTACCCCAAGGTACTGATGGTTCCGGGCGACAATCTTTACCAGCCGGCCTGAACTTTGGTCGAACAGGGTAAAGTTCTCGAAAATGTCCATCAGATTGTGTCGGGTGCAGGTGCCCTTCAGCAGGGTTTCCATATCAACGACACCGGCATCATCTTCTTTCAGGCGCTTCCAGTCGTTGAAGTGCTCGAATTTGCTTGAAACCGAGCCAACCCTTGCATCAATGCCGTTGCCCAGAACGATAAAAGCGTTGTGGTAAAACAGATGGGGCACCGTGTCTTTGTAATCGGCCAGATTTTGCTCATAGGCCGCACGGATGTCTTTGTGGACGTTTTTTACTTCCATGAATAGCAGGGGAATGCCGTTCACAAACCCGACCAGGTCCGCCCTGCGGCGGTAAATATCACCCTTTACCCAGAACTCGCGCACCAGCAGAAAGTGGTTGTTGGTGTAGTCGTTGAAGTCGAACAGTCTCAGCCGTTTCTTTACCCGTTCACCTTTGTCGTTCAGAAAGCTCACCTCAACGCCGTTCTTTTGCAGGGCGTATTTCCCCCGGTTTACCGCCAGAATGTTGGCTGTTGCCGGGATCTCGGTCACGATTCGCAGGGCTTCCTGATAGGCCACCTGCGGCAATCCGGGGTTAAGTTCGACCAGCTTTTCCCCCAGATAGCGGGTTAGCACCACCTCACGTTCAGAGGTACGGCCAAGGTCGCCTTCCTTACCCAGGCGCTCATGCATGCCCATGACGGATTCATTCCATTGGAGTTCATTCAACAGATAATCGGCTGTTACTTCCTGAACCAGGGTTTCTTCAGTCATGGCTGTAACAACGGCATCCTTAACTACTCGGCCTTAATGAATTTATAGCGTACCGGGCGACTCAGCTTCCTGGCCTGACCCTCATCAACCGCGCGCTTCAGCCACTCATTGACCTGGGTCTTGTGCAGCCCCGTGTTTTCCGTAAGGGTTTCCGCTGTAACCGGTTCTTCGGCCAGGCGGCCCAGTTCCCTCAGGAAAAGCTGGTAGAAGTCTGCAGGCTCCACGCTTAGAGACGATTCTGCTTTGTTGACCGAAAAATTTTCAGCATCTTCTCTGGCGGCAAACAAAGGCGGCTGCTGCTGTTCAGCAAACAGATCATTGCTTTCATTGATTTGCTGGCCATTAACGCTGCTGCTCTCCAGCACGTCTCTGACGGAAAGCTTGTCCAGGTTGCCTTCACACCAATACCCGCCCTGATTTACCAGGTCCGCATTGGCGGCGGCAGGGTCATCGTCATCAGTCGGTTTTACCCAGAGCGGCACCCAACCGTGTTTCAGGTTTTCCTGAGCGCCGTTGAGGGTGCCGCCTTTTTTACCGGAGTGAACCACTAGAGAACTGTCGGCCAGGCAATAAATGTATTTGTTTCTTGCCATGGCGTTGCCGGCGCTGAAACCTGCTTCCGGATAGAATGGGGAAACCAGAACAAGATTGCCGTCCATCAAGCCTTTACGCCATTTTGCGCTGGTGGCTGCCTTCAGCAGGCTGTCTGCCATGACACCAATCACCGGGCCGCTCTGGTCGATAGCTCCAAGCATTGCGGTTTCATCCACGCCGCGAGCACCGCCAGACACAATGGCGATACCCTCTGAGGCAGCCTTGGCACCGACCCGCTGGGTAAACTGTAGATCCTCTTCATTGGCACTGCGGGAACCGACAACCGCAAGGCCGCCGCTATTGAGAAGCGCTTTGTTACCACAGCCGAACAGCACTGGAGGTGAGTCGGTTTTGAGCCTTTGTTTCAGACGCACGGGGTATTCTTTGTCTGAGCGGGTAACCACCCAAAGGCCAGCTCGTTGCCACTTCTCGACCGCCAACGCCAGGCTGTGCCCGCGGTTGAGCAAACTGACAATCCGGTCATGGGTGATTTTGGCATCATGCCAGCTCTTCAACAGGGCTAGCGGGTCGGACTTAAGCAAATCGGCGGGGGTGCTGTTGTGGTCTCTCAGCCAGAGCGCAAACCGACCCCACTCCTTGTTGGTCAGCGGCCGCGCCTGTTCCGACCCGGCTTTGGAAAAGAAGCTGGTCAGCAATAAGGTGGCCTGTGCGGTATGGGATAGATTCATGAGTCTTTTACCGAAGAAGAAGCCAGTGCAACCGGGTAAACAACACCGCTGCCGGACTGTTGTAGCAAAGCTGCGATGACGGTGAGCGTCCAGCCTGAATCAACAATATCATCTATAATCCGTTGCTTTGTGCCAGTACCTGCAATATTTCGTGAACGTGCGCCTGGGAAGGGAGGGCCGAATCCCTGAAGAACTCGTGGATATCGCCATCCTCAATATATAGAAGCGAGTGTTGATATCAAACTAACGAACTCTACTTTTGTCTGGCCAAAGTTGTAGGTATTCACCCATTGCCTTATTTGAATGGGTGGAGATCCACCCATTCTCTTACCTTGGATGTTCAGATGATTGCAGGAATGCACTGTTTTATAAGGTAGTTTCATACCTGGTCTGGTCCTTGCCTTCAGATGTGCCAACGCCGCCCGGTTGAGGCGACGTCGAGAACCCAAACAAACAAACAAACAAAATGAAACGGGGAGCATTCTTTATGAAAACCCAAATCGTTATGGCGGCAGCGTTCGCGTCTACCCTGGTCGTGGCTAATCCGGTTGCTGCTCAGGATCGTGAAGGCTGGCCGGACAACTTTACCGTGGGTACGGCAAGTCAGGGCGGAACCTATTTCGCCTATGGTTCCGGTTGGGCCAACTTTGTGGCTGAGAACCTTGGGATTTCCGGCGGCGCCGAGATTACTGGCGGCCCGATGCAGAACATGGCGCTGGTGCACACCGGTGATCTGCAGTTTGGTCTGACCACCATGGGTCCGGCCCGGGAATCCATGGAAGGCAACAGCCCTCTGGCTCCGGGTTTACAGATGGACAACGTCTGCGCCATCTTCCCGATGTACCAGACCCCGTTCTCTGTTACCGCCCTGTCCAGCTCGGGCATTACCTCCATTTCTGATATTCCTGATGGCGCCACGATCGGCTTTGGCCCTGCCGGCTCCACTTCGGATACCTATTTCCCGCGCATGATGGAAACCCTGGGTGTGAATTTCGAGCGCCGTAATGGCAGCTGGTCTGATCTGGGTGGGCAGCTCCAGGATGGTCTGATTGACGTGGTGGCTTTTGCCGCGGGTATCCCCATCCCGGCTGTCAGCCAACTGGAAGTTCAGACCGACGTGAACATCATCGGCATGACCGACGCGGAAGCCAAGAAGATCACCGATAACTTCCCGGTCTCCGAGTTTGTCATTCCGGCGAGCACTTACCAATCCCTGGAAAAAGACTCTCGTGTGGTATCCATGTGGAACTTTGCCATCGCCAACTGCGACGTTCCGGAAAGCCTGGTGTATGAAATTACCAAGCTGACCATGGAGAACAACGACAAGATGGTTTCCATCCACAAGGCGGCAAAGACGTCCATCCCGAAAAACTATACCAAGAACACCGTTCTGCCCTGGCATCCGGGTGCGGCTCGCTGGTTCAACGAAAACGGTTACGAGATTCCTGAAAGCCAGATCAAGTAACTATCGTTATGTGTCAGGGGGCCGATGCTGGCCCCCGTCGGCCGGCCGGCTTAATGCTGGCCCAGTTTTTCCTGTAGGCAGGGTTTATCATGACCACCGAACACTCCCCCAAGGATCCGACCCCGGCGCTGCCGGACGACGACCATATTCTTGCCCACGATGTTGACGAGGAGCCGGTTGAGGCCAATCGTCGCCTGTTTGAAGGCTGGTTGCTGAAATTTGTTACCGTGCTGACGATCAGCTATTCGTCATTCCATCTCTATTCCCTGAACATTGCCCCGATGGAAACCTGGAGTTACCGCATCGTTCACGTGGCGGGTGCGCTGGTACTCGGCTTTATACTGTATGCCGGTGCCCGGTTTCTATCCCGTGAAGAGGGTGGCGCGCGCCATAAGTGGACCACCTGGTTTGGTGGCGTTGCCCTGTTGCCTGCCCTTTATGCGCTTTACCAGACGTTTTCCTTCAGCCAGATGGTAGCCAACGGCACCATACGGATTCCGCCCGAGCTGGAAACCTGGCATTTTGGCTGGCCTCTGCTGGCGGCCACCGCTCTTGGTATTGTTCTGGGCTGGTTCCATCAGCGTGAGCGCTCGCGGTTCAGCATGCCCGATCTGGTGCTGATTGTGTGCTCGATTGCCGTCGCTGCCTATCTACTGGTGGTTTACAACACAAGCATGCGTATGACCACTGGCACCTCGTTTGCGCCGGTGGGCATTTCCTTCGCCGCCGTTGCCGGCACCGCCCTGATCATGGAACTGACCCGCCGGGTCGCCGGGCTGGCGCTGGTGGTAATTAGTCTGGTGTTCCTGGTTTATGTTTTTGCCGGTCCTTATCTGCCTGGCTTCCTGGGTTTTCCGGGGTTGTCCGTGCAGCGCTTTTTCAGTCAGGTGTATACCGATGCCGGAATTTTGGGGCCCACCACGGCGGTGTCCTCCACCTACATCATTCTGTTCATCATCTTTGCCGCTTTCCTTCAGGCGTCGAAGGTCGGCGATTACTTCGTTAACTTCGCCTTCGCGGCAGCCGGCCGCTCCCGCGGCGGCCCCGCGAAGGTGGCCATCTTTGCCTCTGGTCTGATGGGTATGATCAATGGCACCAGTGCCGGTAACGTGGTTTCCACCGGTTCGCTGACCATCCCGCTGATGAAAAAGGTGGGTTACTCCAAGAAATCCGCTGGCGCGGTTGAGGCTGCGGCATCTACAGGTGGACAGATAATGCCGCCGATTATGGGGGCGGGCGCCTTCATCATGGCGGAAATCACCGGTATTCCTTATACCGAAATCGCTGTTGCGGCGATCATTCCTGCGGTGCTGTATTTTGCATCGGTCTACTTCATGGTGGATTTCGAGGCGGCGAAACTGGGCATGCGTGGCATGCGTGAGGACGAGCTGCCGAAGCTTCGCAAGCTGATCAGGCAGGTGTACCTGTTCATTCCCATCATTATTCTGATCTATGCCCTCTTTGAGGGCTATTCGGTGATTCGTGCCGGCACCCTGGCGACCGTCTCGGCGGCGGTGGTGAGCTGGTTCTCCCCGAACAAGATGGGGCTCCGTGCCATCCTTCGGGCCCTGGATATTGCCTCGATGATGTCCATCCAGATCATCGTGGTCTGTGCGGCTGCCGGTATCATTGTGGGTGTGATTTCTCTCACCGGTGTCGGAGCTCGGTTCTCGGTATTGTTGCTGGATGTGGCCGAAGCCAGCCAACTGCTGGCACTGATATTTGCCATGTTCATTTCCATCCTGCTGGGCATGGGAATGCCCACGACAGCGGCCTATGCGGTGGCTGCGTCGGTGGTGGCGCCGGGCCTGGTTCAACTGGGTATTGAGCCGCTGACAGCACACTTCTTTGTGTTCTACTTTGCCGTGGTCTCTGCCATTACCCCGCCGGTTGCGCTGGCCTCCTACGCGGCGGCCGGTATTTCCGGAGCCAACGCCATGGAAACGTCGGTGGCTTCGTTCCGGATTGGCATTGCGGCGTTTATCGTCCCGTTCATGTTCTTCTACAACAGTGCACTGTTGATGGATGGGGACTGGCTTGTTATCGCCCGCGCCCTGGTGACCGCAACCTTTGGTGTGTACCTGTTGTCTGGTGGCGTACTGGGCTGGTTCGGCAAGGTCAGTGCTGCCTGGGTGGTCCGTATCATGCTGATTGCCGCGGCGCTGCTGATGATCGAAGGCGGCCTGTGGACGGATATGGCGGGTGTCGCCCTGGCGGTAATCTCGTTCCTGGTTCAGCGCCAGCGCAGGCAACGTGTGGCGCCTTTGGCAGTCTGAGCCGGTGCAGGGCAGGGTAATCGTGCCGGCGCACGGTTGTCCTGCCTGGTTCCGGGCGCTACGCTAGCGGTTTTCTCGGGAACCGGGTTTATGTCCTACCGGATTGGCGTTTTCCTTATTTTTGGCCTGACCCTTCTGGTGTCCTGGACACTCGGAGGCTGGGCCGGCTATCGGCAGGTGGAACAGGAAAGCCTTGAGGAATCGTTTCGTTACCGTCAGCTTGTCGCCAACGAACTGAACCGGTATCTCCCCATCCCTGAGCTCATGGCCGAGCATCCCCTGCTCGAGAAAGCCCTGAGAACTCCGGACGACCCGGGGGTCATTCTGCAAGCCAACGAAGAGATGCAGCGGATGGCCACGATCGTGGGCAGCTCTGATGTCTATCTGATGGATGTGAACGGCCTGACCATTGCTGCCAACAACTATCAGCAGGAAGACAGCTTCGTGGGTAGCAACTACGCTTTTCGCCCATACTTTTCAGAGGCTTTGGCAACCCGGGATTCGGCCATCTATTTTGCTTTGGGGCTGATGTCCAATGTGCGTGGCCTGTATTTTTCGCACCCCGTTCTGGATAGCCAGGGCTCGGTGCTGGGCGTTATTGCCGTCAAGGTCCTTGTTCACGAGCTGGAGTCCCAGTGGCACCGCCCTGCGTCGCTGAGTGAGGCGGAAATGGTGGTGCTGGACCGGGACGGCATCAGCTTCCTGGCCAGTAAGCCACGATGGCTTTACCGGGACTTCGAACCCTATACCGGCACAACGCCGGCGGCTGAATCCTACCAACGCTATCCGGACCGGGACCTGACGCCCATCAACATGAAGCGGCTCGGGCGTCCCTGGGGTGTGTCTGACCGGTCTGAAAAAATCCATCTGGTTGGGAGTGATGCTGGCGGGGATTATCTGAGTGTCCGTACCGATCTGCCCAGGCTGGACTGGACACTGCAGGTAATGGTGAGCACCCGCTCCGTTATCTGGACCCGGCTGGCATTTCTTGTTGGCGGTGCGGCCTTGTTTTTCGGAGGCTTGCTGACCTGGCTCTATCTCCGGGAGCGTTATCGCCGGGAGGCTGAACTGGCCTTGAGGGGAGAGCAGCTGGAGAGGAGGGTGGCCGAACGAACCGCCGATCTGGAGAGCTCTAACTGCAAGCTACTGGAAGAAATCCGCGAGCGTGAGCGTACCCAGAACGAACTCCGGGAAACCCAGCAGGAACTGATCCAGGCCGCCAAGCTGGCCGTTCTGGGGCAGATGTCGGCGGGCCTGAACCATGAAATGAACCAGCCACTGACTGCGATACAGACTTACGCCAGAAACAGCCGCCGTTTCCTTGAGAAAGGCGTGGAAGACATGGTCGACGCCAACCTGTCGGAGATTATCGCGCTGTGTGACAAGATGGCGGAGCTGACGCGGCAGTTCAAGGTGTTTGCCCGCAAATCCGAAGGGCCGCCGGCGGTGGTAGACTTGCGACAGTCTGTTGATGCGTCCCTCAAGATCATCCTGGCTCAGAAATCCAGTGCCGATATCGACATCCGGTGGAACCGGCCGGACCACCCGGTGATGTGCCACGGTGACCTGATTCGCATTGAGCAAGTGATGGTGAACCTGATGGCCAATGCGGTGCAGGCGGTGGAGGAATCGCGGCATCCGCAGGTGGGGATTGATATTGAGGAAGCCGAAGATTGCTGGAAATGCCTGGTTCGGGATAACGGTCCCGGCCTTAAGGGCAATACCGAGCAGATCTTTGAGCCGTTTTTCACCACCAAATCGGTGAAACAGGGGCTGGGCCTGGGGTTGTCAATTTCACGCCAGATTGTCGACGCCCTCGGTGGCACCCTTACAGGACGGAACCGTATGGACGGCCCGGGTGCCGAATTTGTGTTAACCCTCAGGAAGCGGGAGGCGACGGAATGACAGAACCCTCGGTAATCTTTGTGGACGATGACCCCCATATCCGTCAGGCCATTGCCCAGACTCTGACACTGGAAGACCTGCCGGTCAGCTGTTATGAAGGTGCGCCGTCCGCGCTCGGGCAGATCGATGCCGACTATGACGGCGTTGTCTTGTGTGATTACAACATGCCGGAGATGAACGGCCTGGAGATGCTGGCGCGGATCCGGACTGTGGATGAGACTATCCCGGTGATCATCCTGACCGGCCAGGGGGACATCAGTACCGCCGTAACGGCCATGCAGCAGGGTGCCTATGATTTTATCGAAAAACCCTTTGATCACGACGAGCTGATTGAGCTCCTGCGGCACGCTCTGGAAAAACGCCATCTGGCCCTTGAGAACCGGCGACTGAAGGCGCAGTTACGCCATCTGGCGAGGCCGGGACCCCGGATTCTGGGGGATTCGCCGTCAATGCGGAAAGTGATGGCAACCATCGACCCAATCCTGGATATCTCCGCCAATATCCTGCTGCACGGCGAAACCGGCTCCGGCAAGGATGCGCTGGCCCGGTATATTCACGAGAACAGTGCCCGCAGCGCCCACAACTTTGTCGCCATCAATTGTGGCGCGGTTCCGGAAAACCTGATCGAGAGCGAGCTGTTCGGCCACGAGGCCGGTGCCTTTACCGGCGCCGACAAACGCCGCATCGGTAAAATCGAGCATGCCCACAAGGGCACCCTGTTCCTGGATGAGGTGGAGAGCATGCCCATGCCGCTGCAGGTGAAACTGTTGCGTGTACTGGAAGAACAGCGGGTGGAGCGCCTGGGCAGCAATCAGGTACAGGAGGTGGATGTGCGTATCATCGCGGCCACCAAGGCGGACCTGAAGACGCTCAGTGAGGAAGGTGACTTCCGGTCCGATCTTTATTATCGCCTGAATGTTGTGAAGGTGGATATTCCGCCCTTGCGGGAGCGCAAGGACGATATTCCGACATTGTTTCACCACTTCGTACTGATCGCCGCCGCCCGGTATGACCGGGAGAGTATTCCTCTGGATGCCGGCCAGGCGGCTCGCCTGATGCAGCACACATGGCCCGGCAACGTCCGGGAACTGAGGAATCTGGCGGAACGCTATGTATTGCTGGGGGCGGCCGCACTGGATGAGAACGAGCCCGCGGCTACCGCCAATGTGTCAGGCCGGCAGACCCTCGCCGAGATGATGGACGGGTTCGAGCGTTCGGCTATTATCAGTGCCCTGAATGCCTGCCACGGCAGTATCAAGGACACCATGGTGCAGCTCGGTATCGCCCGGAAAACCCTGTACGACAAAATGCGTAAACACGGTCTGGATAAGGCGCAGTTCAAGGACTGAGCTACAAAATTTTACCGTTGTCGTTACAGGGTAGAAACAAAATACGCAGTATCATCAATGACATTGCCGGTCTTTTTTTCGTAGTGTTGCCAACCTTTGTTCTGGGCCGGATGTTCCGGCGGATCGTTTGCCTGTAAGAGAAAACTACCTGTCATGAAAAACCTGACCATCCAGACCCGGGTGCTGTTACTGGCTCTTGTGCCGGTTATCCTGCTCACCGCGTTTCTTACCAGCTACAACCTGAACCAGGCCAGCGATATTGGCGAAGAAGCCGTTGCCGGTTTCTCCACGGACATGGAAGCAAGCAAGCGCCAGGAGCTGAAGAATTACCTGGAGTTGGCCAGGACGTCCATCGCGCATTTGTACAATCAGCCAGGTTCGGCCGATGATCCGGAAGTACGCGAGCAGGCCTGGGACATCCTGCGCCAGCTCCGTTTCGACGATTCCGGAAGCGCCGGCTATTTCTTTGCCTACGACACCCGCGGCGTTAACGTGATGCATGGTGTCAATCAGTCTCTGGAGGGCAGGAACCTATGGGATTTCCAGGATCCCAATGGCACCTACCTGATTCGTGAGCTGGTAAAGGTTGCCCGTAGCGGTGGCGGTTACGTTCCCTACGGCTGGAAAAACAGTGACACCGGTGAGGTGGCGCCCAAGCTGGGCTACGCGGAAATGCTTCCGAAGTGGGGAATCATGATCGGGACCGGGTTCTGGATCGACGGTCTGGAGAGTCAGGTGGCCGCGATGGACGCCCAGGTGGGGGATTCCCTTGCCGACGCCGTGATCGGTTCGGTTACCACGTCCCTGATTGCCCTGGCGGTCATAGTGCTTCTGGCCCTGATTGTGGTGCGCAGCATTATCCGGCCGCTGAAATCCGCCGTATCGGCGATGAACGATATTGCCAGCGGTGATGGTGACCTGACCCGTCGACTCGATGTCTCCGGCAAGGACGAGCTCGGCCAGCTGGCGACGGCATTCAACAGCTTCGCTGACCAGGTGCATGGGCTGGTTGAGCGCGTGCTGTCATCAACCCGGACACTGAACGAAGCCACGGCTGATCTTACCCAGGTCATGAGCGAAGCCGAGCGGGGCGTTGATCGCCAGAAATCCGAGAGTGACCAGGTGGCAACGGCCATGAACGAAATGACCGCCGCCGCCCAGGAGGTGGCGAATAATGCCAGTGAGGCGTCCGAGGCTGCTGATCGTGCCAACGGGCAGGTCTGTGATGCCCAGGGCCTGGTGCATCAGGCCATTGGCGTTATTGGCGGGCTTTCGGAACAGGTGGAGGAAGGTGTTCAGGTGATTGAACAACTGGGTGCCGATTCCCGCCGGATTGACAGCGTGCTGGAGGTCATCCGCGAAATCGCCGACCAGACCAACCTGTTGGCACTGAATGCCGCCATCGAGGCGGCCCGGGCCGGTGATGCCGGTCGTGGCTTTGCGGTTGTAGCGGATGAAGTGCGCACCCTGGCCCGTCGTACTCAGCAGAGCACCCAGGAAATTCAGGACATGATCGAACGTCTCCAGTCCGGCGCGGGCAATGCCGTGAAACTGATCGGTTCAATCAGCGAACGTAGTGAAGCAACCGTTGAGGAAACCCGTCAGGTCAACGAAGCCCTGCAGCGCATCGGCCAGGCGGTGGCCACCATCACGGATATGAATACCCAGATTGCCAGTGCAGCCGAAGAGCAGACCAGTGTTTCTGAAGCCATCAATCAGAATGTCCACGAGATTGTTGCGATCACCGAGAAGACCTCTCAGGGCACCCGGCGAGCGGGCGATGCTACCCAGCGCCTGAGGAACCTGGCTTCCGACATGTCGGATCAGGTGAGCCGTTATCGGGTATGAGCCCTGTCGGCTGAACAGGGGGTCAGAACCACAGTTCTGACCCCTTTTTTATGAGTCGCTATCGGGTGGGACGCCGGCCGGCTGAACACGGGGTCAGAACTTTGGTTCTGACCCCTTTTTTCATAAACCCGGATCAGAGGTTGGATTCGGCAAATTCCGCCAGTACCGAACGGGGAACGCCCTGCAGGTGAATGTGGCCGCCGTGGCGGAAATCCTTGAAGCGTTCCGTCATGTAGGTGAGGCCAGAGCTCAGGGCGCTGAGGTAGGGTGTGTCGATCTGTGCCAGGTTGCCAAGGCAGATTACCTTTGAGCCGTTGCCGGCGCGGGTAATGATGGTCTTGATCTGGTGCGGCGTCAGGTTCTGGGATTCGTCGATGATGATCAGACTGTGCTGGAAGCTCCGGCCGCGGATGTAGTTCATCGACTTGAAGTGCAGGGGCACCTTACTGAGGATGTAATCTACGCTGGCGGTCATGTTCTCGTCGTCTTCGTGCAGCGCTTCCAGATTGTCGACGATGGCGCCCAGCCAGGGCTCCATTTTCTCGGCCTCGGTGCCGGGCAGGAAGCCGATATCCTCGTCCAGCCCCTGGGTGGAGCGGGTGGCAATAATCCGTTTGTACAGTTTGCTGGCCACGGTCATCTCGATGCAGGCGGCCAGGGCCAGGATGGTTTTACCGGAACCGGCGGAGCCGGTGAGATTCACCAGATGGATATCGGGGTCCAGGAGCAGGTTCAGGGCCATGGCCTGGTAGATATCCCGAGGCACCAGACCCCAGACCTCCTCGTTCAGAAGATCATGCTGATGCAGGTCCTTAATGATGACCTGGGTGTCCGTGAGGTCTACCACCTTGCCGACAAAGCCCAGTTCATCCACCACAAACTCGTTGATCTTCAGCTTGGCCAGTTCCCCTTCCCGCTTCAGGATATGTTCCGTCGTGCCTTCCCGCTGGACGGTTTCCACCTTTTCGATGGTGTCCCAGAACGAGTTGGGAAACTCCCGGTACCCTTTGGGCAGCAGGTCAATGTCGTCCAGAAGCTGGTCGTTGTGGTAGTCCTGGGCTTCGACCCCGAAACCCCGCGCCTTGAGGCGCATATTGATGTCCTTGGACACCAGGATGATGTCCCGGGATTTGTGCCGGTCCTGCAGTGCCGCCAGGGTATTGATGATCTTGTTGTCGTTGAGGTGCTCCGGGAGGGAGTGGTTGCCCGTGTGCTCTGTGCTCATCAGGATCGACAGGCTGCCCAGGGGCTCGGCCTTTTTGCCCCGCACGATGGGAACGCCTTTCTCGATCTCCTTCGGGCTGGCATCGCCCAGCAGTTTGTCGATGTTACGGATGGCCTGGCGGCAGTCGGCGGCCACGGCCTGTTTGCCGGATTTGAGGCTGTCGAGTTCTTCAAGGACCGTCATCGGGAGGATGACATCGTGTTCTTCAAAGTTCAGGAGGGCGTTCGGGTCGTGAATCAGGACGTTGGTGTCGAGGACGTACATCTTCCGGCGAGCTTGCGGTGCTCTGGGCATAGGTGGCGCTACCTCTCTGGTGGCTCAGTCGTTACGGGCGCAGCGTTGCGTGAGTTCCTCATCCGAGATCACTTTCAGCATATCGTAAGTGGTTATGATGCCGGTAATTTTCGCATCCCTGGTGACAAAGATCCGGTGCAGGTGTTCACGCATCATGATATTCGCAATGTCGCGCACCGGCGTCGTCTCGTCAACCGATAAAACGATAGGGGTCATGATATCCCGGACTTCCACCGGCACCTTGCCCATTTCTTCAAAGAGAACCATGCGCAGGCGCCGCGCTTCCTGATGCTCCTCGGGCGTCAGGTGCCGGTCAGCGTCGGAGCGCGTGGCATTCCAGCGGAACTCGGTGATGTCCTTCAGGGTGGCAATGCCCACGATCTCGCCATCGCCGTCCGTCACGGGGCTGCCGGTTATTTCGTTGTCGGTGAGAAAGCGGGCAAGCCGGTCCATGGTCCAGGATTGCGGAACGGCTTTGATGCTGGGTGTCATTATCTCAAAAGCGAGAACGGTCATTGAACGGGGCCTGCCTTGTGAAGTCCTTTCCCAAAGCTTAGCGTGTGATGCCTGTTGCGTCATCCCTTCAGGGCTCTGACCGGCTCACTCCGGCAAGCTTGCCGTTTTCGTCGTAGACCAGCCGATAGCTCTGGTACCTATCCAGGTTGGCGACCCGCTCCAGTTCCTCCATGGACCGCAGGGGGATATCCACCAGCAGAGCATTCACCAGCCAGCCGGGCAGCGAACCGTTGGGGTCGGTATGCTGAACCCAGACCATCCGGGTCTTGTCGCCCTCCGGAGTAAACCGGTACAGGGTGTCAGAGCGGTCAACCCTGACCCGGCTGCTGCTCTCCGCGCGCTGGTTCGGGGTGGCGTTCAGATCCATGACAATTTCACCGGAGGTCTCATCACCCCGGGTCCGGATGCGCAGCACATAGTCCCGGTCGGTGACGGGCCAGGGCATATCATTTACTGAATAGGCATACCGGTCGTGGAAGTCGCCCTTGCCAAAGCCATAGGATTCGGTGCAGTTGTGAACCCACTCAACGCAGGAGCCGGGGTTGATCATCACCGCCATCAGGTTTTCGATAGGGGCATCAAGTACGCCAACGGCCTTGAAGGCCTTGAAGCTGGAGTCTGGCTGATCAATGGTATAGATACGGATGTGGTCTGCTTCCTTGCGTAGCGTCCATGCCTCGTCATCCTCGGCCGGCAGTTCTGCCCGGGCAGTGGCGGCCGCCAGGGCCGATACCAGTAATGCACAGACAAGCCCGCTGATGACAGAGGCCCAGCCCGTAATGCGATGGGCTCTGGTCTTTCTCATAAGGTACACTTCCTTGACGATGGTGGGCCGAGTCTAGCATGAGGTTCCGACCGGCACGGCGACGGAAACAGTGGATTGTGAACCAGGTAACTACCTGTCGGTCACGTCCTACACATTGGCCTGATCTGGCGCGACTATGACAATAAAAAAACTGATCAATGGTAAGGGGCAGGTTGTTCCCGGTGTTCTGGATGAGCCGGTAGACGAGATCAACTACCTGGATTACGACCTGCGCACGGTGATGGACCGTCCCCGATCCCGCCTGGCCCGGCGCTGGCGGTTTAACCAGTTCCAGTTTGTCAGCGCGATGGGTCCCGGGTGGGTGTTTGGCCTGGCGGTGGTGGATCTGAGGCTGCTTGGAAACGGCTTTTTCTATCTCTACGACTTCGAGACCGGCCAGATGATGGAGCAGACGTTTCTGCAGCCCCTGGCCCGTGAAACCCGCATCGAGCCCTTTCCTGAGCATGGTATGGCCTCTTTTGGCAAGGGCGACGTTGCCATGCGTATTCTCCCGTTTGCGGGAGGTCGCAATGTTTCGGTGTCTGCCCCCGGGGGAATCCGCATCGAACTGACCCTGAAGGAGGACCAGGACCCTCTCCGTCTGGTTTGCCCGGCGGGCTACAACGGCTGGGTGTTTACCCGCAAATCCGCAGGTTTACCGGTGGAGGGGGAAGTGCGCTGGGATCACAGGATCTGGCGTTGTGATAGGGATACCCGGGGGTCGATTGACTGGAGCTGCGGTTTTATGCGCCGGGAAACCGCCTGGAACTGGGCTTGCCTGGCCGGCCGTTTACAGGATGGCCGGTCCGTTGGTCTGAATCTGGCCGCTGGCGTGAATGAAACCGGTATGACAGAAAATGCGCTCTGGCTGGATGGCAAGTGCCACAAACTGGGCGCCGCGCAATTCCGTTTCGACCGTTACCAGCCGGGCAGTGACTGGCGCGTGGCCACGGAGGATGGCAGTGTAGATCTGCACTTCGCTCCGGCCGGTGTGCGTAAGGAGAAGCTGAATGCCCTGGTGCTGGCATCCAACTTTCGCCAGTACGTTGGCACGTTTAATGGAACGGTGACCGATGAGGCGGGCACCCGAATTCCCGTGAGGGGCTTACGGGGACTGATGGAGGATCATTTTGCCCGGTGGTAGGAAAAACCTGCCCTGTGCAGGGCAGGTGTTCGGGGTTATCGTTCGGGAAGTGTGACGTTCAGCTCCAGGACTGAACAGCTTTCATTGCGGTCGACTTCTACCTGCACCATGTCGTCACTGATCTGAACATACTTGCGGATGACCGCGAGCAGTTCCTGTTGCAGTTGGGGCAGGTAGTCCGGCTGGTCACGCTGGCCGCGTTCATGGGCGACGATGATCTGGAGCCGTTCTTTGGCCACACTGGCCGTGTTATTGCTTTTTTTGCCTTTGAAGTAATCCAGGAAACTCATCCCTTAGCCTCCCTTGAACATCCGTGAGAAGAAACCCTTTTTCTGGGCGGTCATGAAACGGTGCTCCCGGTCCTCACCCAGCAGGCGTGCTACCGCATCTTCATAGGCCTGGCCCGCGTCGCTGTCCTCTTCCAGAATAACCGGCACGCCCTGGTTGGACGCGTTCAGTACAATCTGGCTCTCCGGGATAACACCCAGTAGCGGGATGGCGAGAATTTCCTCGACATCGGCCACCGACAGCATCTCGCCCCTTTCTACCCGGGAGGGGTTGTAGCGGGTGAGCAGCAGGTGTTCTTTCACCGGGTCCTGACTCATTTCGGCCCGTCGGGATTTGCTCTGCAGAATGCCCAGAATGCGATCCGAATCCCGGACTGAAGACACTTCCGGGTTGGTGACCACCACGGCCTCGTCGGCATAGTACAGGGCCATCATGGCGCCGTGCTCGATGCCGGCCGGAGAATCACAGACGATGTAGTCAAACGTCTCGGACAGCTCGTTAATGATTTTTTCGACGCCTTCCTTGGTCAGGGCTTCTTTTTCCCGGGTCTGGGACGCCGGGAGGATATATAGCGTGTTGACCCGTTTATCCCGGATCAGTGCCTGATTGAGGGACGCCTCGCCCTGAATGACGTTGACAAAATCGTACACGACGCGGCGCTCGCAGTTCATGATCAGGTCAAGGTTGCGCAGGCCCACGTCGAAATCAATAACGACGGTTTTGTGGCCTCGTCTGGCAAGGCCGGTGCTGATTGAGGCGCTGGTGGTGGTTTTGCCAACGCCGCCCTTTCCTGAGGTAACGACAATGATTCTAGCCAAGGTTCTGTTCCTGTTTCGCGGTGGATTCGTCGTGTCTGCCGAATTATCCGGTCAAGTTATTGTATTCAGCTCCAATATCAGGCCTTGTCCAGTGGCGTCACCACCAGCAGGTCGTCCCTGAGCTGGATCTGCACAGCGCTTTTCCAGCCATTGTCCTGGAGATCTTCAGAGATTTTATAGTGTCCCGCAATGGACACAAGCTCTGCCTCCAGGGATTGACAGAATATCCGCGCGGACTCCGCCCCGTGGATGCCTGCCAGTGCCCGGCCCCTCAAGGGGCCGTAGACATGAATATTGCCTGCCGCAAGCACTTCGGCCCCGGCCTGGACCGGCGCCAGAATCACCAGGTCGCCTTCCGGGGCGTGGATTTGCTGGCCGGAGCGAACGGGCTGGCTGATGATGCGGGCAGGGGGCGGATCACCAGCGCCGGCCGAAGGCGCCTGAGCAGCCGCTGTCTCCGCTTCCGGAGCGGCGGGCTGATCGGTTTCGTGGCTCCGGTCCCGCTGGCCGCTGCCGGGCAGGAGTGCCAGGGCCGCTCCACGGGCCAGGCGGCGCTGGTCTTCATTACCGCCCCGGACGCCGATGACGTGGATGTGGTTGCGCCGGCAGGTGCCAATAATCTTGAAGAAGTCGAGTTCACTGTCCAGCCCCTGGTACTTTTCCAGGCTGATGATCAGCGGAATATCCTTGAAGAACCCGGGTGCCTGGCTGATCTTGTCCCGCAGGACCTCTTCGAACTCGCCGTCGTCAAAGTAGTAGAGCTCCAGGGCTGTCATGGACACGCTGGCGCTTTTTAGCTGAAAACCCTGTTTTACCCCGGAGGTGGCGGTATCGCTCATGAAGGAGTCTCTTCCCTGGTCATGTTATCGGTTGGGTTCGGGCGCTGCCGAAGTGGCACGCCTTCGAATCGGATGCCGGACCATCCGGTGCTGATAAACTGGCGGATGTTGCCGTGGCCCTCGCCGGCCGGGTCGTCCAGAACCTGTTGATAGTGCTGGGCAAACAGTTTGAGTGTGTCAACTTCACTCAGGTTGCAGTACTGGCCAAGGGCAAAGATCCGGCAGGAGCCGGCGTTTTCGCCTTCCGCGTTGACCAGAGGGCCGTTCCGGAACCCACAGGGCTGATACTCAAAGTGCTGTTCAATCAGGGCCAGGGAATCTTCGAAGTTGGCATGGCCAGCGTCCAGGGATGCCAGATGGATCCTCACGGCATCTTTTATGGTCATTATTTGTGTTCCTGCTTGGGGCCTTTTTGGTAGAGGGCTTTCCAGTCCTCGTAGGGCATGCCATAGATTTCTTCCCGGGCTTGCGGATCGGAAATCTCGAACCCCCGCTCATCCGCCTCCGCCCGATACCACTTGGACAGGCAGTTTCGACAGAAACCCGCCAGGTTCATCATGTCGATATTCTGCACACCGGTGTTCTCACGCAGGTGGCTGACCAGTCGGCGAAAGGCGGCTGCTTCAATTTCGGTGCGTTCTGCTTCAGGAATCGGGTTGCTCATGGTGGCCTCGCAATGGTTGGTGCGTCGGTTGATAGGGTTCCTGACATTCTCTGCATGTTAGCTTAAGATACAAGGCTGTATAAATGTACAGAAAGTCGACGCGAGCCCTGATTATGCCACAACGCAAGATCATCCATGTGGATTGTGACTGCTTCTATGCGGCGGTGGAGATGCGGGACGATCCCAGCCTCCGGGATGTGCCGCTGGCAGTAGGTGGCGATGGGGGCCGGGGCGTGGTGACCACCTGCAACTACAGGGCACGTGCCTTCGGGGTTCGCTCGGCGATGCCGGGTAGCGAGGCACGGCGGCTTTGCCCCGGGCTGGTGACGGTGCCGCCGGATATGGGCCGGTACCGGGCGGTATCACAGCAGGTGATGGCTATCCTGCGGGAACTGACGGACCTGGTCGAGCCTCTTTCGCTGGATGAAGCGTTCCTCGATGTCTCCGATGTACCCGATTACAAGGGCAGTGCCACACTGATGGCCCGCCATCTTCGGGAGCGGGTTTTCCGGGACGTCGGTATCACCATTTCCGCCGGCGTCGCCCCCAACAAGTTTCTTGCCAAGATTGCCAGTGACTGGGAAAAGCCCGACGGACTGTTTGTTATCCGCCCGGACGATGTCGAGGGCTTCGTGCAGGGGCTGCCGGTTGAGAAGCTGTTCGGGGTGGGGCAGGTAACTGCCTCGAAACTGCACGCGCTCGGTATTCAGACCTGCGGTGATATGCAGGCACTCGGGGCGGATGTGTTAATCGAGCGGTTCGGTAAACAGGGTTACCGTCTCCATGAAATGGCTCATGGCCGGGATGAGCGGCCTGTCGTGGTGTCGCGGATTGCCAAGTCGGTCAGCGTGGAGCGAACCTTTTCCCAGGATTTGCCGGATATGGCGGCCTGCGAGACTGTTATGGCCTCTCTGGTAGCCGACCTCAATCTGCGGCTATCCCGCAAGGCGCGTCGGAAACCGATCCACAAACTCTTCATCAAGATCCGCTACAGTGATTTCTCAACCCATACTCTGGAGCGGGTCCGGGAGCAGGTCAGGGAGCCCGCCCTGGAAGATTACCTGCCGCTGCTTGCGGAGCTGGTCACCAATCGGGAAAGGCCGGTGCGGCTGCTGGGGCTGGGCGTGCGTTTTCGCAATGATGACGCCCCTGTTACGCAGTTGCGCCTGTTCGACTAGCGCTCAGGCAGATCCTGTGAAAAGCCTGGCGAAGTCCGGGTACAGCCAGATCATCGCAGCATAACCCATCAGGCCGCCAATGAGCGCGCCTGCGGCGACGTCGCTGGGGTAGTGTAGCCCGAGAACCACCCGAGAGGCGGCAACGCTGACGGTAAATGGAAGAACCAGAAGCGCGAGCGCCGGTTCGGCCACGGTCAGCATAACCTGAAAGCAGGCGGCGTGGAGGGTGTGGCCGGAGGGGAAGCTGTAGCGGTCCAGTGGTGGTGTGCCGCAGTTGATGGCCGGAAAGGAGATAAAGGGGCGTTCCCGAATAAGCCAGCGCTTCAACAGCTTGTAGCTGATAGTGCAGCTGAGCCCGGTCAGCGCCATGAGCAGGGCCAGGCCGAGTCCGGATTCCGGATGGATAAAGGGGAAGGACAGAATCAGGGTGTACCAGAACCAGCCGTCCCCGAGCCGGCTGACCAGGCGGAAGTAGCCCAGGGCTGCCGGGAAATGAACGACACGGTTGATGGACTGGCAGAAAGCGACTTCCCGCTGGTCTGCCAGTTCAAAGAAGCGAGACGCTTTGCTTGTTAATGGCATGATATCCGGCCTTTGCGGTTTGGTTGAAAACCAGTTGTTCAAACTGTTCGATCTGCGAATTCCAGCTCTGGTCCAGGGCATCCAGTCGGGCCTGGGCCCGGACCCGGTTCAGCAGTGTCGGTTGGTCGGCCAGGCGGAGCGCGCTGTCAACATAGGCTTCGTCCTGATCCAGGGGCACCTTCATGCCGTTTTCTTCGTGCCGGATATGCTCGGCCGCCGCGGCATCATCGAAAGCAACCACGCCAAGGCCACTGGCCATGGCTTCGAGAACCACGTTGCCGAAGGTGTCGGTCTTGCTCGGGAACAGGAACAGGTCTCCGGAGGCAAAATGCCGGGCGAGGTCATCACCGCGTCGGGCGCCGCAAAAAACGTAATCCGGATGGCGCTCGGCCAGTTGCCGCCGCAGGGGGCCGTCCCCCACCAATACAAATTTTACCTGGGGGTGAAGCCCCCGGATGCGCTCGAAACAGGCAACCGCCATACGAAGGTTTTTCTCCGGTGCCAGCCGGCCCACATAAAGGATGGCCCGGTCGTTGGCCTGCACCCCCCAGGACTCTCGCAGGGCATTGTCCCGCCTGTGAGGGGTGAAACGATGACAGTCAACTCCCCGGCTCCACAGCCCCGTTGCCGGAATGCCCATGGCACCGGTTTTCTGCTGCATTCTCCGGGTTGGCACCAGGGTGATGGCGGTGCGGTTGTGGAACCACCGACCATAAAGGCAAAGCAACCGCTCAAGCACGCCGACACCGTAGTAACGGCTGTAACTATGGAAGTTGGTATGGAAGCCGGAGCTTACCGGAACGCCCAGCTGCCGTGCCGCAGATGTGGCGGCCACACCCAGCGGGCCCTGGGTTGCCACATAAACGGCGTCGGGGCGGTCAGCCGTCCAGAGCCTTTTCAGCCGGCTGCCGCGCACGAGTCCGAAGCGCAGGTCCGCATAACCGGGCAGGGGAAATCCGGTAACCACATGTTCGCGGGTAAACAGCGCCTCGCCAGCGCCGGCGGAATGGCCGTTGCGCTCATGCTGCTGTCGCGGCCGTATAACGGTTACCCGGTGTCCACGCTGCATCAGCCCCTGGCATAAATGTCTGAGCGTATTTGCCACACCATTGATTTCCGGCGGAAAGGTCTCCGAAACAATGGTAATGTGTTGTTGGCGCCGGCTGGCCTTCATGGTCTCGGTCACGGTGTTTCCTGTGCTTCCTCGGGCATGCCTCTACTATGAAAACCTGGCATGACAGTGATGCGACACTCCCGTGACATTCCCTTTACCTGTTAAACGCACCGACCCGGAGAGGATATGCAAACACGAAAGCTTGGAAAAACAGATATCGACGTTACCCTGATCTGTCTGGGCACCATGACCTGGGGCGAGCAGAACACCGAGCAGGAGGCATTCGAACAGCTGGATTACGCCGTGGCCGAAGGCATTAATTTTATTGATGCGGCGGAGATGTATCCGGTGCCCCCCAGGGCCGGGACCCAGGGGCTTACCGAGACCTATCTGGGAAACTGGCTGGCCAGAAGAGGCAGGCGCGATGATCTGGTGATTGCGTCCAAGGTGGCAGGGCCCGGCAATGGCCTGACCTACCTCCGTAATGGTCCGCGCCTGACCCGTAACCACATCATTGAAGCCTGCGACGCCAGCCTGAAGCGTCTGCAAACGGATTACATTGATCTGTACCAGGTGCACTGGCCGGACCGCAGCACCAACTTCTTTGGCAGGCTCGGTTATGAGCACAACCCTGATGAGCAATTCACACCAATCGAAGAGACTCTTGAGGCGCTGGATGAGCTGGTGAAGGCGGGCAAGATCCGGCATGTCGGCCTTTCCAATGAGACGCCCTGGGGCACCATGGAATACCTGCGCCTGGCCCGAGAGCGAGGGTGGCCCAGGGTGGCCAGCATCCAGAATCCCTACAACCTTCTGAACCGTTCGTTTGAGGTTGGTATGGCCGAAATTGCCCACCGGGAACAGGCAGGTTTGCTGGCCTATTCGCCGCTGGCGTTTGGCATGTTGTCCGGCAAGTATCTGGGGGGCAAGTGGCCGGAAAAAGCGCGGATGACCCTGTATGAGCGATTCAGCCGGTACACCAGTGACCGTGGTATGGAAGCCACCCGGGCCTATGTCGAGCTTGCGCGGCAGCACGGGCTGTCGCCGGTTCAGATGGCGCTCGCATACGTTAGCAGCCGCAGTTTCGTCACCAGTAACATCATTGGTGCGACGTCCATGGAGCAGCTGCGTGAGAACATTGGTTCCACCCGGATCACCCTGAGCTCCGAGCTGCAGGAGGCGATTGAGGCGATTCACCAGGAATTCACCTACCCCTGCCCCTGAGGTTCTTCTGTCAGACGGGCTGCAGCCCTGTTCACCCGCCAGGCCGGGCGGGGTTGCAGTTACAGTCTGAAATGTTGGGGATTATTTTTTGACGAAAATGCGCTGATCCGGTGACAAAAAGACGGCGTGTTTGTGTGCAAATTCACATCTTTCTGGCGCTGAATCATTAGACTTTAGCCATAGGTATCCGTAGACTCCCGTTTCGGAAAAGGTCTCAGTCAGTGTCATGATTATTCGCATCTTTGTCGCATTACTCGCTCTCAATCTCGTCGCTTTCGTGGTTCGCGCCGAAGCTTCCGGGCGTGTGTTTGAAGGAGTCGAAAACGCGCCGACGACCGAAGAAATTTACGAGCTGCAGGAGCGGATGTCCGGCAATTTTGATAACGACAGCTCCGAGGCTTTCGCCGAAATCGGTTCACGGCTGCTGAGCCTCACACTGACCCGTTCCAGGAATACCGGTAAGCAGTATGCCTCCGATCCGGCCCAGGCGGATCATGGCATTACTCTGTTGAACGAGGGCGCCCGCCTGAACCTGAAGTGGAACTTCTGATAATTCCCCTTTCTTCCTGCTGAGCCTGTTTCGGTTGGCTCGTCCGGTCTGGTCCCATCTCTGCCGTTGTTGCATGCAAATCCCCGAATCATGACTTGGCGCATTGTGTATGCCTGGAGCTCGTGTGATTATCCCCGTTGACATCCTGACTAGCCCCTAAGGAGCTTGGTAATGGCAGTGGATAAAGTGCGGGTTTCGAACGATGTGAATGCCAGTGTTGATGAAGTGATTCGCCGGGTTGGCAAGAATATTACGCTGGGATTGCCTCTGGGGCTTGGAAAGCCGGTCCGGTTTGTTAATGCGCTCTACCAGCGGGCCAAGGATGACCCGGAAATCCGGTTGCATATTGTCACGGCGCTGTCGCTGCTGGCGCCCAAAGGCGGTTCATCACTGGAGCAGCGCTTCATGGGCCCGTTTGTCGAGCGCCTGTATGGAGGTATACCGGAACTGGCCTATGCCCGGGACGTATCGTCAAATCGCCTGCCACAGAACGTCCAGGTCTCGGAGTTCTTCTTCAAGGCCGGAAGTTACCTCAATAACCGCTCCCAGCAGCGCCATTACGTTTGCACCAACTACACGCATGCCGTCCGAGACCTGATGGCGGTGGGGGTCAATGTAGTTGCACAGATGGTGGCTCCGGGCGAGGCTCACGGCCAACCCGGGCAGGTCAGTCTGAGTTCTAATCCGGACCTGACACTGGACCTGATCCCTCTGCTTCGGGAGCGGGAAGCCGCGGGCACACCGGTTGCCGTGGTGGCTGAGATGAACCAGAACCTGCCCTGGTTCGGGCACCATGCCGCCATTGAGGCAGACAAATTTGATGTTGTGCTTGACCAGCCGTCCAGCGACTATCCGCTTTTCTCCGCACCGCCGATGTCTGTCAGTCCGGAAGATCATTTGATTGGCTTTTATGCCAGCGCTCTGCTGAAGGACGGAGGCACCCTCCAGGTTGGCATTGGGTCACTGGGTGCCGCCCTGGTCCACAGCGCCATACTCCGGCACGGTCACAACGATGCCTGGCGGAAAGTGTTTGATCACCTCCGGGTTGATCAGCGCTTCCCGGTGGTCAGCGAGGAGGGCGGAACCGGGCCTTTCGAGCAGGGGCTTTATGGCTGTAGTGAGATGATGGTCGATGGCTTTTTGTACCTGATGCAGGAAGGCATCCTCACCCGTGAAGTTTATGATCACGCCGGCCTCCAGTCGCTGATCAACCGTGGCGACATTACCGGCGAGGTGTCCCTGGCCACGCTGGATGTGCTGCGCCGGGAGAAGCTGATCGACAGTCCGCTGCGGGCCCGGGATGTGCACTGGCTGGTCCGGCACGGGATTTTCAGGGAGACCGTGGAATTCAAGGGTGGGCGGCTGCGTGCTGGCGATCAGTCCGTTGAGGGCGATCTGGACAACCCGGAAGCCCGGGAAGCCATTGAAACGCTGATCCTCGGCGACCGCCTCACGGGGGGCATTGCCATGCACGGTGGCTTCTACGTCGGCCCCGAGAGGTTCTACCAGTGTCTCAGAGAGCTGACCGACGAGCAGCGTGAGAAGGTCTGCATGACCAGCGTGAACTTCATCAACCACCTCTACGATCACCGGTTTGGCGACCAGAAACTGAAAGCGGCGCAACGGGTCCATGGCCGCTTCATTAATTCGGCGATGATGTACACCCTCAACGGCGCCGGGGTTTCGGACGGTCTGGACGACGGCCGGGTTGTCAGTGGCGTGGGTGGCCAGTACAACTTCGTTGCCATGGCCCACGAATTGCCCGGTGCCCGATCCATCCTGACGTTGCGCAGCACGCGCTCATCCCATGGCAAGGTATTCTCCAATATCGTGTTCAACTATGGTCACTGCACCATCCCCCGCCATCTGCGGGATATTGTGATCACCGAATACGGTATTGCCGACCTGAGGGGGCAGTCGGACGAGCAGGTGTTCCTGCGGCTGATCCGTATTGCCGATTCACGATTCCAGCAGGAGCTTCTGAATAAAGCCCAGAAGGCTGGCAAGGTGGACGCTGCCTTCAAATTGCCTTCGGACTGGTGCAACAACACCCCGGAAAGCATCCGTCGCGCGGTGTTGGTGACCGGCGACAGTGGCCTTTTCCCTCCGTTCCCGTTTGGCAGGGATTTTACCGATGAAGAACTGGCGTTGGGGAAAGCCCTTAAGGGGTTGAAGGCCGCAACCGCCACTCGCCGTGGTAAACTGGCGACTCTGTTGCAGGCCCTCCGGGCCCGGGACGACGAAGGCCGTTATCGGGCCCTGCTTGAGCGCATGGGTCTGTCGGCCCCTTCGGGGTTGCGGGACAAGCTCGACCAGCGCCTGGTTATTCATGGCCTGCAGCAGCTCGAGTCACCACCGGATACAGGAAACCCGAAAACCTGATGACAGCTTCACAAGCAAGACCCGACGTTTTTACCGTTCACTATGTACTGAAGAACAAGATCGGCGAGCTGGTTGATACTTCTGAGGGCAGCGAGCCTTTGCATTTTGTCTACGGCAGCCCCGGGATTATTGAGGGTATCCAGCAGGCCGTGAAGGACCGCAACGTGGGCGACTGCCTTGAGGTGACAGTGCCGCCCGCGATGGCCTATGGCGAACATAAGCCGGAGCTGGTGCGCAAGGTGCCACGCTCACTGTTTGAAGGCATTGAAAACCTGCAGGTTGGCATGAAGTTTCAGACCAACACCGGGGACGAAGCGCAAATCGTGCAGGTAGTTGGTATCGATGGCAATCTGGTCAGGGTTGATGCCAACCACCCGCTGGCGGGCTTTACCCTGTACTTTGATCTGGAGATTGTCGGCCGCCGTGAAGCGACGGAAGACGAGGTAGCTCAGGGCCACCCGCTGTTCTGACGGGGCGGTCTTGGTCCAGCTCGCCAGCTCCGGTCTCAATCGCTGGACTTACGGGCGAATAAAACACCCCATGACCCGGGTCTCTTTTGTTTCCATTTCCCGACAAGCCTATGAAGCCGGTGTGACACATCGGTGACCAGCAGGTGATGTGTCTGTGACATCGCAGGGCAAACTGACTGCGCCGGAGCTGTGTCACGGGCTGTAACGAAACAGCGGTTCCATGTATATTTCTGAATAGCATGTATAATTGCTGTTACAGCAGGTTGCCTGTATTGTCAGGTACACAGAATGACCTGAAACCGGAATAACAAAACCAGAGACGGATGGCGTGGAACAGACAAACGAAAGTTGGCGAATTCTGATTGTCGAGGACGACGAGCGGTTGGCTGAGTTAACCCGTGAGTATCTTGAAAGCAACGGGTTGACCGTCTCCCTGGAAACTCACGGTGGCCCCGCGGTGGAGCGGATCCGCAACGAGCAGCCCGACCTGGTGGTGCTGGATCTGATGTTGCCGGGGGAAGATGGCCTGTCCATCTGTCGCCGGGTGCGTCCATTCTATTCCGGCCCTATCATCATGCTGACAGCCCGCACGGATGATCTGGATCAGGTTCTTGGTCTGGAGATGGGCGCGGACGATTACATTGGCAAGCCGGTCAAACCCAGGGTTTTGCTCGCCCGTATCCGCGCCATGCTGAGACGGGTAACCGAGGCGGGGCAGGGTTCAGCTGATGAATCGAGCGGCGAAGAGCCGGTGCGCCTTCAGTTCAATGACCTGGTTGTCGATCGCTCCATGCGTGAAGCCTGGTTGAACGACGAGAGTATCGATCTGACCAGCGCCGAATTTGACCTGCTCTGGCTGCTGGCCAGTAATGCGGGCCGGGTCCTGAGTCGGGAAGAAATCTTTACGGCGCTGCGCGGTATCGAGTACGACGGCCAGGATCGCTCCATTGATGTTCGGGTGTCGCGGATTCGCCCCAAAATCGGTGATGATCCTATCCATCCACGGCGCATCAAGACCGTTCGCAGTAAAGGCTACCTGTTCGTAAAGGAAGCCTGACGATTCAGTCGCTGGAACCGGCGTGCAAACGGCCTGCACACCGGTGTTCCATGCCAGGGTTGGTATCATGCCCCTGAAGTTCTTCCTCAAGCTCTATGCCCGCCTTGCCGGCCTCACTGCGCTGGTTGTTCTTTTGTGTGCTCTTCTGTTTGCCGGTATCAATTCGGTCCGCTCCCAGTTCTGGCATGAGCGCTTTCCTGAACCTGTGATACGGTGGCTGGCAGCCGCGCCTGCGCCGGCGCAGCAATATCATTGGCTGAGATCGACGGTTGATTTCCGTGTGGGTGCCGCCTCCGAATTTGTCCTTTCCCAGGTGGCCCTCGAGAGGCTGGGTTACGGCCAGGTGGTCGGAATTGAGAGTGGTGCCGGGTACCGGGTACTCATCGCGGGTCTGTCCGGACAGGTTTTGCAACTGCGCCTGACCAACCCTTACCACGATGTGGCTGAAACCACCGGGCTGATCTTCCGCTGGCATCTTGGCTCAGCGCCGCCCGAGAATCGTCCCGATGTTGCTGCCCAAATGGCACGGGCCCTCAATGTCGAGGTTCGTCCTTTGGATGACTCAGCCCTGCTGCCGGGTTCGGATGTTCTGGGCCAGGTTGCCGACCGTGGCCTGGCCGTCTACACAGAGGGCTCTGATGGCTCTGGCAGAGTCATTATTCAACTCTCGGACGGTGAGCTGTTCCGGATTGATATGCCGGCTCCCTTCAGCGCCTGGTCCTGGCCCGTTGTTCTCCTGCTGGTTATGGTGCTGGGTGGCGTGCTTGCGGTGGCCCTGTTCCTGGCGCTCCGGGAAGTGGATAACAATCTCAGAACCGTCGAGTCGGTGGCTGTTCGCATAGCCCGCGGCGAAATGGGGGCAAGGGTTCAGGCGGGCGAAGGGACCCTGGTTTCCCGGTTGGCAGCTTCCTTTAACGGCATGGCCGAACATATCCAGCGGCTGGTGCAGGTGCAGCGGGAAATGATTCACGCGGTGTCCCACGAATTGCGCACCCCGGTGGCCCGGATCCGGTTTGGTGTACAGATGATCGAGGATTGTCAGGATCAGGCCTCGCTCCAGAAACAGCTGGACGGTATTGACGGCGATATACAGGAACTGGACGAACTGATCGACGAGATTCTCACCTACGCCAGGCTGGAGCAGGGCGGCCCGGTTTTCTCCCTTCAGGAAACCTCGGTAACCGACATCGTCCGCCAGGTGGTTGCGGAGCAGCAACTGGTGCGATCGGAGCTGAGTATTCAAGACAATATTGATGAGATGTCCGAACGCTGGGCACTGTCGGATGTCGAGCCTCGTTACCTGCACCGGGCTATTCAGAATCTGGTTGGTAACGCTGGTCGCTATGCGGCTGGCAAGGTCGTCGTAAACTGTCATTTTGACGAGGATAACTGCCGGATTGACGTGGAGGATGATGGCCCCGGAATTCCGGAGGAGGACTGGGAAAAAGTGTTTACGGCCTTTGCCCGGCTGGACGACAGCCGCACCCGTACTTCCGGCGGCTACGGTCTCGGTTTGTCCATCGTCCGGCGGATTCTGTATTGGCATGGCGGCCAGGCTTTCGTCAGCAGAAGCGACACCCTCGGCGGCGCGAAGTTCAGCCTGGTCTGGCCCAGAAAGAAAGCACTGGATTCGATTGTGTGAACCAGCCCTCACTGACTCACCTGATGTAACAAAGCTGCTACACAAGCGCTACTGAAGTTTCCTGCTTCGGCGTCAATAATTGAAAACGTAAGGGATGACTTTTGAGGTTGTAGTTCTTACGAACTTCCTTGTTTCATTCGTCATTTGAGGGCTGGTTTTCCGGCCCTTTTTTTGTTGTCCGCCAAATTCCGGATTGTTCACTCTTTCCCGGAGCCTCTGCTGTTAGAATCGGAAAAAACAACAGGAGGCCGTCCATGACCCGTTATCTGCTCGCCATTGATCAGGGCACCACCAGCTCCCGCGCGATCGTTTTCGACCAGACGGGCAACAGCGTTGCTACTGCTCAACAGGAGTTCCACCAGTATTTCCCAAAGGACGGCTGGGTTGAGCATGATGCCCTGGAAATCTGGGACAGTACTCTGGCAGTGTGCCGCGGTGCCCTGGGGAAGGCCGGCATTGAGGCCGGCGACCTGGCAGGCATTGGCATCACCAATCAGCGTGAGACCACGGTGATCTGGGAGCGGGCCACCAGCAAGCCCATACACCATGCCATTGTCTGGCAGGATCGTCGCACTGCCTCCTGGTGTACCAAGCTCAAGTCTGACGGCCACGAAGACAGCGTCACCGAGAGGACGGGGCTGCTTATCGATCCCTATTTCTCGGCAACGAAGATCGCCTGGATACTGGACAGTGTGGAAGGTGCCCGTGAGCGGGCAGAATCCGGTGAGCTGGCATTCGGCACGGTGGACAGCTGGTTGCTCTGGAATCTGACTGGCGGCAAGTCACATTGCACCGATGCCACCAATGCCTCGCGCACAGCGCTTTTCAATATTCACGAGCAGGGCTGGGACGACGAACTTCTGGCCCTGTTCCGTGTGCCCCGCGCCCTGTTACCGGACGTGCTGGACAGTGCCGCGGATTATGGCACTTCGGAATCACATTGGCTGGGAAGCCCGGTCATGATTGCAGGCATTGCCGGCGATCAACACGCCGCTCTGGTGGGGCAGGCCTGTTTCAAGCCGGGCATGGCCAAGAGTACCTACGGCACCGGATGCTTTCTGATGCTCAATACCGGGGACCAGGCCGTTCGTTCCGAGAACCGTTTGCTAACGACCATGGCCTATCGCCTCAATGGGAAGCCCTGCTACGCCGTGGAGGGCAGCATTTTCGTCGCCGGTGCGGCCATGCAATGGCTGAGGGACGGGCTGAAGCTGATTGCCCACGCCAATGAGTCCTCGGCCCACGCGGAGGCGGTGGGTGTCGATAATCCGGTGTATCTTGTCCCGGCGTTTACTGGTCTGGGTGCGCCGCACTGGGATCCTCATGCCCGCGGGGCGATCATGGGGCTGACCCGGGACACGGGGATTGGCGAGATAGTCACGGCGGGCCTGCAATCGGTGTGTTACCAGACCAAAGACCTGGTGCGCGCTATCCAGAATGATGGTGCCCGGCTTGAGTCCCTGCGGGTGGATGGCGGCATGGTGGTGAATGACTGGGTGATGCAGTTCCTGGCGGATATCCTGAATGTCACCGTTGACCGGCCAAGGGTTACGGAAACAACGGCGCTCGGGGCCGCCTACCTCGCCGGCCTGCAGACAGGTGTGTTCGAGAGTCTCGAGCAGATATCCGGGCTTTGGGCCTGTGAGCGCCAGTTCCACCCCGGCATGCGGCCAGCCCTGCGTGAATCCCTCTATGCCGGCTGGATTGATGCCGTGGAACGGGTCTGTAACAACTGAACGCGGTTCAGCCGGTGCGCTCAAAAGCGATCAGGTGATCCGCCTCCACGCGCACCGGCACATGCTCGCCCAGATGAAAGTCCAGATGGCTTCGGAACAGGGCCTCGAACTCAGTGTCTTCGGAACAGCGGAAGCGGTAAAGCGTTGAGGTGCCTGCGAAGGTTTTCTCGATAACCTTCGGTCGAAGATCCGAGTCCGGATCGTGGACAATGTCATCCGGTCGGATCAGTACGTCTACAAGGGTTCCCGAGGACCACCTGTAGGCCCGGTTGCCGTGAATGGTGCCCAGTTCCGATTCAATGGTATCTGGCCCCAGGGCCTTGCCGGGGATGAATCCGCCCTGGCCGACGAAGCTGGCCACAAAGCGGTTTGCCGGCTCATGATAGAGATTGTACGGCACGTCCCACTGCTGGATCATGCCGTCCCGCAGTACCGCCACCTGATCGCACATGGCGAAGGCTTCCTGTTGATCGTGGGTCACCAGGATGGCACTGATCCCCAGGGTTTTGAGAATTTCGCGAACATCCAGGCTCAGGCGCCGGCGCAAGTCCGCATCCAGATTGGAAAACGGCTCGTCCAGCAGGATCAGGGTCGGCTCGGGTGCCAGCGCCCGGGCCAGGGCAACCCGTTGCTGCTGGCCGCCGGAAAGTTCATGGGGGTAGCTATCGGCCAGGTCCTGGAGGTGAACGACATTGAGCAGCTCCATGACCTTCTGCCGCTTTTCCGCCTTGCCCAGATTGCGCAGGCCAAAGCCAACGTTATCGGCGATTGTCAGGTGCGGAAACAGGGCGTAGTCCTGAAACACCATGCCGATCCGACGTTTCTCGGGCGGCAGGGTGCGACCGGGCAGGCTTATGGCCTGAGACTGGAGGCAGATTTCACCACCGGTCAATGGCAGGAAGCCGGCCAGGGCCCGCAGGATGGTACTTTTACCGCAGCCGCTGGGGCCCAGAAGGCAGCCGATGTCGCCGTGGCTCAAGGCGAAGCTGACATCCTTGACCACGGAATCCCCGCCGTAGCCACAAGACAGGTTGTTGACCTCAAGCAGCCAGTCTGCAGGAGATTGCGCGGTCGTGCTCATGGGGTCAGTCCAGGTGGTTCAGAATGAGAAACTCAAGCAGGGCTTTCTGGGCGTGCAGGCGGTTTTCAGCCTCGTCCCACACGACCGAAGCGGGATGTTCCATCATGTCTGCGGAAATCTCTTCGCCCCGGTGTGCCGGCAGGCAGTGCATGAACAAGGCGTCTTTATTCGCCACGGCCAGGAGCTCCGGATTGATCTGGTAGCCACTGAACGCCTTCTCGCGGGCTTTCTGTTCGTCTTCCTGACCCATGGATGCCCAGACATCCGTTACCAACAGGTTGGCATTGCGCGCTGCTTCTGCCGGTTCGCGAAACAGGGTTACGCGATCGCTGTGTGCCCTGATCAGGGATTCGGCGGGCTCGTAGCCTTCGGGGCAGGCAACATTCAGGTGGAAATCAAACCGGGCCGCCGCGTTGATGTAGGAGTGGCACATGTTGTTGCCATCGCCGATCCAGGCCACGGTGGCGCCGCGAATGCTGCCACGGTGTTCCCGATAGGTCTGCATATCGGCCAGCAGCTGGCAGGGGTGGAACTCATCCGTCAGGGCATTGATAACCGGAACCCGGGAAGCAGCGGCAAAACGCTCGACCGTGCCATGGGCAAAGGTGCGTATCATCACCGCATCCACCATGCTCGAAATAACGATGGCAGAGTCTTCAATGGGTTCGCCCCGGCCTAGCTGGGTGTCCCGTGGCGACAGGAACATCGCGGAGCCACCGAGCTGGGCCATGCCGGCTTCAAAGGAAACCCGGGTCCGCGTTGATGACTTCTCGAAGATCATTGCAAGCACACGATTTTTAAGGGAGTCGCGAACCTTGCCCTGCCGCCATTCATTGCGCAGTGCAGTGGCATGATCAACCAGGTTTTCCAGTTCACTGGTTGTCATGTCATTCAGTGTCAGAAAATGTCTTGCCGCCATGAAATGGCCCTTATCTCAACGAATCCCGCGGCGGGCGGGATTGCCTGAACGTTGCCTGAAAAAACGGGGCATCAAGTCTAGCCCTTCAGGGCAGCTATGACAACGCTGCAACCGGGCGGGAACCCATGGCCTTGTCTGAGGTCATATCACGGTGTTTGGTGAGCGGTTGCGCACCCGTGTACAATAGCGGCAATCAAATTGCCGTGTGGCAAGACTGTTCCAACAGAGGTGAATGTTCATGGATATCAATGAAACCATCAAGAGCCAGCTCGACGAAAACCCGGTCATCCTATACATGAAGGGCAGCCCCCAGGCGCCCCAGTGTGGTTTTTCCGCTAAAACCGTGCAGGCTCTGATGGCCTGTGGCGAGCGTTTTGCCTTCGTGAATATCCTGGACAATCAGGAGCTCCGTGAGGCCCTCAAGGTATACTCCAACTGGCCGACCTATCCACAGCTCTACATCAATGGCGAGCTCGTTGGCGGTTGTGACATCATTCTCGAAATGTCCGAGAGCGGTGAATTGGCCAAGATGGTCAAAGAGGCTGCGAAGCAGGCAGAAGCCTGACAGCGGTCTTGAGTCAGAGCCGTTTCGGGGTGAACACCAGTTCAACCTCGAAACGATTCTGGCTGTTTTCCCCCTCGGGTGGCCTGGGGTAGGGGCTTGCCGCCAGGGCAGCCCGGTAGGCGGCCTCATCGATACCCTCAATTCCCGTCGATTTCAGTACTCTTGCCCGGGTCAGGGCACCATTACCAAGCAGTTGTAACTCCACTTCCATTGCCACAGTCCGGGACAGTTCCCTCATTGCCGGAACCCTGGCTTGTTCAAGCTCGCGCGCCAGATGTGTCGCCAGGATTACCACGTATGGATCCTGCTCGACCGGGGATTTGGTAATGCGGGTTACCGTTGCCTCGGTGGCTTGCACTTCTGGCTGCGCAATCTCCCCGGCGCGGGCGCTGTTACTGGCTGTTGATTTGCGGGTATTCTCCGGTGTTTCGGGCTTTAGTGCAGGCGGCTCGGAGGCACTCTGTCTGGGGGCATCCGAAGGGGCGGGCTTTTGCCGGGTTATTATCGGTTCGACAGGCTCCGCCGTAAAACGTGGAATGGGAGGTATTGGCCGGCTGGTTGCATCGGATTGCGGGCCGGGTCGGGAAGTCTCATCAGTACCCGGAGGAATCAGTTCAAATTTCAGGCTTTCGCGATGGGCTTCCTGTTGCTCTCTGACCGGCGAAGGAATACCAGAGAGCAACAGGGTATGAATCAGTAGCGCCAGGGATAGTGCAAGGGCGATCCGGTATCTTGCCGGAAGGGTACGGGCACTGCCTTCTTCGACCATTAATGTCAGGCCGTTTTACTCCGTAAGGTGCCGACAACAGCGTCCAGAGCCCGGTCGATCAACGCGCCCTGTTCCAGCAGGGTCAGGCGGCCACGGCGCATTTCATGGGCCAGCTGGATCCGCGTTTTCTCGATGACCTTCAGCCCCATCCGGTTCACAAAGACAAAGCAGTCGGCTTCCTCGATAATGGCGGAAAGCTTGCAGCGGAAATTGGCGCCATTGACCAGGCGAAACTCAACCCAGTTACCGATTTCAATACTGTCAATCTGGGCGACGTACTCGGAAACTGCAGCTTCTTCCAGTTCCTGCTGTCTCTCGACCGCGGTCTGGTGAACGGTAGCGATTTCCTCTTCTTCAATCTCTTGCGGGGAGTCCTGCCGTGCCTCTATGGCCGCATTGGTCCGGAACGCTTCGGCCAGTTCATGTTTCAGGTGGCTCATCATTTCGTCCAGCCTGGACGAATTGTAGGAAACCTCCTCCAGGCCTGATCTCAGAGCTTTTAACAGGCCTGGCACGACCCGAACCCATTGGTCCCTCTCGTCATCTTCCTGATGTGGGTGCAGGCACCAGATCAGGTCATCGACCACCTTCACCGTCGCATTCCAGCGATGCTCAACGTCGTCCCGAAGGTAGGCGAGAAACATTACCCGGCTCCAGCCATTCATCAGAATGTCGTGGATCGATTCTGGCAGTTTGTAGCGTGACACTTTTTCTTTCAGTAAGTTATCGACGGTTTGCTGTGCTGTCTGGGATTTGATTCGGCCCCTTTCCGATTCCCGGGTCCGCTGCTCAACCAGTGAGGCTTTGCGGTTCTCCCGTTCCAGGAATTGCTCAAACTCCTGGTTCAGTGTCTCGAACAGCGCTATATCGCCATCAAATTCGTTGAGAATCCTCTGAACGATGTTGTGGATCTGGCCGTACAGCTTATCCTTGGTTTTCTCGTCGCTGCTGCTCCACCCGATGCCTGCCCGGGCGAGGGAGTTCAGCAAACGTCTGGCCGGGTGTGTGGCCTGGCTGAAGAAGCTCTTGTCCCGAATGACCACTTTCAGTATCGGAATCTGAAGGCGGCTGATCAAAACCTGGACCGGAGCAGACAGGTTGTAATCATCAAGAATAAACTCGAACAACATGGACACCAGATTGATGAGATCTTCGTCGACCTCGTTCAGTGCCGGTTTTCGGCCATCCCCCGCATCTGCCTTGGCAAGCAGCTGTTGCATCAACTGTCTCAGATCGATACTGATGGGTTCCCCGTTACTCAGGTCGCCCTGGTCGTGCCTGACACCTGCAAGAGGCAGCGAATTCAGTAAACTGGCCAGCTCCGAATCGCCGACTACGCGAACGTTGGGGTCGGATGATCGGGGCGGAATCCCGGCATTGGCCCTTTGATGTGCCAGCATCTCCCTGATCTGGTCGAAAACAGCGCTGCTGTTACCAGACTCTCCGGCCATTGTGTGAGTTGCGGAGTCTGCCGCCTCGGATGCCTCCTTGCTGGCGCCTTGTGCCTTTGAAGCACCATGTTGCTGTCCCGCTTTGCCGTGATAACGGAAATTCGGGATGACGCCGGCCTGAATCAGAATGCGGTTGGCTTCGTCCAGCAGCATCCCGAGGTTGGAGACAACGTAGCGGTCAAATTGCTTGAGCAGAATCAGGCGTTCCCGGATCTGGATTTCCAGTGCCTGTATCGCCTCGGTAAAGGCGCTGCAAAGATGTTCTGGCGCCATCGGGTTAACCGGTGATTCGTCGTTGGCTTCCGGATAAACCTGACTGAAGCGGGTCTGGAGTTGGAGCAGCGGGCCCTGAAAATGGGCTTTCGCTTTGGTAATCATAGCGTTGAGCGCAACCTGCTCTTCCAGGTCGTCATTTCCGACCAGAGACAGGGTGTCGGCACTGGCCTGCTTGCTCAGGTTTTCTTCCTGGAGGGGGCCGGTATGGGGCGGGTTCTCGAAATACTGGGCGACCATGTTCTGGAAGTGTCGCTCCACCCCCTTCCGCTTGATGCGGATTTCACGCATAGCCTCGAAATACCGGTTCTGCTCATTATTGCTGCGTGCGTTATTGGCCAGTTCGAACAGTGAATCGTCGACGGCGTCGAAAGCACCCTGCAGCAAATCACCCAGCCCGGCGACAACAGTGTCCCGGATGCGGGTGACCTCCACGGGAACTGGTTTGCCACTCCCTGCTTCCCGATGCTCACGGAGGTAATGTATGCCGGACTGCTTGTTCATGGCAGACTCCTGTTTACGCCTCAACCGGATACATGACCGAGCTCAAGATCCTTGTCTTCTCGTTATTGGCTAAATCTACCGCATTTTCGCTAAAGTTAACATGACTAAACACTAACGTGGGACCGAATTCAAAAAACATAGGGTGCCCTTCAGGACACCCTCATGCATGTTACTGACTTACCAGGGATATTGGGGTCAGTTCACATAAACAGGACCTATACCCATACTCCAGATGACCACGCTGATGGCCAGCAGGGCGACAAACATCACCAGTCCGACTGTGAGCACGGCGGATGCAAACATGAAGCCTCGCTCTTCCGGGATTTTCATCAGTATGGGGAGTCCTTTGTAGAGCAGATAGACTGCATAGCCAGCAGCTACGAGCCCGGCCAGCATATTGACCCAGATGTTGGGATACGCAGCGATGACGCCGATCAGGAAAATCGGCGTCGCCGTGTAGGCTGCCAGAGCGACGCCCCTCGGTATCCGCTCAACCGCATCGTAGGTGGCGGCAAAAAAATCGATGAACTTGCCCAGCACAAATATGCCCGCGAGCATGGCGACATAGAACAGCACCGATAACTGTAGCGCGCTGGCGGTGGAGAGTCTGGTTATCTGGCCGTCGCCAATTTGCCAGCCAACCTGGGTGGTTCCATAAAAACCTGCTACGGCGGGGATCAGGGCCAGTAACAAAATATGGCCGGCATAGAGTCTTGTAACAGACTCGGATTCTTTGCGTATCGCTTCCCATTCCTGGTCCGGATGGGTAAACAGGCCAAAACTGTGAGCCAGGCTCATGGACGAATTCCTTGTGGTTGTTTTATTGTCGCACGCACCTTCAGTCTTGGTGCGGGATTGATAATGGTCAAGCTGGCGATTAAATTTTGATCTTTCAAGAAGGATCGCGGCTATAACTGAAGAGTCTATAGCGGCGGGGAAAGGGGAGAGGGGAAAAAAGGGGGAAAGGAGAGAGGGGAAAGGAGAGAGGGGAAAGGAGAAAGTTTGGTCGGTTCAGGTCAGCGAAAGCGAGCGCTTTTTGCGTTTTTTAGGGTGCACAATAGCCGCTTTCACGACGTTGTCCTTAATCTGCAGCACTTCCACCCGGTGCCCGTCCACTTTCAGGCAGACGTTGGTGTCCGGAATGTTTTCCAGGGTTTCGGTAATCAGGCCGTTGAGGGTTTTTGGTCCGTCCGTGGGCAGCTTCCAGCCCAGGGTCTTGTTGATGGTGCGCACTGCAGATGCGCCGTCAATGATAAACGTGCCATCGTCCTGGGGAATGATATCGGGGCTGGTTGCTGCGTAGTCCGTTGTAAAGTCGCCGACAATCTCTTCCAGTATGTCCTCTAGCGTTGCAAGGCCAAGGACGTCACCATACTCGTCGACCACCACGCCAAACCGGCGCCGGCCTTTCTGGAAGTTGATCAGTTGGGTGTTCAGAGGTGTGCTTTCCGGAATGAAATAGGGCTCCTGGCACAATTGCATGATCATCGCCTTGTTGATTTCTTCCTGCTGGAGCAGCTTGGAGACACTCCGGAGGTGGAGTATTCCCTGAATGTTATTGATGTCACCCTTGAATACCGGCAGCCGGGTATGCTGACTGCTGCGTAACTGGCGCAGGATTGTGTCGGTGTCGTCCTCCAGGTCGACGCCAACCACTTCATTGCGGGGCACCATGATGTCGTTCACTGTCACTTTTTCCAGATCAAGAATGCTGACCAGCATGTCTTTGTGCTTGGCGGGAATCAGCGCACCGGCCTCATTGACGAGGGTCCTGAGTTCCTCCCGGCTGAGATGGTCATTGGCAGCATCTGCCGCAGAAACTCCAAGCAGTTTCAATATGCCACCGGTAAACAGGTTAACGGCCCAGACAATGGGGTAGAGGATCTTTAATAGCGGCCCGAGTATGTAGCTGGCGGGAAACGCGATTTTCTCCGGAAACAGCGCGGCCAGGGTTTTGGGGGTCACTTCTGCAAAAATCAGGATCACGATGGTGAGCAGGATCGTGGCTATCGCAATGCCGGCGTCGCCCCAGACGCGTATCGCAATAACCGTGGCAATCGAAGATGCAAAGATATTGACGAAATTGTTGCCAATGAGGATCACGCCGATCAGCTGGTCCGTGCGTTGCAGCAAGCCCTGGGCACGTTTGGCGCCTTTATGGCCGGTCTTGGCCATATGTTTGAGGCGATACCGGTTGAGGGACATCATCCCCGTTTCTGAGCTGGAAAAGAATCCGGAGAGCAGGATCAGTCCGACAAGGAGAATAAACAGCGCGGTAAGCGATGTTTCGTTCAAAAGAGGTGTCCTTATATTACCGACAAGTAGCGAAAATAGGGTGTGGGGGAGCTCTGTGTCAAGAGATTGCCGGGCGCATCAGGCCTCAACCGCCTCTCTGGAAAATGAGTTCCAGCACAAACTTGCTGCCATAGAATGCCAGCATCAGCAGCGCGGAGCCCGCCAGTGTCCACCGGCTTGCCGTGATGCCGCGCCAGCCTTTGGTGTAGCGCCCGATCAGAAGCGCCACGAAGACCAGCAGGGAAAGTATCGAGAACAGGGTTTTGTGGGCGAGATTCTGGGCGAAGAGGTCCTCTATGAAGAGCGCGCCGGTCACAATCGCCAGAATAAGCATTACCACGCCGGCCCAGACCATCTCGAACAGCAGCGACTCCATGGTTTGCAGCGGTGGCAGGTTGCGTACCAGCAGGCTGTTATAGTTGTGCTTCAGTTGGCGATTCTGGAAATAGAGGAGCACAGCCTGGATAGCCGCCAGTGTAAAGAGGCTGTAGGCTGTCACTGACAATGCGATATGGGACAGCATGCCATAGCTCTGGTCTGACACCAGTATGGACGGTCCATGGGTGATCAGCGCCAGGATAATCGTGAGTCCGGCCAGCGGGTACACGCCCAGAAACAGGCTTTGAACCGGCTTTTTCAGGTTCAGCCCAAGCAAAAGGAAGACGATAAGCCAGGAAATCAGCACCGAGCTTTTGAAAAAGCTGAAGTCGAAGCCGTCGTCATGGTGAACGGTCTGGGCTATCAGAAGGCCGTGACTGGTCAGGGCGAGTACGCCAATCAGAGTGGTAATGGCGAGGTTGCTTTGAACCCGGCCCCTGAAATGCAGGGCTTGCAGCGCAGTACCTACGCTGTACAGAAAAAGAGAGGTGACCGCGAGAATCAGCGTTCCCATGACTTCCTTATTAACCACTGTTCTGACTGGGGATCGGCATTGGTTTCAGCCGATTTGACCGGGCTGGTCGTTTCAGGGCGATAGTCTGGTTATAATGTCGCGATTATGCAACTGGAATCAAGGAGCCGACGCTGGCTCTGTGGTTCATGCACTCAATTTATCCGGGGTACGGAAGAGCAACATGTTTGAGAACCTCCAAGACCGACTTTCCGGCAGTCTGCGCAAGATTTCCGGCCAGGCGCGCCTCACCGATGACAATATTAAGGACACCCTCAGAGAGGTGCGGATGGCACTGCTGGAGGCCGACGTTGCCCTTCCGGTAGTGAAGGATTTTGTCGAAGGTGTCCGCGCGCGTGCTATCGGACAGGAGGTGCAGCGCAGCCTTACGCCGGGCCAGGTATTTGTAAAGGTCGTTCAGCAGGAGCTTGAACGGGTGATGGGTGAGGGTAACGAATCCCTCAACCTGAATGTTCAGCCGCCGGCCGTGATTATGATGGCCGGCCTGCAGGGTGCTGGTAAGACGACCACTGTTGCCAAGCTTTCCCGCTTCCTCAAGGAACGCCAGAAGAAATCCGTGATGGTTGTCAGTGCCGACGTTTACCGTCCGGCAGCGATCCGGCAACTGGAAACCCTGGCGGGCGAGGTCGGCGTCGAGTTTTTTCCGAGCACCGCTGACCAGGATCCCGTGGATATTGCTGAAGGTGCGATTGCTGCCGCACGGAAGAAGCATATTGATGTGGTGATTCTTGATACCGCCGGTCGCCTCCATGTCGATGAGCAGATGATGGGTGAGATCGGCAGGCTGCACAAAGCCGTCAATCCGGTAGAAACCCTGTTTGTGGTTGACGCCATGACCGGTCAGGATGCGGCCAACACCGCCAAGGCATTCAACGACGCTTTGCCGCTGACAGGCGTGGTGCTGACCAAAACCGATGGCGACGCCAGGGGGGGGGCGGCTCTGTCCGTCCGTCACATCACGGGCAAACCGATCAAATTCCTGGGTGTGGGCGAGAAGTCCGATGCGCTGGAGCCGTTTTACCCGGACCGGGTGGCCTCCCGGATTCTGGGTATGGGCGATGTGCTCTCCCTTATAGAGGAAGCGGAGCGCAAGCTGGACCAGAAAAAGGCCCAGAAGCTCACCAGGAAGATCAAGAAGGGCAAGAGCTTTGATCTTGAAGACTTCCGCGACCAGTTGCAGCAAATGAAGAATATGGGTGGCATTGGTGGTTTGCTCGACAAGCTTCCGGGTATGGGACAGATGGCCCAGATGGCCCAGCAGCAGGTAAACGACAAGTCCATGGGGCAGATGGAAGCGATTATTTGCTCGATGACTCCGAAGGAGCGCCGCTACCCGGATGTCATCAATAACTCCCGCAAGCGCCGGATTGCCACCGGGTCTGGTACACAGATCCAGGATGTGAATCGTCTGCTGAAGCAGCACAAGCAAATGCAGAAAATGATGAAAAAGTTTGGCAAAAAGGGTGGTATGGCGAATATGATGCGCGGCCTGGGTGGCATGATGCCGCCGGGCGGCGGAGGTGGTGGCGCGCCTCCATTTGGCCGTATGTAAAAAGCCTTACATGGAAAACCGGGAAACAACCGGTTTGCCTGTTTTCTTTGGCGTGTATTTAGCATAGAATAGCGCCCCTTTCGAGTATGGGTCTTCGCGCCAGCTGTTGTTCAGTCGGCGTGAATCGTACAAAGTTCGTACAACAGAACAGGATATTGGTTAAATGGTAACAATCCGTTTGGCTCGTGGCGGCTCCAAGAAGCGCCCGTTCTACCATCTGACAGTCACCGACAGCCGCAAATCACGCGACGGTCGTTTTATTGAACGTGTTGGCTTCTTCAACCCGGTTGCCCGTGGCCAGGAAGAGCGTCTGCGCGTAGATCGTGACCGTGTCAACTTCTGGCTTGGCCAGGGTGCGCAGGCCAGTGATCGCGTTGCCCAGCTGCTGAAGGCGGCCGCTGAGTAACCCAGTATTGACACCGGGGTTGGTGGCATGACACAGAATGTGCAGGAGACTGTGATCGGCCGGATTACGTCGGTGTTTGGGGTCAAGGGGTGGCTGAAAGTCTTCTCCTACACTGACCCCAAAGAAGGAATACTGAACTATCCGGACTGGACTCTGGATCTGGACGGTAAACGTATTCCGGCCAGGCTTGAAGAAGGTCGCCGCCAAGGGCAGGCCATTGTTGTCAGGCTGAAAGGAATTGATGATCGTGAGTTGGCGCGCACTTACTGTGGCGCTGAGGTCAGGGTTTCCAGGGCAGAGTTGCCGGAGCTCCCCGACGGGGAGTACTACTGGTTTCAGCTGGAAGGTCTTGAGGTCTTCACGGTTGAGGATGAGTGCCTTGGTAAAGTGCACCATCTGATAGAAACCGGGTCTAACGATGTTCTGGTGGTGCAGGCAACTGCGGGCTCCATCGATCAGCGTGAGCGCCTGATTCCTTACCTTCCGGACCAGGTGGTCCGGAAGGTTGATCTGGCTTCGCAGCGTATGGTTGTCGACTGGGACCCGGAGTTCTGACGGGTGTGGATTGGCGCAGTCAGTCTGTTCCCGGATATGTTCGGTGCGGTAACGGATTACGGGATCACGGGTAGGGCAGTCCGGGACGGTCTTCTGACTTTCCGGAGCTGGAATCCCCGTGACTATACCCATGACCGGCACCGCACAGTGGATGACCGGCCCTATGGTGGTGGTCCGGGTATGCTGATGAAAATTCAGCCCCTCAGGGATGCCATTCACGCGGCCCGGGAAGCGGCGCCTGGCAAGGCTTGCGTGGTTTATCTGTCGCCCCAGGGCGAGACGTTGAATCAGTCCGTTGTCGAGTCGCTTGCAGCAGAAAAGCCGCTGATTCTCGTGGCAGGCCGGTACGAGGGTGTTGATGAGCGCCTGATAGCGACGGAGGTCGATCGGGAAGTGTCACTGGGTGATTTTGTTCTTTCCGGTGGCGAGCTGGCAGCAATGGCTGTTATTGATGCGGTTACACGCCTCATCCCCGGAGCGCTGGGTCATGCGCAGTCGGCAGAGCAGGATTCTTTCGCCGACGGTTTGCTGGATTGTCCGCACTACACCCGGCCCGAGGTTTACGAAGGTCAGGCGGTGCCGGATGTTTTATTGGGCGGTCACCATGATCAGATCCGGCGTTGGCGACTCAAGCAGTCGCTGAGGCGAACCCGGCAGCGACGCCCCGACCTGCTTGAAAAGCGGGTGTTTACGGACGAAGAGCGTCAGTTGCTGGAAGAGATTTTGAACGAACCGGGTGCCTCTGAATGATCAGGGCATTAACAGATTGGGTATCAGGAGCATTACGATGAGCGGCAAGAACAACATCATCAGTCAACTTGAAGCAGAACAGATGACCAAGGAAATCCCCGCGTTTGCGCCGGGCGACACCGTGGTCGTTCAGGTTCGCGTAACCGAGGGTAACCGTGAGCGTCTGCAGGCGTTCGAGGGTGTTGTCATCGGTAAGCGTAACCGTGGCATGAACTCTTCGTTCACCGTGCGTAAGATTTCTTACGGCGTTGGTGTTGAGCGTACCTTCCAGACCTTCTCTAAGCTGATTGACAGCCTTAGCGTGAAGCGTCGCGGTGACGTACGCCAGGCCAAGCTTTATTACCTGCGGGACCTGTCTGGCAAGGCAGCTCGTATCAAGGAAAAGCTGGGCTGATCAGCGTATTGCTGAGCGCCAGACACAAAAAAGGCAGCCCATGGCTGCCTTTTTTGTGTCTGGTGGCCCGGTAGGCTTGCTGTGGGTTAGTCACAGTTTGAGGGCTTGGGCGTGAGATCAGAAGACGAATCAGTGATCGGTCGGTTTGTCGATGCGATCTGGCTTGAGGATGGGCTTGGTGAGAAGACAAGGCAGGCATACCGAAGTGACCTGTCACGGTTGTCCGAATGGCTGGAGCGCCGGCCGGGTCGTCCGATACTGACGGAGGTGCGCAGAGCCGACCTTCTGGCCTGGATGTCCCGTGGGCTTGCAGAAGGGATAAAGAGCTCCACGGCTGCAAGGCGCCTTTCGGGGCTCCGGCGGTTTTACCGGTTTTTGTTGCGGGAAAGTCTGATCGCCGAGGACCCGACCCTGCGTATAGACAGTCCGAGTCTGCCGCGACGCCTTCCGGATTCCCTGACAGAAGAGGAAGTGGATGCGCTGCTTTCAGAGCCGGACCCCGGTGTTGCCATCGAACTCCGGGACAAGGCCATGCTGGAGATCCTCTACGGGTGCGGTCTGCGGGTATCGGAGCTGACGGAGCTGAGGGTTGATCAGGTGAATCTGCGCCAGGGCGTGGTCCGGATTACCGGCAAGGGTGACAAGGAGCGCCTCGTCCCCCTGGGCGAAGAGGCAGTGGACTGGTTGCTCCGGTATATGAAACAAGCGCGTCCGGAGCTCTTGAGGGGACGGTCCTGTGATGCGCTATTCCCCGGTAACCGGGCAGCCGCCATGACGCGTCAGACTTTCTGGCACCGTATCAAGCACTACGCCGTGCGAGTGGGTATCCGGAAACACCTGTCCCCCCATACGCTCAGGCATGCGTTTGCCACGCATCTCCTCAATCATGGCGCGGACTTGCGTGTTGTCCAGATGCTTCTCGGTCACTCGGATCTGTCCACGACCCAGATCTACACCCATGTGGCCCGGCAGCGTCTTCATTCGCTGCACCAGGCCCATCACCCCCGTGGCTGAGTGGCTCGGTGGCCGGGGAGTGACAGGGCTCGAGGTGAACTTTCCCCGCACGGGGATGTCGCATTGAATTGATCCCCGGCCTGTGCCAATACTGCCCGGGTTGTTTAACCGATGACTGAAAAAGGGTTGTTTGCCAGAATGAATATTAAAAGTCTTATCGTGGTGCTCGGTGTCGTTGCCGGCTTGTCGGGAGTGGCCAGCGTCAGTGCCGGCGAAGTTGAGGACCGGATTGCCGGGCGCCTGACCAAGGCGGTGCCGGGGCTGAAGGTAATGTCGGTGCGAAAATCCGAGGCGGAAGGCCTCTATGAGGTTCAGAGCAACAACGGCGATACCATCTATACCACCGAAGATGGCCAGTACCTGATGACCGGTGACCTTCTTAAGATTACCGACCAGGGCATTGCAAATGTCACCGAAGTTGCCCGCGCCGAGGCCCGCAAGGCAGCGATGGCCGGGTTTGGCGATGATGGTGCAATCCGTTTTCCGGCAAAAAATGAAAAAGCCGTGGTGAGCGTCTTTACCGATATCGATTGCCCCTATTGCCGGAAGCTTCACGATGAGGTGCCACAGCTCAATGAGTATGGCATTACGGTGAATTACTACGCGTTTCCCCGCTCAGGCCCGAACACAGCTTCTTTCAGGAAATACGAGTCGGTCTGGTGTGCCGAGGATCAGCAGGCGGCTATGACATCAGCCAAGGCAGGCAAGCACATTGATGAGGCCAGCTGTGAAAACCCGGTTCAGGAGCAGTACCGGCTTGGTGGTCAGATTGGCGTAACCGGCACGCCCGCCATTGTCCTGGAAGACGGCAATATGGTCCGTGGTTATGTCCCGGCGAAGCGTCTGGCAGAGGGGCTTGGACTGCTCTGATTGCAGTTTCGGTCGTCAGGGCTTCCCGAAATTTTCAGTATTTGAGTTGGTTCCGGTTCAGGGCTTATTCAGTGAGGCCTGAATCGGTATACTATGCCTCCTTATTGCAATTCATCAGCACCCCTTCGGGATCAGAGGTGAGAGTTTGAAAGACGTCAGTGTCGGAATCTGCGGACTGGGAACCGTCGGCGGCGGTACCTTTAATGTCTTGACCCGGAATGCCAGGCTCATTGCCGGCCGGGCTGGCTGCAACATCCGGATTACCCGGATTGCCAGTCGCCGGGCTCGCGAGGACATGGACCTCGGAGACGTACCCTTCAGCACCGACATTTACGACGTGGTGAACGATCCAGGTGTGGATATCGTGGTGGAGCTCATCGGCGGTTACGACGCGGCCCGTGAACTCGTGCTGGCGGCTATCCGCAATGGCAAGCATGTTGTGACGGCCAACAAGGCCCTGATCGCCGTTCACGGCAACGAAATCTTCGAGGCCGCCGAGAAGGCCGGTGTTGTGGTTGCCTACGAGGCCGGTGTAGCCGGTGGTATTCCGGTGATCAAGGCGGTGCGTGAAGGCATGGCGGCAAACCGTATCGACTGGATTGCCGGCATTATCAATGGCACCGGCAATTACATCCTCACCGAAATGCGTGCAGGTCGCGAGTTTACAGAAGTGCTCAAGGAAGCCCAGGACCTGGGTTATGCAGAGGCAGATCCGACCTTTGACGTGGAAGGCATTGATGCAGCCCATAAGCTGACCATTCTCGCCTCGGCCGGCTTTGGTGTACCTCTGCAGTTTGAAAAAGGCTATACCGAAGGGATTTCGAAAATCACTCCGTACGATATTGCCCATGCCGAACTGCTGGGCTATCGCATCAAGCATCTGGGTATTGCCCGCCGCCGGGACAATGGCATTGAACTGCGGGTTCATCCCACTCTGGTTCCCCAGAGCCACCTGATTGCCCAGGTAGACGGCGTCCTGAACGCGGTGCTGGTGGATGGCGATGCCGTTGGCCAGACCATGTACTACGGCCCGGGAGCCGGGGATGAAGCAACAGCGTCCGCGGTTATTGCCGATATCGTGGATGTCGCACGTGCCGTGGCCACTGAAAGCAGCCAGCGTGTGCCTTACCTTGGTTTCTCACCGGACGCCATGGAGGACCTGGATGTCCTTTCCATGGAGGATATCCAGTCCGCCTATTACCTGCGCATTACCGCTCTGGACCGCCCGGGCGTGCTGGCGAAGATTGCCTCTATCCTGAGTGAGCACGGCATCAACATCGAATCGATCATGCAGAAGGAATCCGAGCTGAAAGACGGCCGTATTCCGGTGATTATCCTGACCCACACGGTTCAGGAACGGCAGATCAACCGTGCGATCGACGAGCTGGAAGCCCTGTCTGATACCGATGGTCAGGTTGTCCGGATCCGCGCTGAAAACTTTAACTGACAGGTACGCACGTGAGATACATCAGTACGCGGGGTGAAGCGCCCGCACTGGGCTTTGAGGACGTTTTGCTGACCGGGCTGGCCACCGACGGTGGCCTTTATGTTCCGGAATCGCTGCCGCATTTCAGCCTGGAGGAGATCCGGAGCTGGCGCGGGCTTTCCTACAGTGAACTCGCCTTCAATGTCATGCATCCGTTTGTGGACGACGCCGTTCCGGCGGACGATTTCCGCAAGATGTTGAATGAAACCTACGCCGTGTTCGCGCACCCGGCCGTTGCACCGCTGGTGCAGCTGGACACCAATGAGTGGGTGATGGAGCTGTTCCGTGGCCCGACTCTGGCGTTCAAGGATTTCGCCCTGCAGTTACTGGGTCGTTTGCTGGATTATGTCCTGGAGAAGCGCCAGCAGCACGTGGTCATCATGGGGGCTACCTCAGGTGATACCGGCTCGGCGGCCATCGAGGGCTGCCGTCGTTGTGAACACGTGGATATCTTCATCCTGCATCCTTACCAGCGGGTGTCGGAAGTGCAGCGCCGCCAGATGACCACGGTGCAGGGCGACAACATCCACAACATTGCGGTGCGCGGCAATTTCGATGACTGCCAGCGGATGGTGAAAGAGAGCTTTAGCAATCAGTCCTTCCTGGGCGGAAAGACCCAGCTTGCGGCGGTGAATTCCATAAACTGGGCACGAATCATGGCCCAGATCGTGTATTACTTTCATGCCTCGCTGGCACTGGGCGGTCCGGATCGCAGCATGGCCTTCTCGGTACCCACCGGCAATTTCGGTGATATCTTTGCCGGCTACCTGGCGAAGAAGATGGGACTGCCGATTTCCCAACTGGTCATTGCCACCAACCGGAACGATATCCTGCATCGCTTCATGAGTGGCAACAAATACGAGCAGCATCAGCTTGAGCACACCCTGTCTCCGAGTATGGATATCATGGTGTCCAGCAACTTCGAGCGCCTGCTGTTCGACCTCCATGGCCGGGATGGGCTGGCGGTGAAAACGCTGCTGGAAAATGCTGCGAAGGGGCCGGTCAGCATTGAGGATTACCGCTGGAAGCATGCCCGCAAGCTGTTTGACAGCGACGCGGTGGACGACAAGGCCACCTGCGATACCATCCGCGAGATCTACCAGCAGAACGAGTATCTGCTGGATCCTCACACCGCCATCGGCGTTCGCGCGGCCCGCAACTGCCGCCGGGACCCGGCAGTGCCGATGATTACCCTGGGAACCGCCCATCCGGCCAAGTTCCCGGATGCCGTTGCCGAGTCCGGCCTGAGTGTACAGCCGCCACTGCCGGCCCACATGGCGGACCTGTTCGAGCGGGAAGAACGTTACACGGTGCTGGATAACAACATCGCCGGCGTTCAGGAGTTCATTGCCAAGAACTGGAAGAATACCTGACCTGGTATGGCACCCAAAAAGATCCTGCGTCGCCCCCAGCCGGAATCGCTTACCGGCTGGGGGCAAAAACTGCCCCCCTTGCTTCGCCGTCTGTACGCGGCCCGCGGTGTCACCTCCGATGAGCAGCTGAGCTATACCCTGAAACACCTGGCCTCGCCCATGTCCCTTCGGGGCATAGACCGTGCCGTCGAGCTTCTTGCCGAGGCCATTGACCGGCAGCAGCACGTTCTGGTGCTCGGGGATTTCGACGCCGACGGCGCGACCAGTACCGCTGTGGCTATGCTCGGCCTTTCGATGCTCGGCTTACAGAGTATTGATTTTCGCGTTCCCAGCCGGTTTGCTGACGGTTACGGCCTGACCCCGGGCATCATCGAACGGTTGCGCGACGAAGGCGAGCTTCCGGACCTGATGGTCACCGTTGATAACGGGATATCCGCCGTTGAGGGCGTGAAAGCTGCCAGGGAGCTGGGTGTGAAGGTAGTGGTCACCGATCACCACCTGGCGGGCGAAGAACTTCCGGACGCCGATGCCATCGTCAATCCCAATCAGCCAGGCTGCCCCTTCCTGAGCAAGAACGCCGCCGGCGTTGGCGTGATGTTTTATGTACTTACGGCGTTGCGCAAACACCTCCGGGAAACCAATCGTCTGCCCAACCCGGAGCCGAACCTCGGAAGCCTGCTCGATCTGGTGGCCCTGGGGACGGTTGCGGATGTGGTACCCCTGGATCACAACAACCGCATTTTCGTAGAGCAGGGCCTGCGCCGGATACGTCAGGGCGAGGCCCGCCCTGGCATTCTGGCCTTGCTGGAAATCGCGGGCCGGGACCATACTGCCATCAGCTCAACCGATCTCGGGTTTGTCGTTGGCCCCCGCCTGAACGCGGCTGGTCGTCTGGATGACATGAGCATCGGCATCGCCTGCCTGCTGGCGGACAGCCCGGACGAGGCCCGCCGTCTGGCCCGGGAGCTGGATACCTTCAACCGGGAACGCCGGACCATCGAAAAAGAGATGAAAGTCCAGGCCCAGGATCTTCTCGCCTCCATGTCACTGGACCTTGAAGGTTTGCCCTGGGGGCTGGCCCTGTTTGATCCCGACTGGCATCAGGGTGTCATCGGCATTCTCGCTGCCCGCATTCGAGAGCAGACCCACCGACCCACCATCGCCTTTGCCCCGGACGACAACGGCGAAGACATCAAAGGCTCTGCCCGCTCCATCCCCGGGCTGCACATCCGCGATGTACTGGCGGTGGTCGATTGCCGCCACCCTGGGATCATGAAAAAGTTTGGTGGCCACGCCATGGCTGCGGGCATGACCCTCGCCAAAGCAGACCTGGACGCTTTCTCCGAAGCCTTCGACCGCGCCGTTCGCGACACCCTTTCGGCCGAGGATCTGGAAGCCGCGATCACCACTGACGGGCCTCTGGGCCCGGGCGAACTTTCTCTCGATACCGCCGCGCTACTCAAGCGCGCCGGCCCCTGGGGTCAGCATTTCCCTGAGCCGCTGTTCGACGGCGAATTCCGGGTGGTGAGCCAGCGAATCGTCGGGGAAAGCCATCTGAAACTGGTGTTGCAGCCGGTCGATGGTGGCGGCATTATCGATGGCATTGCCTTCAACACCGGTCCGGAAGTGCCTGACTATACCCGCACCGGGGCCCGGGTGGTTTACAAACCGGATGCCAATACCTTTCGGGGCCGCACCAATCTGCAGCTCCTGGTGGACTATCTCGAGCCGCTCTCCTGATTCCCGGAAAGCGATACCACTGACCAAGCTTGGGCAGGAGGCGGGGGAGTTGCTCCGGGAGTGTCGAAAACAGGGATGTTTTCGTCAAGCGTACAGGGACGTATTCACAGCGTCTCCCGGAGCAACTTCCCCGCCTCCTGCTTACTACCAGGTCGAGGATAACCACGGCTGATTTACAAACCGATTTCCGGTAGAATTCCGCCTCTGTTTTACTCTCCATTTTCAAGAGCGAGTAAGGGTTTCATGGAAATTAATCCGATTGTTACGAAGATTAAAGAGCTTCGTGAGCGCACTGAAGCGCTCAGGGGGTATCTTTGACTACGATCAGCGCAGTGAACGACTGATCGAAGTTGAGCGTGAGCTGGAGCAGCCCAGTGTCTGGGATGACCCGGACCGGGCTCAGGCTCTGGGAAAAGAGCGTGCGGATCTTGAATTGATCGTAAAGACCATCGATAACCTCACCTCCGGCCTGGAAGACGCGAAAGGTCTGCTGGATATTGCTGCAGAAGAAGAGGACGAAGCTACGGTCGCCGAGATCGAGTCTGACCTCGACGGTCTTGATAAGGAGCTCGAGAAGCTCGAATTTCGCCGCATGTTCTCCGGCGAGATGGACGCCAACAACGCCTACCTGGACATCCAGGCCGGCTCTGGCGGCACCGAAGCCCAGGACTGGGCCAACATGCTCCTGCGTATGTACCTGCGCTGGGCGGAGCGTCGGGGCTTCAAGGCGGAGATCGTCGAACTGATGGAAGGCGATGTGGCAGGCATCAAGAGTGCCACGATCCACGTTCAGGGTGACTACGCGTTCGGCTGGTTGCGCACGGAAACCGGCGTTCACCGGCTGGTTCGTAAATCGCCTTTTGATTCCGGCAACCGCCGCCACACCTCCTTCTCATCGGTGTTTGTGTCGCCGGAAGTGGACGACAGCTTCGAAATTGAAATCAACCCGGCGGATCTCCGGGTGGATGTCTACCGTGCCTCGGGCGCCGGTGGTCAGCACGTTAACCGGACCGAGTCAGCGGTACGTCTGACCCATAACCCCACCGGCATTGTTGTGGCCTGTCAGGCTGGCCGAAGCCAGCACCAGAACAAGGATCAGGCCATGAAGCAGCTGAAGGCGAAGCTGTTTGAGCGCGAGATGCAGGAGCGTAACGCCGAGAAACAGAAGGCCGAGGACGCCAAGGCCGATATTGGTTGGGGCAGCCAGATCCGTTCCTACGTTCTGGATGACAGCCGCATCAAGGACCTGCGCACCAAGGTCGAAACCAGTAATACCCAGTCGGTGCTGGACGGTGACATTGACAAGTTCATCGAAGCCAGCCTGAAGATGGCGCTGTAACCAGTGCCTTTGCCACGCTAACCCGGACAACCCCGATTCCTAGTGAGCCAAAATGACTGATCAAACTCAGAATGCCGCACAGCATGAGGACAACAAGCTGATTGCCGAGCGTCGCGCCAAACTGTCAGAGATGCGCGATCAGGGCAGTGCCTTCCCCAACGACTTCCGTCGTGACGCCACCGCCGCCGGGCTTCAGGCGAAATACGGTGACAAAACCAAGGAAGAGCTGGAGTCCCTGGGCATCAAAGTGGCCATTGCCGGCCGCATGATGCTCGACCGCAAGGCATTCAAGGTGGTTCAGGACATGACCGGCCGCATCCAGATCTATGCCTCCAAGGATGTCCAGAAAGACACCAAACACTGGGATCTCGGGGATATCGTGGGCGTGCGAGGAACCCTGTCCAAATCCGGCAAGGGCGACCTGTATGTCACCATGGACGAGTACATGATGCTCACCAAGTCCCTGCGGCCGCTGCCAGAGAAGCACAAGGGACTGACCGACACCGAAGCCCGTTACCGTCACCGCTACGTGGACCTGATGGTCAACGAGGACAGCCGCCGGGTGTTCTACGCACGCTCCAGGATCATCAGTGCCATGCGCCAGTACTTCACCGACCGGGACTTCATGGAAGTGGAAACCCCGATGCTTCAGGTGATTCCCGGTGGTGCCACCGCGCGCCCATTCGTGACCCACCATAACGCCCTGGGTATCGACATGTACCTGCGTATCGCGCCAGAGCTGTTCCTGAAGCGCCTGGTGGTGGGTGGCTTTGAGCGGGTGTTTGAGATCAACCGCAATTTCCGTAATGAGGGGCTCTCCACCCGCCATAATCCGGAGTTCACCATGGTGGAGTTCTACCAGGCCTACGCGGATTACAATGATCTGATGGACCTCACCGAGGACATGCTCCGCACCATCACCCAGAAGGTGCTGGGCACAACTACGGTTGTGAACTCCCGTACCCTGGCTGATGGCAGCGAGGAAACCGTCGAGTACGATTTTGGCAAAACCTTCGAACGCCTGACCGTGGTCGACGCCATCCTGCGTCATAACCCGGACATCAAGCCCGAGCAGCTGGCGGATAATGCCAGTGCCCGCCAGGTTGCCAAGGATCTGGGCATTCACCTCAAGGACGGCTGGGGCCTGGGTAAGGTTCAGATCGAGATTTTCGAGGCGACCGCCGAGCATCGCCTGATCCAGCCTACGTTCATCACTGAGTATCCGAAAGAAGTGTCGCCCCTGGCCCGCTGCAAGGACAGCAACCCGTTCGTCACCGAACGCTTCGAATTCTTCGTGGGTGGGCGCGAGATTGCCAACGGCTTCTCGGAGCTGAACGATGCGGAAGACCAGGCCGAACGCTTCCAGGACCAGGTGGCCGAAAAGGACGCCGGCGACGACGAGGCCATGTTCTACGACGAAGATTACATCATGGCGCTGGAATACGGCCTGCCGCCCACCGCCGGCGAAGGCATTGGCATCGACCGGCTGGCCATGCTGCTGACCAACTCGCCCTCGATCCGTGACGTCATCCTGTTCCCGGCCATGCGCCCCGAGCACAAGGCCGACAGCCGGAAAGACGAGGGCTGATCCATGAGCCCGGTTGAGGTACTGGCCAGCCAGCTCAGGCCCGACCGTGGCTGGAAAGAGCATCTCTCGGAAGAATTCCGCCAGCCCTACATGCAGAGCCTGGCGGAATTCCTGGCCGCTGAGGAGCAGGCCGGCAAAGTCCTGTTCCCCGCCAGCCATCACTGCTTTAACGCCCTTAACAGCACGCCCCTGGATAACGTAAGGGTGGTCATTCTCGGGCAAGACCCCTACCACGGCCCCGGCCAGGCCCATGGCCTGTGTTTCTCCGTGCGCCCGAACGTGGCAACCCCACCCTCGCTGGTCAACATCTTCAAGGAAATCCAGGGCGACCTGGGCGTCACCCCGCCGGACCACGGCTGCCTGCAACCCTGGGCAGAGCAGGGCGTATTACTGCTCAACAGCGTCCTCACCGTCGTCCAGGGCCAGGCCGGCGCCCACCAGGGCAAAGGCTGGGAAACCTTCACCGATAAGGTCATCGAAACGATCAATCGCGAACGGGAAGGCGTGGTGTTCCTGCTCTGGGGGAGCTACGCCAAAAAGAAAGGCCGGCACATCGACCGCAGCAAGCACCTGGTGCTGGACGGTCCGCATCCGTCACCACTGAGCGCCTACCGAGGCTTCTTCGGTTGCAAGCACTTCTCGAAAGCAAATGAGTGGTTGGAGCAGCAGGGCAAACCCACGGTTAAGTGGGAGCTGCCTTCAAAGGAAGTTTTGCTCGACCGGTACCGGAAAGCCTGAGCTCCAGCGGGTGGGGCAGTCTCCCAAAACCGTGCGGAGCCATGGATGGCGGAGCCGAGCGTACAGGGATGTATTTACAGCGTGTTTTGGGAGACTGCCCCACCCGCTGGAGCCGCCCCCAAGGTTGATTTACTGCAGAAGAGCCATGGCGGCTTCCATCTGGGCGTTCAGATCCTCTTCCTCGCTCATGTCGATATTCGGATCCAACCCAAGACGATCAAAAGCAGAAACCTTCGTCCAGTCCATCTCCGTCCAGGGGTGCTCGGAGCCCGCAACCAGCTGGAGATTGGCAACCATCACCAGGTCGGCATAGTCTGCCGCCGGAACCTCACGATTGAAGCGGGCGTATTCCAGCGGAACATTCTGAAGATCTATCGGGAAGTCCCACTTCTTGAGAATCGTCGCCCCGATTTTCGGGTGCAGCTCTTCAATCACGTTGTCCAGCATGATGCTGCTGATCTGAATATCCTGATCTTCCACGTATCGCAGGATCGGCAGAACCCCGATCAGATGAACCAGGCCCGCGAGAGTTGCCTGGTCCGGTTTGAGCCTGGTGTAGTGCTGGGCCAGTACGTGGCAGACACCGGCAACTTCGGTGCTGGTCTGCCAGGTGGCGCGCATCCGCTTGTCGATCATGTCAGAGGTGGCCTGGAACATCTGCTCCATGGCCAGGCCCATCGCCAGATTGCTGGTGTAGGCCATGCCGAGGCGGCTCACCGCCATGTTCAGGTTTTCAATAGCCCGGCTGCCACGGAACAACGGGCTGTTGCACACCCGGATAATGCGTGCGGAAAGGGCGGTGTCATTGCTGATCACCTTCACCAGGTCGGCGATGGCCGAATCCTCGGATTGCGCAATGTCCCGTACCTGCAGGGCCACTTCCGGAAGGGTAGGCAGCACAAGCTTGTCATTTTCGATGGCGGCATTAAGGTCGGCTTTAATGGTTTCGACAATATTCGACATGGTCAGTTACGGTCCGCATGTTGGTTCCGGATACCGACCACGGGTGTTGGTCGTTACCCTAAAAAAATCAGATATGTGAGCTACTGCATAGCAAAATAGCAAATTCCGAGGGGTTTGCCTGTCAACTTATGTATCTGATTGTGGGCTTTTTTCCCTCTCGGGTACAACGTAGGGCAAAGGCATCGGAATAAGGACAGCGTCGGGCTGCCCTTCCGGATGAAGGTTTTTTTCACACGCATCATGGCGTACAACGGCCAGCAACTCACAACTGCCGTTACGGTATTTCACTGAGTTGACCACCTCGCCCACCGAACGCTCGCCAGCAACCAATGCACTGCCAGGAACCGGGAGTTCACCGGCCTGTTCAATCCGGAAACGAAACAGGCTCTTCTTCAGTTGGCCGAGGAAGTGCATCCGGGCAATAACCTCCTGACCGGTGTAGCAGCCCTTCTTGAAGTGGATACCGCCCACGTGTTGCCAGTTCAGCATCTGGGGAACGAAGGACTCCTGGGTGGCGGTAGTGAGGGATGCGACGCCGGCAGCGATCTCCGAGGCGTACCAGTCTGCCCGGGGCCGCTGGTCAGAGGTGTCGAGGCTGTTCTCATCCCCCGTGGTTTGCCAGAACTCAAAACGGGGTGTGCCCTCGGCGGTCGGCTCTGTTCTCACCAGGAACCCGGTATCCAGCTCGACAGAGTCCCCGGGGTCCTTCAGATTGTTTATGGCATTTCCCGCCAGGGTCTCGGCCACCCGGTTACCGAGAATACCGACAAGGCTGGCTGCCGGAATCACGTCCATGGAAGTGCCCCGGAACAGCATCAAGTACTTGCGCAGGTGGCTGATGGTGTCGTCAGCGAGATCGGTGGAAAAGTCCATCAGGATATCCTCTCCGGCCCTGACCATGCGGGTCAGGCAGTAGGCGCGGCCTTTGGGTGTTGAGGCCGCCGCCCGGGGAGAGCGCCCGGCGGTTACTTCATTGAGGTTCTGGCTGAACTGGCCCTGGAGAAACTTGTCTGTCCCCGGGCCGCTGATCCGCACGACAATCCGGTTATTCAGGACCGTCCAGCCATCACCGGGCAAAGGAAAGTCTGCAACCGCTGGTACAGGTGTGTCTGGGTCAGTCATGGAGTGCTCCAGATCAATGCATCATGTGGATGGTGGCCTGGACCGGCCCAGTCTGAGCCACATTCTCAGGCGACGGAATGCCTCTTCAGCAACGTTGCCGGGCCGGCCGGATGACGATGTCAGAAGGATAATCGTGTATGGCCGGTATCTGGTGTCTGCAGGGCGAAGTTTCAAGAGCGCCTGCCCGGACCAGACCCGGCTGGCCGCCGATGCAACTACCGGGATCTTCCGATGGTCTGCGGTTCTCGCATACAGCTGGTCCTGCTCTACAAGCAATTCTTTGACGGAGCGACGGCCTTTGAGCAGGCCGTTGCATTGAAATTGCACCAGCGCGCCCGCCAAAACGACCGGAATGGCGGCCAGCAGCCAGGCTTTGCCAGCCAGGGCCGCCACAATCAGAAATGCCAGCAGCGCCAGCCAGGGCACAGTTGCCATGACCCCGACCAGCCAGGACGGTGAGAGCGTCAGCTCAATCCGGCTGGACACGATTGAGGATTATGTCGACCATCCGTTGCAGGTCCGGATCTTCCGGGCGGCTGCGCTGCATGAACCATTCGAACATGTCGTTATCCTCGCAGCTGAGCAGTTTTTTATAGCGGGCCTGGTCGTCGGCGTTGAGCTCCCGGTAGGCCTCCTCTACAAAGGGGATCAGGAGGTTGTCCAGTTCAAGCATGCCGCGACGGCTGTGCCACCACAGGCGGTTAAATTCTGCTTTTTCGGACGATGCAGGTGTCTCTGACATAGTTTTTACCATCGAATCGTTTGTAAAAGTCGGTGTTGATTCAGGGCGCAAGCGTGCGATAAGTCGTTGGTACCAGCACGGTATCACGGACCTCATGGAGCAGTCCCGGGTAATCCAGTGTGTAGTGCAGCCCACGGCTTTCCTTGCGCTGCAGTGCAGAACAGATTATCAGGTCTGATACGGTGACCAGGTTTCGCAGCTCTAGCAGGTCGTTGGTGACCCGGTAATTGCTGTAGAACTCGCCGATTTCCGCGGACAACAGGTCGGCCCGGTGCTTGGCCCGCTGCAGTCGTTTGGTGGTCCGCACAATTCCTACGTAGTCCCACATGAAGTGGCGCAGTTCGTCCCAGTTGTGGGAAATAACAACGTCTTCATCGGAATCGCGCACCTGGCTTTCATCCCAGTCCGGGGCTTCCGGGGGCGGCGGAATATCTGCCTCACGCCGGGTAATATCTGCCGCCGCCGCCCGCCCATAGACCAGACATTCCAGCAGGGAGTTGCTGGCCATACGGTTGGCACCGTGGAGCCCGGTGAACGCCGCTTCGCCCACCACATAAAGCTGGTTGATGTCGGTTCTGGCGCGTTCGTCGCTGACAATGCCGCCGCAGGTGTAGTGGGCGGCCGGGACCACGGGAATGGGTTCTCTGGTGATATCAATGCCAAAGCCCAGGCACTTCTCGTAAATGGTCGGGAAGTGGTGCTTTATAAAGTCTTCGGGTTTGTGGCTGATATCCAGGTACAGGTGATCGGCACCCAGGCGTTTCATCTCATGGTCAATGGCCCGGGCAACGATGTCCCGGGGTGCCAGTTCTCCGCGCGCATCGAAGCGGTCCATGAATCGAGTGCCATCGGGCAGTTTCAGCAAGCCGCCTTCACCGCGCACTGCTTCGGTGATCAGGAAGGACTTTGCATGGGGGTGATACAGGCAGGTCGGGTGGAACTGATTAAACTCCATGTTCGCCACCCGGCAGCCGGCCCGCCATGCCATGGCGATACCATCGCCGGATGCCCCGTCCGGATTGGTGGTGTAGCGGTAGGCCTTGGAGGCGCCCCCGGTGGCAATGACGGTAAACCGGGCCCGGAACAACTCCACATGGTTGTCCTCAAGGTTCAGGATGTAGGCGCCGATACAGCGGTTACCCGGCAGCGACAGTTTCCGGTTGGTGATCAGGTCTACCGCGACCCGGCCAGACATAAGCTCGATGTTGGGCCTGGCCTGGGCCTGGGATGTGAGGGTGGTTGAGACGGCATGACCGGTGGCATCGGCAGCGTGAATGATGCGCCGGTGGCTGTGACCGCCTTCCCGGGTCAGGTGATAGTGGGCATCCTGGTCCCGGCTGAAGTCGACTCCAGAATCAATCAGCCAGTCGATGCTTTCCTTGCCGTGCTCCACGGTGAAACGGACAGCATCCTCATGGCACAGGCCGGCCCCGGCATTCAGGGTGTCGGTGATGTGGTGTTCTGTGGAATCCTGATCATCCAGTACCGCCGCAATACCTCCCTGGGCCCAGAGGGTGGCGCCGCTGCTGATCTCGGCCTTGCTCACCACGCATACTTTCAGGTGCTCTGGCAGATTGAGAGCAACGGTCAGGCCGGCAGCACCACTGCCGATAATAAGAACATCGTATTCGCAGGACTGTGGCATCGGGTCGTTATCGCAGGCCATAATGTGGACGTGTATTGAACTAAACTTTACGCTTGCTGTCTATTTGGCCTGACAGGGTGAGCCGCCCGGCAGGTGGCGCACCCGTTTCATGAACGGACGCCGGATAGCATCAATGACGCAACGATACTTGGTACAGGCCGGACAGCTGGCCGTCAAATCAGGGAACCCCGGCAAACAGTCCATGACTCCTGATAAAGACAAGCAACAGGGTGAGCACCCCGACAGCCAGACAGACCTGCAGTTGGTGCGCAAGGTCAAGAGCGGTGACCGTGCCGCGTTCGACCTGCTGGTAGTCAAGTATCAGTCCAGGGTTGCGTCTATCATCAGCCGTTACGTTTACGATAGCCAGGAAGTCATGGATCTGACCCAGGAAACCTTCGTTAAGGTATTCCGGGCGATCGAACGCTTCCGTGGTGACAGCGCCTTCTATACCTGGCTTTACCGGATTGCCGTGAATACTGCCAAGAACTATCTGGAATCCCGGGGGCGGCGTCCCCAGGGCAGTGCCGATTCGGCTGAAGCGGAGAATTTTGATGAAGGCTCGAGGCTTCGGGATACCGCTTCACCGGAACGGCTGCTGCAGAGGGAACAGCTCCAGAAGGAGTTGACCAAGGCCATTGCCCAGTTGCCGGAAGAACTGCGTTCGGCGTTTTTGCTACGGGAATATGACGGCCTCAGTTATGAAGATATTGCCGGGATACTGGAGTGCCCCATCGGTACCGTGCGTTCACGAATTTTCAGGGCCCGGGATGCGGTTGATCGTCATCTCGGACCTTTGCTCAACCACTCGGTCACGTAATTGAGGTTGCATCCCATGGATGATCGTCTCAGAGAAACACTGTCCGCCATGATGGACGACGAAGCTGACGAACTGTCGGTACGTCGCCTGTTGTCACACGGTAGCCAGGATGAGGTCCGGGCCCAGTGGCAGCGATGGCAGGACGTTCGGGATCTTCTGCATGACGGCCACTCACCGGCCCATGGAGTGGATGTGAGTGTTGCTGTGCGTGAATTGCTCGATGGCCGAACGTCCGCTTCGGCGCGGTCCCAGGTCCTGCGGCCGAACACGAATGTTCGCCGCTGGCACTGGCCTGCCGTGGCCATGGTTGCCACGGCGCTGCTCGTTGGTTTTGGCGCTGGCGCAGGTTGGGATTCTTCTGATGTCGGGCCTGCCCAGCCAGCGACTTCTGCTGCGCCAGAGGTGCCGGCACCGGACCAGCCGGTCAGGGAGATTGCACTGCAGGGTCTGGATGATGAGCAGTGGGAGTACATGAGTCGTTATTTGCTGGAACACGCGCAGCACAACAGTGTCGGCGCCGGTCAGGGAGCCGTCGGCTATGCCCGCCTGGTCAGCGCCAATGGCAACGGTTACTGATCCCTGGAGTGAGTGTGATCATACGCAAAGCCCTGAGTGCTGTTTCCCGGAATCGGTCACTGTCATTGCTGATGGCCCTGGTGGTCTTGCTTACCGGCCCAGTGCCGGCGGCGGCTGCCGATGAAGAGGAAGCAGCGGCCTGGCTCGAACGCCTCGGTCCGGCTCTGAACATGACCTCCTATCGCGGCGTTTTCGTGTACGCCCGGGGTGACCGCGTGCATTCAATGCAGATTGCGCACCGTTACAATGACGGTGTTGTCGAGGAGCGGTTGGTTCTGCAGGACGGCGGCAGCGGCGAAATTGTCCGCAAGGGAATGAACGTGGTCTGCGTGCTTCCCGAAAGGGGCCGCATCAAACTTGATCAGGTTATCCCATCCGGTCCTTTCGCCGAGGCGTTTACCAGCCAGTTGGTGCCAGTGAGCCGCTGGTATCGTGCTGAAATGAAGGGTGAGGATCGGGTCGCGGGTTACGATGTGGTGACGGTGGCCCTTCGTGCGAAAGATCCCTACCGCTACAGTCACCGGTTGTGGCTGGAGAAGTCCACGGGGCTTCTGTTAAAGAGTCATGTGCGCAATGCCGAGGGCGAGGTTCTGGAGCATTTCCAGTTCACCAGTTTGCAGATCGGCGAAAACATCCCCGACAGTGAGTTTGAAATTCGCACCCGTGGCCGTGAAATTTCGAGGACGCTCGAGGGCTCGGCGCCTCAGGCATCGACTGTTCAGCGCATGGATGGCTGGCAGCTTGGCTGGCGACCGGACGGTTTCGTGCCGGCCGCGGCTCCGCGTTCTGGCAAGGGGAAGGCGGTTGCTTTCTCTGACGGCCTGGCGGCGTTTTCGGTCTTTGTTGAGCCCGCTGGCGCGGTAAACATGCCCACCGGCGCCTCCCGGATCGGTGCCACGACAGTCTATATGCGCAAGGTCTGGGATGAGGGCAGAGCATTTCTGGTCACTGTTGTCGGTGAATTGCCGCCACAAACCGCTCGCCAGGTTGCTGAATCCGTCCGGATCGAGAACGCATTGGCACTTGGTGCAGGTGGGTCATGATTACGGAAACGGGGAAAGTTGTTGCGCTCAAGGGCGACCGTGTCTGGGTTCGGACCATCCGCGCCAGTGCGTGTCAGAGCTGTGCTGCCCGTAATGGTTGCGGGCAGAAAGTGCTGGCAGCCGCAACCGGGGGGCGGGCGAATCAGATTCTGGTGACGAACACAATTAACGCCCGGGTCGGGGATGAGGTCACCATCGGAATTGATGAGCGGGCGCTGCTTGGTGCCTCGCTGGTAGTCTATGGGATCCCGCTGATTCTGATGGTGGTGGCGAGTGTTCTTGGCCACCATTTGTCTGGTGGGCAGGACAGTGCCGCCATGCTGGCCGCCGCAGGTGGCCTGGCCCTGGGTTTTGTGGTTGTACGCAAACTGCAGCGTCCCGGCACAACGGACTACGAGCCCCGGTTGGTTCGGGTTAACCGGATTTTCTCCCAAAACTGTCTATAAATCCTACCGTTTTTTAAGTTGAAATTCGGTGTCTTGACCCGAAAACTACTGCAAGGTCTTTGCTACACCAGGGAGTACAACATGTCGAGAACAACAGAAGTTGCCCCGCAGTCCCGGAATTTTCAGTCCGGTGGCGCACTGGCCATTCTGCTATTGGTGCTGTCCGTCATTGTGCTGACGGGTTGGAGTCAGGCAGGGTTGGCTCAGGGTTTGCCCGATTTTACCGAGCTTGTTGAAGATAACGCGGGCGCTGTGGTCAATATAAGCACGACCAGTGCGCCCAAGGCGGGGAACGCGCGGGGTATGCCGTTTGACGAGCGCCAGCTCGAACAGATGCCTGAATTTTTCCAGGACTTTTTCCGCGGCCCCCAGTCTCCCTTTGGTGGTGCTCCGGGGAACTCCCAGCCTCGCCGGTCCATGGGCTCCGGTTTTATTGTGTCTGAGGATGGCTACGTACTCACCAACAACCATGTGGTTGAAGGTGCCGATGAAATCATTGTTCGCCTGAATGACCGGAGGGAGCTGCCGGCAACACTGGTGGGGACAGATCCACGTTCCGACATGGCGGTTCTGAAAATCGAGAATGGTGAAGATTTGCCCGTGGTGAAAATAGGCCGCTCGAGCGAGTTGAAAGTCGGTGAATGGGTGTTTGCAATCGGGTCTCCGTTCGGTTTCGATTATACGGTGACCGCTGGAATCGTCAGCGCCCTGGGTCGTTCACTGCCGTCTGAGAATTATGTTCCCTTCATCCAGACCGACGTTGCCATTAATCCGGGCAATTCCGGTGGCCCTCTGTTCAATCTGGACGGTGAAGTGGTCGGCATCAATTCCCAGATCTACACCCGCTCCGGTGGTTTTATGGGCGTCTCTTTTGCCATCCCCATTGACGATGCCATGAACGTTTTCCGCCAGTTGCGCGACAAGGGCGTCGTTTCCCGCGGCTGGCTGGGTGTATTGATTCAGGAAGTGAATCGTGATCTGGCGGAGTCCTTCGGCCTTGAACGGCCAAGAGGCGCACTGATTGCCGAAGTCATGGCAGACTCTCCGGCGCAACAGGCGGGCCTGCAGGCGGGCGATATCGTGCTTAATTACGACGGTGAACCCGTTGAGCTTTCCTCGGACTTGCCGCCAATGGTGGGTCGCACTCCGGTCGGTGAAACGGCCAATCTCAGGGTGCTCCGTGGTGGCGAAGTCATTGAACTGGGTGTCGAAATCGGCCGGCTGCCCGAGGAAGGAAGCGAGCAGGCGGTAGTTCCTTCGGGTGGCAGTGGCGGCCCATCCTCTGCACCTCTGGGTATGAGGGTGGAGCCTCTGCCGGCGGATCTTGCCGATTCCCTCGGTGTTGATGGTGGGGTGATTGTTGCCGATGTCGCCCGTGGCGCCGCTTATGAAGCCGGCATCCGGCCGAGAGACGTAATCACTGAAATCAACCGCAAGAAGGTTGCCTCCGTTGCAGATTTTCGTGAGGTGGTCCGGGCGTTGCCTGACGACAAGGCAGTGTCGGTGAGAGTGGTGCGGCAGGGTCGCGCGCTGTACCTGGTGATGAAGCCCTGACCCTGAGTCACTGAGCACCAGGCAGTCTCTGAAAGCCCCCGGATGTGTTGAAAACGACACACCCGGGGGCTTTTGTTATACTCGCTGTCATAAATATAAATGAGTGGCCACGGAACGGACCAGAACCCATGATAAACAGACAGGAACTCTCCCTCCGCAAGCTGCTGGAATTTCGTAATGCCTGGGTCGCGTGGCTGATTTTTGCAGTGGCGGTAGCCGTCACTATCCTGCTTTGGCAGGTCTCAATCAGGCTTGTTGAAGACCGCACCGAAGCCAGATTCCGCACCCAGTCACTGCAGTTGAAATCGGCCATCGAAGAGCGCCTCCTGAACTATGAGCAGGTACTGGCCGGAAGCGCCGGGCTTTTCGCCGTGGCCGGCGATGTGTCCCGGGACCAGTGGCGGGAATACGTCGACAAGGTTGATATCAACCGTTATTACCCCGGTATTCAGGGTATTGGCTATGTCCGTCGTATTGGCGTGCGGCAGATGGCCGATCATATTTCATCCGTTCGGGCTGAGGGTGTTCACAACTACCTGGTGAAGCCGCTTGGAAGCGGTCCCTATTACTACCCCATGGTCTATCTGGAACCGGGAACCGAGCGGAATCGCCGCGCCCTGGGCTACGATGCCTTCAGTGATCCGGTCCATCGCCGGGCCATGGAACGGGCCCGTGATGACGCCGTCCCCACCATAACCGCGAAAGTCGTACTGGTTCAGGAGGAGCTCGGGAAGGACCAGGCAAGCTTTCTGATGTATTACCCCGTTTTTCAGGGCGGCGAAGTTCCCGGGATCCGAGCCGAGCGCCGCATGATGCTGGCGGGTTATGTGTTCAGTGCGTTTCGCATGAACAACCTGATTGACGGGATTGTTGGTCTGATATCGCCGTTTCTTGATGTCCGGATCTATGACGCGGGGGTCGCGGAGCGGCAGAATCTGATGTACGGCTCCAACCTGGGTTCGCTTGATAACGAATTCAGTTTCGAGATGAGCCAGACGATCAGCCAAGGGGGGCGTGACTGGTTACTGCAGACCCGGTCCACCCCGGCGTTCGATTTTCTGGCATCGGATCCGCGGCCGCCCATTGTGCTTGGAGCAGGCCTGGTTATCAGCGGACTGTTGTTCCTGTTCGTACTGGCTCTCATCCGCTCACGGCTGATGGCCCAGATCAGTGCCGGACGCTACCGGGCCATTACCGAAGGGGCTGCCAACGTCACGCTGGTAATGGACCGCACTGGGCAGGCTCTTTATGCCAGTCCGTCGAGCCTGGACATTCTTGGTTTTGAGCCGGACCAGGTGCAGGCCCTGAATTTTGAAGAGCTGGTTCATGGGGATGACTGGCCCCAGTTGCAAAAGGGCTTTGACGATTCCGTGAGCGCACCGGGCAAGCAGATGCCGGTTATCCGTATCCGGATTCGCGATGCCGAGGGCCGGTGGCGGGATATGGAAGGCACGTTCACAGCCATGCTGTCTGTGCCCGGTGTTAACGGCGTTGTCCTGAGCCTCCGTGATCTGACGCAGCTGAAGGCTGCCCGGTCCGAGCTGCACCGCCTGGCGTTCTACGACCCGCTGACAGGGCTGGCAAACCGGCAGCTTTTTCGGGATCGTCTCAACCATGTGGTGAGCCGCAGTCGCCGGAGCGGGGAGCCGGCCGCCCTGATGTTCCTGGATCTGGACGGATTCAAACGCATCAACGATACCCTCGGGCATGATTCGGGTGACGAGCTGCTGTGCCAGGTGGCCCAATGGCTGGTGGGTTGCGTTCGCGAAGAGGATTCGGTCGCCCGGCTGGGGGGCGACGAATTTGTTGTCCTGCTGTCCCGGATCAGCGGTCCGGACGCCGCAGGCAAGGTGGCAGAGACCATTTTGCGCAGCCTGTGCCAGCGCATCCGTCTTAACGATCATGAGGTCGGAATCACCGTCAGTATCGGCATTACCATGGTTCCCCACGACAGTGAGGATGCCGGAACCCTGATGAAGTATGCCGACCTGGCCATGTACCGGGCCAAGGAACTGGGTCGGAATACCTTCCAGTTCTTCACGCCCGCGATGAATATCAAGGCTGCCCGGAGGCTGCTCCAGCAGGAGGAGCTGGCAACGGCTCTGGATGGCGAACGCTTCGTGCTGCACTACCAGCCCAAGATTGATCTGGCCAGCGAACGGGTGATCGGGGTGGAGGCATTCCTGCGCTGGCACCATCCGGATAAAGGGCTGGTATCGGCCCAGCAGTTCATCGCGCTGGCGGAGGAAACGGGGCTGATTGTGCGCCTCGGCGAGATGGCACTTCGCCAGGCCTGTATCCAGGTTCAGGCTCTCGAACGGGCCGGATTTGAGTCCCTGAAGATGGCGGTGAATCTGTCGGTGCGCCAGCTGACTGACTCCGGCTTTCTGGATATGATCCGGCAGGTCATTACCGAGACAGGCGTGTCGCCCGAGCGACTGGAGCTGGAAATGCCGGCCGGGCTTCTCAATGAAGACCCGAGAATGCTGCGCGAGCTGCTGGTTTCGCTCCACGATCTGGGCGTGTGCCTGATTCTCGACGATTTCGGCACCGGCTCCTGTTCGCTGGTTGCGTTGCAACAGCTGCCGCTGGATGTGATCAAGATAGACCACCGGTTTATTCGCGATATCCCCTACAACGTAAGCGCCACCGATGTTGCCTCCGCGGTTATTGCCCTGGCCCGCAAACTCCACCTCACGGTGGTGGCCGAAGGAGTGGAAACCCCGCAGCAGCTGAGTTTCCTGAAATCCCACGGCTGCGCCCAGTGTCAGGGTAACCTGTTCAGCTACCCTCTGGACGAGGATGCCCTGATCGGCTTCCTGGTCCGGCAGTATGAAAGGCCGCTGATTTCCTGATCATGGCAATGGCGGCCGGTAACCGGTAAAATCACGCCGTTCCCGGAACCGGGTAGCGGCCTCTCCGGGCTCAATCCTTCGTCTTAACTGAGTATTCATTGTCTGTGACTGAACTGAGCCGAATCCGTAACTTTTCCATTATCGCCCACATCGACCACGGTAAATCCACGCTTGCAGACCGTTTCATCCAGATCTGTGGTGGCCTGACCGACCGTGAAATGGCCGAACAGGTCCTGGACTCCATGGATCTTGAGCGTGAGCGAGGGATTACCATCAAGGCCCAGAGTGTCACGCTCAATTACACAGCCCGGGATGGTCAGGAATACAAGCTGAATTTTATCGACACCCCGGGGCATGTGGATTTCTCCTACGAAGTGTCACGCTCGCTTTACGCCTGCGAAGGGGCGTTGCTGGTGGTGGACGCCGGGCAGGGTGTGGAAGCCCAGTCGGTGGCCAACTGCTATACCGCCATTGAACAGGGACTGGAAGTGGTGCCGGTCCTGAACAAAATGGATCTGCCCCAGGCCGAGCCGGAGCGGGTGGCTGCGGAAATTGAAGACATCATTGGTATCGAGGCGTCTGAGGCAGTGCGTTGCAGCGCCAAAAGCGGCATGGGCGTTGACGATGTGCTGGAAGACCTGATCAAAAAGATTCCGCCCCCCAAAGGCGATCGCAGCGCGCCTCTGCAAGCGCTGATCATTGATTCGTGGTTCGATAATTACCTGGGTGTTGTATCCCTGGTCAGGGTGACTGAAGGAACCCTGAAAAAGGGCGACAGGATCGTCATCAAATCCACCGGCAAAGCCTGGAACGCGGACAAGGTCGGGATATTCAATCCCAAGCCAACCGATACCGACGTGCTGGAAGCCGGCGACGTCGGCTTTGTCGTTGCCGGTATCAAGGATATTCATGGTGCGCCGGTCGGCGATACCATCGTGCACCAGAAGTTCGCTGCTGAAACACCCATGCTGCCCGGTTTCAAGAAGGTCAAGCCGCAGGTATACGCCGGTCTGTTCCCGGTGAGCGCGGACGACTACAACGATTTCCGGGATGCGCTGGAGAAACTGACCCTGAATGACGCCTCCCTGTTCTTCGAGCCAGAGAGCTCAGACGCCCTTGGTTTTGGTTTCCGGTGCGGTTTTCTCGGTATGTTGCACATGGAAATCATCCAGGAGCGGCTGGAACGGGAATACGATATCGACCTGATTACCACCGCTCCCACGGTGATCTATGAGGTGGTTACCAAACAGGGTGAGATCTTGTCGGTGGACAATCCCTCAAGCCTTCCGGATATTGGTTCTATTGAAGAAATGCGAGAGCCGATGGTGGAAGCGAACATTCTGGTGCCCCAGGAGCACCTCGGTAACGTGATTGCCCTGTGTGAGGAGAAGCGGGGCGTTCAGAAGAACATGCACTTCATGTCAACCCAGGTTCAGCTGACCTATGAGCTGCCCATGGCGGAAGTGGTGATGGATTTTTTCGACCGGATCAAGTCTGCCAGCCGTGGTTTTGCGTCACTGGATTACCATTTCACCCGTTTCCAGCAAGCCAGTCTGGTGCGGCTGGATGTGCTGATCAACGGTGAGCGCGTGGATGCGCTGGCACTGATTGTTCATAAGGAGCAGGCGCATCGTAAGGGGCGTCAGCTGATCGAGAAAATGAAGGAACTGATTCCTCGGCAGATGTTTGATATTGCCATTCAGGCCGCCATCGGAAACCAGGTAGTATCGCGGGTTACGGTGAAGGCGCTGCGCAAGAATGTAACCGCCAAGTGTTATGGTGGCGACGTCAGCCGGAAGAAGAAACTGCTGCAGAAGCAGAAAGAAGGTAAAAAGCGTATGAAGCAGCTGGGCAATGTCGAGGTGCCTCAGGAAGCGTTTCTTGCCGTACTGAAAGTGGATAACTAAAAGGCCCCTGGATGGATATCGATTTTCCCCTGGTTCTGGTAGTACTGACCTTCGCAACGGGTTTGATCTGGCTGGCGGACAAGCTGTTTCTTCGAGAGCGTCGCCTCGCTGGTTCCCGTGCCAGTGGCAATGCCGCAGGCGGCTCAGCCGTCGAGGAAGAAGAGCCCAAAGAGCCCTACCTGGTTGATCTCAGCCGCTCCTTTTTCCCGGTGCTGGCGATTGTACTGGTCCTTCGGTCCTTTCTGGTGGAACCATTCCAGATTCCGTCCGGCTCCATGCTGCCAACGCTTGAGGTCGGGGATTTTATTCTGGTGAACAAATACGCTTACGGGCTTCGGTTGCCCGTCGCGGGCACCAAAGTCCTTACCGTTGACGATCCTCGGCGGGGCGATGTAATGGTGTTCAAGTACCCGAAAGATGGTGAGACCAACTACATAAAACGGGTCATTGGCGAGCCAGGTGACCGCATTCGTTACAAAGACAAACAGCTGTTTATCAATGGCGAGCCTGTGGAGAGCCGATTTGTTGCAAGACTGCCCCCTGTGGAGTTGCGCCGGGAAGATCTGGGTGAGGTTGAACACGACATCTACCTGACCCTGGGCCGCCCCGGTGGAAGTGGTGAAGGGGAATGGCAGGTGCCCGAGGGCCACTACTTTGTCATGGGCGATAATCGTGACAACAGCAACGACAGCCGCTACTGGGGCATGGTCCCTGATGAGCTGGTAGTCGGCAAGGCCTTTGCAATCTGGATGCACTGGAAATCCCTTACCAGTCTGCCATCCTTTGATCGTGTGGGCGGAATCGAGTAACTCGGACTATCTGGAGTGCAGGCATAATGAAGAAAAACAATCTTTCCGGCATGGGCCGTCAAAGGGGTGCCTCGGCATTGACGATGATGGTCATGGTGCTGTTTTTTGGTGGTTTGCTGACTCTGGTGATCAAGCTCGGTCCCATTTACCTGGACGACATTACCATCCAGGAAGCGCTGGAAAGCCTTGATGGTACCGAGGGCCTGTCGGAGATGGGGGCTGCTCAGGTTCGCACGCTGATTAACAAGCGCCTAAGTGTGAACAATGTCCGGGGCTTTGATGCCAAGAATATCACCGTCGAGAAAAACGGCGAGTTCGTTGTGATCAATGTTGATTACGAAGTGCGCAATAACCTGTTCAGTAACGTGGATACCGTCGTCCACTTCAAGCATGAATATGAGATGAAGGGCAAGTGAGTTCACAACCGGATCTGGATCAGTTGCAGCGCCGCATCGGCTATCAGTTCCAATCGCCTGAGCGGCTTTTGCTGGCGCTTACCCACCGGAGTTACGGGAACCAGAATAACGAGCGCCTTGAGTTCCTCGGTGATTCCATTGTGAACATGGTCATTGCCGAATACCTGTTCCGTCATTTTGAAAAAGCCCGGGAAGGGCAGCTGAGCCGGCTTCGTGCCCGCATGGTCAAAGGCGTCACACTGGCGGAAATCGGCCGGGAGTTCCAGCTCGGTAATTACCTGCGTCTGGGGTCCGGGGAACTGAAAAGCGGGGGGTTCCGGCGGGAATCGATTTTGGCCGATGCGGTGGAGTCCATCATTGGTGCCATCTATCTGGACAGCGATTTCCACACCTGCCGTGAGCAGGTGCTGCGCTGGTTCGAACACCGCCTGGAAAAACTGGATCTTCAGGACACCCAGAAAGACCCGAAAACCCGTCTGCAGGAGTACCTTCAGTCCCGGCAGTTTCCGCTGCCGCTGTATGATGTGATTTCCGTGGACGGCGAAGCCCACAACCAAACCTTTCACGTATCCTGTGCGTTGCCTTCGCTGGACCGAAAAACCACCGGGACCGGCAGCAGCCGCCGCGTGGCGGAGCAGCAGGCGGCCCGTAACGCCCTGAAAGAACTGGGCGTGGAGAACCAGTAATGAACGATATCACCCGTCCTGAGAACCCGGACAGTCGCTGCGGTTTTGTGGCCATCGTCGGTCGTCCGAACGTGGGTAAATCCACGTTGCTGAATCACATTCTCGGGCAGAAACTGAGCATTACCTCCCGCAAGCCCCAGACCACGCGGCATCAGGTGCTTGGCATCAAGACCGTCGGGCCGGTCCAGGCGATTTATGTGGATACGCCGGGCATGCATGAAGATGAGCCCCGGGCCCTGAACCGCTATATGAACAAGGCGGCCACGTCGGCATTGATTGACGTGGATGTGGTGGTGTTCGTGGTGGATCAGCTGGCCTGGACCACCGCCGATGAGCTGGTGCTGGAGAAACTCAGCACGCTGAAATGCCCGGTTATCCTGGCGGTCAACAAGGTCGACAAGATCGGAAAGCGGGAAAGCCTGCTGCCTCACCTGGACATGCTCTCAAAAAAGCGCGAGTTTGCCGAGATCATTCCGCTTTCCGCCCTGAAGGAGACCAATCTGCAGCCTCTGGAAGAGGCCGTCGGGCGTTACCTGCCGGAGAGCATCCATTTCTATCCCGATGACCAGATCACCGATCGCAGCGAGCGCTTTCTTGCTTCGGAAATTGTCCGGGAAAAGATCACCCGCCAACTGGGTGCGGAGCTGCCGTACTCGGTGGCGGTAGAGATTGAGGAGTTCAGGCGCGAGGGCAGGACCCTTCACATCTCTGCGCTCATTCTGGTAGAACGTGAAGGGCAGAAAAAGATCATGATCGGCGACAGGGGCGAGCGGATGCGCCGTATCGGCCAGGAGGCGCGTGCCGATATGGAGCGTATGTTTGACAGCAAAATCATGCTGCGGCTCTGGGTGAAGGTAAAGCGTGGCTGGGCAGACAGCGACCGGGCCCTCAAGAGCCTGGGCATGAACGACCTCTGAGGCGGGTATGACAGGGCCTGAGTTGCAGGAGCCCGCCTATGTCCTTCACCGCCGCCCATGGCGGGAAACCAGCCTTATGGTTGATGTGTTCACCCTGAATCACGGCCGTATGACCGTGATCGCCAGGGGCGCCAACAGCACCAAAAGTCCCCTGAAAGCCCAGCTCCAGCCGTTCCAGCCGTTGGTTATGAACTGGGTCGGTCGGGGCGACCTGAAAACGCTTACCGAGGTTGATGTGCGCAGTGGCCCGGCGTTGAGGCGGACTATTTCCCTGTACAGCGGACTTTACCTGAATGAGCTGCTGCAGCGGGTTCTTCCGGCTGCTGATCCACACCCGACCCTGTTTGCGGCCTATATCGATGCCATCGACCAGCTCTCCGGCACAACCGACGTCGAGCCGGTGCTCCGTCGGTTCGAACTGGCGTTTGCTTCGGCCCTGGGCTACGACTTTGCCTGGGATGTCGCCACTGACACGGGGCAATCCATCGAGGCCGGCCAGCAGTATTGTTATGATCCGGAACAGGGCATTGTGTCCGGGGGCTCGCCCGGAGTACGCCTGCAAAATCTGCCGGGGGACGTGTTATTGGCCCTGGCCCGGGAGGATTTCGAATCCGGCGCCTGCCGCCGGGTGTCCAAGCGGGTTATGCGCGTGCTCACCGACTACCTTCTGCAGGGGCGGCCCCTGAACAGTCGCAGCCTTTTCACTCACCTTCGGGGAGAATCACATGAATCCTAGAGTTTTGCTTGGCGTCAATATTGATCACGTTGCCACCCTCCGGCAGGCGAGGGGGACCCGGTATCCGGACCCGGTACAGGCGGCGCTGATGGCCGAGGAGGCGGGTGCTGATGGCATCACCATCCATCCGAGGGAAGACCGGCGCCATATCCAGGACCGGGACGTGCTGCTCCTGAAAGAAGTACTGCAGACCAGGATGAACCTTGAAATGGCCGTTACCGATGCCATGCTGGCGTTTGCCGAGCAGGTGCGGCCGGAGTGTGTTTGTCTGGTGCCTGAAAAGCGGGAAGAGCTGACCACCGAGGGCGGCCTCGATGTCGATGGCCAGGAAACCAGGGTGGCGAAGGCCTGTGAGCGCCTCGCCCGGATCGGCGCCGAGGTGTCACTTTTTATTGCTCCAGATCCGGTGCAAATTGATGCTGCGGTTCGCTGTGGCGCCCCGGTGGTGGAGCTGCATACGGGCGAATATGCGGAAGCCGGCACTGCCGAGGCCGAGGATGCCACCTTCAGGACTATCGCCGAGGCCGCCGCCTACGCGCGCAAGAAGGGGCTGATTGTGAATGCGGGCCATGGCCTGCACTATCACAACACCGAGCGGGTGGCGGCTATTCAGGGCATCAACGAGCTGAATATTGGCCATGCCATTATCGCCCGGGCCGTCTTTGCCGGCCTGAAAGAGGCTGTCCGCGACATGAAAGCCATTCTTGATCAGGCCCGGAGCCGGGCCTGATCAAGAGGTTTCAGCCGCCTGGTGCCGTTCGCGAAACAGCTGCTGCCAGTCGGTCTGTTCGCTCCAGATCTGCAGGCGCTCCATGGCGGAAAGCAGCTGGTCTTTCCGGTGTTCCAGATCGGGTGCGGAGCACTTGATGGCTGTTTCCAGCCGATTGGCCGCGGCCCGGAGTTCCGGAACACCGCAGTAGCGGGTAGCGCCATGGAGCTTGTGAACACACTCCAGCAGCTCATCCATGCTCTGATTTACCCAGAGTTCTGATACCCGCTCCAGATCTACGTGGACCTGCTCCAGCAGCATACTGAACAGTTCCTCGGCCAGGTCAGCTTTGCCAGCCGCCAACTGAATGCTCTCATCAACACTCACGCAGTCCTGTTGCATCTGGCGCGTTGACGGACGCAGGGCGCGGCGGGTGTCCCGGACTTCCGGTATCCGGGTGCGCCCCGGGCCGGCCATGCCCGGGCAGACATAGCCGGTGTACTCGTGAATAATTTCGGTGAGCTGGCTGCTGCTGATGGGTTTCGGCATATAGCCGTCGAATCCCTGCCTGGTCAGCCTTTGCTGTTCGTCGGCAAGAGCATGCGCTGTGAGCGCAATGATCGGCGTGCGGGGACTCCCGGTATCCATCTCCCGTAATCTGGCTGTCGTCTCCACGCCATCCATTCCAGGCATCTGAAGGTCCATGAATACCAGGTCGAAGGGTTTTTGTCTGGCCTTGCTGAGGGCTTCAAATCCGCTGGAGGCGCCTTCGGCTTCGAGCTGGCAGTCTTCGAGCAGGGTAAGGACCAGTTTCAGGTTGGCGTCGTTGTCATCCACGGCGAGTACCCTGGGTACGTTGCCAGTGGACAGCCGATGGCCGCCAGTTTCATATTCCACAGTGGTGCGTCCCGCCGAGTTGATGCCATGCACCAGAAGCAATAGCTCGTCGTACAGGGCGTCCCGGCACACCGGTTTGGTCAGGTGGCCACTGGCCAGCCCGGAGAGCGGGGTGTCATGGGTTTCGAGCGTTGGTGTCAGCAGCAGGGTCCGGCAATCCCGTTCGATTTCCAGGGTGCGTACAAGCCCGCAGTACTGGCTGGAATTGAGCAGATGGCGGGTAATACCAACGATGGCCGCGGCATAACCGGTCTGGCTTTTCTGGGCTTCCTCAATCTGCTCCTGCAGGGCACCCGGGGATTCCACCCGGTCAACCACCATGCCCCAGTCCCGTAACAGGTGTTCTACCGCCAGGCCCGTGGTCTTCTGTTGTTCAAGGTAGATAACCCGCTCACCTTGCAGCGCATCCCTCGGCGCGATGGCTTCACCACTGGTTGCCAGCTCCGATGTCAGGGTAAACCAGAAGGTTGAGCCCTTGCCCAGTTCGCTCTCAAGGCCGATCCTGCCGCCCATCTCCTCCACCAGCCGTTTGGAGATGGCCAGGCCGAGACCGGTACCGCCATACTGGCGGGCAGTGGACGCGTCTGCCTGGCTGAAGGCATTGAACAGGGACTGCTGCTGGGCCCGGGAAAGGCCCACGCCGGAATCGGAAATGCTCAGGCGGAGGGTGACCCGATTGGTGTCTTTCTCTTCTTCTTCCAGGCTTGCGCGGAGCACCACTTCACCCGTCTGGGTAAACTTGATGGCGTTATTCACCAGGTTGGTGATGACCTGTTTGACTCGCAACGGGTCGCCCATGATGTTGTCCGGCACATCGTTATAGACCAGAGGCACCAGGTCCAGGTTTTTGGCGTGGGCCGCGGGCGCGAGCATGACCATGACCTCTTCGACAATGTCCCTTAACTGGAAGGGTACACGGTCGAGTATCAGTTTGCCGGCCTCGATCTTGGAGAAGTCCAGAATGTCGTTGATGATGGTGAGCAGTATTTCAGAAGACTTGCGGATGGTGCTCAGATGGTCCCTCTGCTGCCTTGGCAGCGGGCTTTTCAGCAACAGTTCGGTGAAGCCGATAATGCCATTGAGGGGGGTGCGGATTTCGTGGGACATATTGGCCAGAAATTCCGACTTGATCCGGCTGGCTTCCAGGGCCTCCTTCCGTGCGAAGTCCAGTTCAATATTCTGGATCTCGATGGTTTCCAGGGTCTCACGCAGGTCCCCGGTAGCCTGGTCGACATTCTGCTGCATCTCGGCCTGGGCTTTGCTCAGCTCTTCAGCCATGGCATTGAGCCCGGATTCGAGCTGCTCGAATTCAGGGCCGGCTCCGGTATGGATACGGGTGTCCAGCCTTCCTTCCTTGAGTTTGGCAACGGCTGCATTCAGTTCAAACACCGGATTGGTGAAGGCCCGGCTGAGCCTCAGGGCAATCGCCATACTGAGGATGACGCCGCCCAGAACCAGCAGCAGGGAGATCAGCAGAGCCTTGTAGGTCTCCTTCTCGGTACGGATGTGGGACATCTCCACGACGACCCAGCCCAGGGGCTCCCGCAGGCCGGACATGGACTGGCGGGCATCCGGGTCCATCATGCTCTCGATCATCAGATCCTGAAGGAAGACGGGGGTAATAAAGCGGGTGCTGTTCTCCCGGGAAATTCGTGTGGCACGTTCGGCGGTCAGCTCTTCGCTGTTCACGGTCTCGGAACTGCCAGGCCCGGTATGCAGCAGTCGTGAGCCGTCACTGCCAAAGAAGGTGATTGAGCGGACATCCTGTTCTTCGAGAAGGGCATTGGAGAGATTGCTGAGCAGGCTCCGGTTAGCGGTGAACAAACCGTACTCCGACCCTGCCGCCAACTGGCGTGACAGAGATTCACCCCGGTCCCTGAGCAGACTCTCAATATCGGTGACCCAGCTGTAGGTGAAAAACAGCCCCAGCATCAAGGTGGTCAGAAGGGTGGGAACCAGGGTTACCACCAAAACTTTCTTGCGAATGCCCCAACGTCGCATACTGTGTTCCTGAATTATTGCTTTGTCCGCACGCAGGTGCGGAAAACTTCCCTGTTAAGAATAGATGATCCGGACGCGGATAACTGTGTTAATTCAGTCCCGGCAGCCCCGGAAAATCTCGTGGCGGATATAGCCACCGGTCATGGATATAGCAAGAAGCTGTATTGGGAGACCGGGGCGATAACGCGTATCATGCGAAGCCAAAAGTGTACCACAGGGTTATCATATGCATTTTCCCACCATTGAAGATTATGTCGGGCACACCCCTCTGGTTCGCCTGCAACGTCTCCCCGGTGAGACCAGCAACATCATTCTGGCCAAGCTGGAGGGTAACAACCCCGCCGGCTCGGTAAAGGATCGCCCGGCCATCAGCATGATCCAGGAGGCGGAGCGCCGCGGTGAAATCAAGCCGGGCGATACTCTGATTGAGGCGACCAGTGGCAATACCGGCATAGCCCTTGCGATGGCGGCAGCGATCAAGGGCTACCGTATGGTGCTGATTATGCCCGCCAACATGAGTGAGGAGCGCCGGGCCTCCATGCGGGCCTATGGCGCAGAGATTGTCACGGTTACCAAAGAAGAGGGCATGGAAGCCGCCCGGGACCTGGCCCTCAGGATGGAAGCCGAGGGCAAGGGTAAGGTGCTGGACCAGTTCAGTAACCAGGATAATCCACTGGCGCATTACCGCACGACCGGACCCGAAATCTGGGAGCAGACCGAAGGGCGTGTCACGCACTTTGTCAGCTCGATGGGCACCACTGGCACCATCATGGGCGTTTCCCGGTATCTCAAGGAGCGCAACCCTGATATCCGCATTATCGGTCTGCAGCCGAAAGAGGGCGCCTCGATCCCCGGAATCCGGCGCTGGCCCGAGGCCTACCTGCCGAAAATCTACGATGCCACTCGGGTGGACCAGGTGCTGGACATCGGGCAGGAAGAAGCCGAGACCACCATGCGGGCCCTGGCCTCCGAAGAGGGTATCTTTTGCGGGGTATCCTCGGGCGGGTCCATTGCCGCCGCCCTGAAACTGTCACAACAGGTTGAAAATGCCATCATCGTAGCCATTATCTGTGATCGCGGTGATCGCTACCTGTCGACTGGCGTGTTTCCCGGCGCCTGAATCCGTTTTTACCAAGAGACCCGAATATGAGCAGACGACGCAGGAAGGCTCTTCCCAAAGAGCCTGTGCGCTGTGACATTGAATCCCTGAGCCACGACGGCCGGGGGATCGCCCGTCAGGACGGCAAAATCCAGTTTGTGGATGGCGCCCTGCCCGGGGAGACGGTGATCGCCAAAGTGGTGTCCAGCCGCAGCAAATTTGATGAACTGCGCGCCGAACAGGTGTTGGAAGCCGCGCCGGAGCGCCAGGCACCGCCCTGCGAGTTCGCCGACCTGTGCGGGGGCTGCAGCCTTCAGCACATGAGTGGCGATGCCCAGATCCGGTTCAAGGAAACTACCCTGCGTGAACATTTTGCCCACTTCGGGGGCATTGAACCCGAAGAGTGGATCGAACCCCTGCGCTCGGAAAGCAGCCTGGGTTATCGCCGTAAGGCGCGCCTGGGGGTCCGTTACGTGAAGGCCCGGGAATCCGTTCTGGTGGGTTTCCGGGAGAAGCGCAACAGCTTCCTGACCGACATTGATCGCTGCGCAGTGCTGGATCCGCGCATTGGAGAGCGGGTGCTGCCACTGCGCGACATGCTCCACGACCTGGACGCCTACAACCGGATTGCCCAGGTGGAAGTGGCCTGTGGTGATGATGTGGCTGTGATGGTTTTCCGAAACATGGATGAGCTCTCGGCGGGTGACCGGGAAAAACTCATTGCCTTTGGTCAGGCCCACGATTTGCATATTTACCTGCAACCCAAGGGGCCGGATACCGTGCACCGGATCTGGCCTGAATCTGCTGGCCGGGATGACGAACGTCTGAGCTACCGGCTGGAAGAATTCAAACTGACCATGAAATTTCATCCCATGGACTTTACCCAGGTCAATGCAGGCATCAACCGGGCGATGGTACACAGGGCTGTCGAGTGGCTGGATGTGCAGCCAGAGGAGCGGGTGCTGGATCTGTTTTGCGGCCTTGGCAACTTCACCCTGCCGCTGGCCAGGAAGGGTGGCCAGGTTGTTGGCGTGGAAGGCGATGAGACCATGGTCGTCCGTGGTCGGGAAAACGCGGAACTAAACGGTCTGGATAATGTCGCTTTTCACGGCGCCGATCTGCATGGGGATTTCACGGGACAAAGTTGGGCAAAGGAAGGGTTCGACAAGATCCTGATTGATCCGCCCCGTTCCGGTGCCGAAGAAATCTGCACGTACCTGACGGCATTCGGGGCCCGGAGGATTGTCTATGTGTCCTGCAATCCGGCCACCCTGGCGCGGGATGCGGGGGTGATGGTGCGCAACGGCTATCGTCTGGTGCGCGCGGGTGTGATGGACATGTTTCCCCACACCACCCATGTGGAATCCATCGCGCTGTTCGAGCGGGATTCCGGCTGAAGATGTCGTGGGCCGTCAGGGATGGCTGCGGGAACCATCAGGAACAACAAGACTGATATGGTAAAAGTTCGCGAAGACTACGCAATGACCGGCGACGGCCAGGTGGATATTGAGGGCTGGGTACACCAGATTGCCTCGCAAACACATCTGGACGACGTTAACCAGTTCCGGCGAGCCTGCGAAAAGGCGGCTGAGATTGATCTGCAGGCGTTCCGGGAAGATCGCCTGTGGGCGCCCGGTTCCAGCAGTTTCCGTATCGGTATTGAAATGGCCCAGGTGCTGGCGGAACTGCATCTGGACCAGGCCAGTCTGGTGGCCGCGATTCTGTATCGGTCCGTTCGTGAGGAACGGGTTCCGCTTGAAGACATCCGCAAGGAATTTGGCGATGAGGTCGCAGGCCTGATCAATGGCGTTCAGCAAATGGCGGCGATTTCCTCCATTCATCACCCGCTCAAGGGCAATGTGCTGGGGCAGAGTGAAGGCCAGCTGGACAACGTTCGCAAGATGCTCGTTACCATGATCGATGACGTGCGCGTTGCCCTGATCAAGCTCGCGGAGCGGACCTGCGCCATCCGGGCCGTCAAGAATGGCACCGAAGAGAAGCGCATGCGCGTTGCCCGGGAAGTGTTCGACATCTATTCGCCGCTTGCCCATCGTCTTGGCATAGGCCACATCAAATGGGAGCTGGAGGACCTGTCCTTCCGCTACCTGCACGGGTCCGCCTACAAAAAGATTGCCAGGCTGCTTGATGAAAAGCGCCTTGACCGGGACGGCTACATAAGGCAGGTAATTAAGACCCTCCAGACGGAACTGAAAGCCTTCGGAATTGAGGGCGAACTTTCGGGCCGGGCCAAGCACATCTACAGCATCTGGCGGAAAATGCGGCGCAAGGGTATCGACTTTTCCCAGGTGTACGATGTCCGTGCTGTGCGAATCCTGGTGCCGGAAGTACGGGACTGCTATGCCGCGCTCGGGATCGTTCATACCCTGTGGCGCCATATCCCCAACGAGTTCGATGACTATATTGCCAATCCCAAGGAAAACGGTTACCAGTCGCTGCACACGGCGGTGATCGGGCCGGAAGGCAAGGTCATGGAGGTCCAGATCCGTACCCACAAGATGCACGAGGAAGCGGAGCTGGGTGTGTGCGCCCATTGGTTGTACAAGGGCACGGACAAAAGCAACAAGTCCACCGGTTACGATGCCAAGATCAACTGGCTGCGCCAGGTTCTTGAATGGCAGGAAGAGCTTGGCGACCTGTCCGGGCTGGCGGACCATCTGAAGTCCGATGTGACATCGGACCGGGTGTATGTATTCACCCCCGAGGGCCATGTGGTGGATCTGCCCCAGGGTGCGACCCCGGTGGATTTCGCCTATCGGGTCCATACTGAAATCGGCCACGCCTGTCGGGGAGCGCGGGTGAACAGTCGTATCGTGCCGCTGACCTATCCGCTGAAAACCGGGGATCAGGTGTTTGTCCTGACCTCCAATAACCCGGCCCCCAGTCGTGACTGGCTGAACCCGAGCCTCGGCTATATCCAGACGTCCCGGGCCCGGGCCAAGGTAACGCACTGGTTCAAGCAACAGGATCGCGGCCGCAATATCATTGATGGCCGGGCCATCCTTGAGGACGAATTCGGGCGCCTGTCGCTTTACGATGTGGATCTCGGCGAGCTGGCAGAGAAAGTGAACTACCACAGCGCCGAGGACATGTTTGCCGCGGTTGGTGCCGGCGACCTGCGCCCGACTCATGTGGCCAACGTGGCCCAGCAGATGCTGGAGCCGAAATCCGGGCAACTGGACCTCAAGCTCAGCACCCAGCGGCGCAGGCCTTACGACACTGAATCCGATATCCAGATTGTCGGCGTAGGCAAGCTGAAGACCCAGGTGGCAAAATGCTGCAAACCCTTGCCCGGGGATGCCATTGGCGGCTACATCACCGTGGGTCGGGGGGTAACCGTGCACCGTCAGGATTGCCTGACATTCCTGAATCTGCAGGAGTTTGAACCGAACCGGATAATCGAGGTGAGCTGGGGCGGCCGACCGGCGGCTGTCTATCCGGTGGACATCGAGATTGAAGCCTACGACCGGTCCGGATTGCTGCGGGACATCACCCAGGTGCTGTCCTCGTCCAGGAGTGATGTGCTGGCGCTGAATACCCTGAGTAACAAGGATGAAAATACGGCCACCATGTTGTTGACGGTAGAGATTTCCAGTCTGGAGCAGTTGGCTCGACTGCTGGCGAAGATCCGTAACCTGCCCAATGTCATTGATGTAAGGCGTAAGCGCGGATGAGCTACACTATTGATGACCTGAAAACCCTCATGGCCCGGCTCCGGGACCCGGAGACCGGCTGCCCATGGGACACCTGGCAAACCTACAAGACCATTGTGCCTCATACCCTTGAGGAGGCCTACGAAGTCGCCGATGCCATTGAGCGCGAGAATTACCCGCATCTGAAGGATGAATTGGGTGACCTGCTGTTCCAGGTGATCTTCTACGCCCAGATTGGTCGGGAAGACGGGCATTTCGACTTTGATGGTGTGGTTGATCACCTGGTTCGGAAACTGGTGCGTCGGCACCCCCACGTCTTTCCCGAGGGCACCCTGGAAAGCCGTATCGACCCGGATCACCGGCCGGATGAAGCCTGGATCAGGGAAAGCTGGGAGCGCATCAAAGCGGAAGAGCGGGCACTGGCCTCCACCCCGGAGACTAACGAGCAATCCAGCCGGCTTGACGGCATTGCCCGAACCCTGCCGGCCATGGCCCGGGCTGAAAAGCTCCAGAAGCGGGCGGCCCGGCACGGTTTTGACTGGCCGGATACCGGACCGGTCTTCGACAAGCTCCACGAGGAAATCGACGAGCTCAAGGAAGCATGGGAGGCGGCGCAAACTGGCGCTGGCGATCCAGACGCCGTTGAAGATGAACTGGGTGATCTTCTTTTCGTCTGCGTGAACCTGGCACGGTTCATGAGGGTCAATCCTGAGCAGGCCCTCAATCGAACCAACCACAAGTTCGATGCCCGCTTCCGGGCGATTGAACGTGTGCTTGAACGAGAGGGCCGCGACATGGGCGAAGAATCACTGGAGGCGCTGGATGCCGTCTGGCAGGCGGTTAAAGGCGTGGAGCGGGGAGGGAACGGATGCTGAATCCGGCCGATCGGTAAGTACAATCCGTTACCAATTTTCCCGCCCCCGGACCGACGGCTTCGTCTACACTTCCGGAAACGGATGCACGGTTTTCGTGCGCCGTGCGCCATCAATAAGATGCAGGAGTGAAGGCACCATGAAAATCAAAGATCTGGTCAATTACTGGGACAAGCATGCTCGTGGTCGGCTTACCCGGGACGCCTATTTCATGGCGTTATCTGACCAGCATCACAAGCGCCTCGAAAAGCTCGCAGCGCTTTATCCAATGAAGTCGCCCCAGGACCTGATGCGGGATCTGATTTCCGCAGCACTGGACGAGATGGAAACCAGTTTTCCCTATGTTCAGGGAACCCGGGTGGTGGCTTATGACGAGGACGGTTTTGAGATCTACGAAGATCAGGGCCTGACTCCGAAGTTTGTCAGCCTGAGCCAGAAGCACATTCAGCGCCTCAAGGCCCGTCAGCTGGAATCAGTAGCCTGACGGGCAGCCCGCTGCCCGTCGATACTTACTTTTCCTTTTCCTTTCCCTCCAGCCTGTCCTTCAGCGGGCTCTGGCGAACCAGATCGTCCAGGGCCGCACCAATCATATCGTTCAGGATATCGCTCTCACTGCGGTCCGGGTATAGCTCGGCCAGTGTAGCCACCCGTGCCGCATCCTCCAGTGGAAGGCGCAAATTGTAATCGTGAGTGCGCTCCACGGGCTCTTTTTGCTTTTCCCAGTGTTTGGGCAGATCAGTAACCTTCATGATGACTCCTTGCAGCTACAGGCTTGAATCGCCAATAGACTTTCTCGACTGTTCCTTAGTATCGTAAGTTTACTTTGCCTCCGTCAATTCAAAAGGACGCCAATGTGACTGAGCTACATCCGGATCTCAGAGAAAACGTGCGAATGTTGGGCGAGCTGCTGGGCCAGAGCATACGACGACACCCCGGGCAGGATTGTTATGAGCTGATCGAGGAAATCCGGGCCGCTGCCAAAGCGGACCGCCTGCACGAAAGCGGCTCTGGCCAGCGGCTGGTGAGCTTGCTGGGTAAGCTGCGCGATGACGAACTCCTGCCGGTTACCCGGGCCTTCAACCAGTTTCTCAACCTCGCCAACCTGGCCGAGCAGTACCATGGTATAAGGCGAAAACGGGGGCATCAGTCTGATCTGATGGTTGAATCCCTGGGTGAGGTCTTCGATCGGCTGAAAACCGGAGGTGTCAGCCCGGAGGAACTCCACCAGCGGGTTGCCGATCTGCGGATCGAGTTTGTGCTGACCGCTCACCCCACCGAAGTGGCCCGCCGCACACTGATCATGAAATACGACGAAATGTCGGATTGCCTGGCGAGGCTGGATCACGAGGACCTGATGCCCGCGGAGAGCGAGGAAATTGCCAACCGCCTGTCCCAGCTGGTTACGGAAGCCTGGCATACCGACGAGATTCGCCATGAGCGGCCAACGGCCGTGGATGAAGCCAAATGGGGTTTTGCGGTGATCGAGAACAGCCTCTGGCAGGCGTTACCACAGTTTCTGAGAAGCCTCGACACTTCTTTGCAGGAGGCTACGGATAGAGGGCTGCCCTTGCAGGCGTCTCCTATCCGGATTGCGTCCTGGATGGGGGGAGACCGCGATGGCAATCCCAACGTGACCCATAAAGTGACCCGCAAGGTTTTCCTGCTGGGCCGCTGGATGGCAGCGGATCTCTATCTTCGGGATATTCAGGCGCTGCGGGCCGAACTGTCCATGTGGCAGGCGAGCGATGAGCTCAAGGCAGTTGCCGGTGATTCCCGGGAACCCTATCGCCATGTCCTCGCCGAACTCCGTGACTGGCTGATTAAAACCCGTGACTGGGCCGAGGCGAGCGTTAACGGCGAACCGGCAGATGCCACCGGTATTCTGTTCGAGAACGAGGACTTTACCGGGCCCCTGGAGCTTTGTTACCGGTCTCTGGTCGATTGCGGCCTGGAGACGATTGCCAACGGCCCGCTGCTGGACACCATTCGCCGGGCACACACCTTCGGCCTGCCACTGATTCGGCTGGATATTCGCCAGGAAGCGGCCCGTCACGCCGAAGCCGTTGCAGAAATGGTGGATTATGTCGGTCTGGGGGATTACCTGTCCTGGTCTGAACAGGAGCGTCAGTCGTTTCTGGTGCAGGAGCTCCAGGGTCGGCGGCCACTGGTACCCCGCAACTGGGAACCCTCGGAGTCGGTTGGGGAGGTACTTGCCACCTGCGAAGTCGTAGCCCAGCAAACGCCCCAGGCTCTGGGCTCCTATGTGATTTCCATGGCCAGCAAGCCTTCCGATGTGCTCAGCGTCATTCTGCTGCTGCGGGAATCGGGAATGAAGTACCCGATGCGTGTGGTGCCCCTGTTTGAAACCCTGGACGACCTGCGTGGTGCCCCTGAGAGCATGGCTGCGCTGTATGAGGTGGAGTGGTATCGGGAGTATTGCCAGGGCCGCCAGGAAGTCATGATTGGTTACTCCGATTCCTCCAAGGATGCCGGTCAGCTCATGGCCGCCTGGGCGCAGTATCAGGCCCAGGAAAAGCTCACCCACGTTGCAAGCCAGTATGGTGTGCATCTCACTCTGTTCCACGGCCGCGGTGGCACCGTGGGCCGAGGTGGTGGCCCGGCCAACCGGGCCATCCTGTCCCAGCCGCCGGGTTCGGTAAACGGCAGTTTCCGGATTACCGAGCAGGGTGAAATGATCCGTTTCAAGTTCGGTTTGCCCAGGCTGGCGGTGCAGAGCCTGACGCTCTACACCACGGCGGTTATTGAAGCGACCCTGGCGCCGCCGCCGAAGCCGGAGGACAGCTGGCGGGAAACCATGGACTGGCTCACGGAGCGCTCCCTGAAGGCCTATCGGGATGTGGTCCGTGAGAATCCGGACTTTGTACCTTATTTTCGCCAGGTAACGCCGGAGCAGGCGTTGGGAAAACTGGCACTTGGAAGCCGGCCGGCGCGAAGAAAGGCGACCGGCGGCGTGGAAAGCCTGCGGGCCATTCCCTGGATTTTCGCCTGGACCCAGATGCGGCTGATGCTGCCCAGCTGGCTGGGCAGTGATGTGGCGCTGGAAGAGGCGGCACGGGATAACCGGCTCCCGGTCCTCAGGGATATGATGCATGGCTGGCCTTTCTTCCGCACCTATGTGGATATGCTGGAGATGGTGCTGGCCAAGGCAGATTTGCGCATCGCCAGCTATTATGAGCAGACGTTGCTGGACGATGACAAACTCAAGGCCCTCGGGAAAAGCCTGAGAATACGGCTTCAGGGCTGCATTCAGCGGCTTCTGGAGCTCAAGGAGCAGAACGACTTGCTGGAAGGTGAGCCGGTGTTCGCGCATTCCATGCGGGTGCGTAATCCCTACACGGATCCTTTGCATTATCTGCAGGCCGAGTTGCTCCGACGTGACCGGGAAAGTGAAGGCAAGGGCGAAGTGCCGGAGTTGGTGGAGCGTGCCCTGAAAGTCACGATGGCTGGCATCTCGGCCGGCATGCGCAACACCGGCTAAAAAGTGCTGGAAAGAGGCCGGGTAGCTCGGCCACTGACGCTGGATAACAGGAGTAAGCTGTGGCACTGGCTGCACGATTGGAGCGTTTTCTTGCCCGCAAGGGTATTGGTTTTCAGGAGTTGCCGATTGACCCGGTAACCAGCCTGGATTCAGCGGTTATTGCCTCGGGGCTCCCCCAGGCCGATTTTATCCAGGCCACACTGCTGATTGATATCAGCGGTGTGGTGATGGCCGTTCACAAATTTGACAGCTCCCTTGACCCGGATGCGGTCTACCAGTTGACCGGTCGCCGATTGCAGCCCCTGACCGCCCGCCAGACCATGCGCCTGTTCGGGGACTGCGACCCGGGGTTCACACCGCCCATTGGCCAGGCTTATGAGCTTCCGGTGGTGGTGGATGAAGATGTCGCCAAGGCCGAGCGGGTGCTTTTCTCCAGCGGTACCGATCACTCGCTGATGGAGATGGATGGCCGGTCCCTCAGGTTGGCGCTTGCGGGTGCCAGAGAAGGGCATCTGGTAATCCGCGGGCCGGGCAACGGCAACCGTGAGGCGCTGACCCTGGAGGAAGTGGCCGACAAACTCCAGAAACTCTACCGCCTGCCACCGATGCCGGCCCTTGCGCTGCGCATTCTCCGGCTGACCGCAAATACCGAAGCCACCGCTCGCGAGCTGGCCGAGCTCATCGAGTTTGACCCGAGTCTGACGGCCCAGGTTATGCGCTATGCCCGATCGGCCCTGTTCAACTACCCGGGCCAGATCAATTCCGTACAGGAGGCCGTTACCCGGGTACTCGGTTTCGACCGCGTGGCCCATATCGCCTTGGGCATCGCGTCGGTCCGGGCGTTCGACGTGCCTCGTCAGGGTCTGCTGGGTATGGACAATTTCTGGCGCCACTCACTGTATTGCGCGTTCCTGTGCCAGAGTATTGCACCCAGGTGCGGTGCTGAAAAAGGCCTTGGCTATCTCTGCGGGTTGCTCCACAACTTCGGCCTGTTGCTGGTGGGGCACCTGTTTCCCGCTGAATTTGATGAGCTTAATCAGCTCCGTGAAGCCAACCCTGAAGCCAGTATGCATTCCATTGAGCAGCAGGTATTCGGCCAGGGGGACGGACAGGAAATTCTTGCTGTGGGCCATGGTGCCATTGGCGGGATTCTCCATCGTTTGTGGCAACTGCCGGACCCCGTGATCAAGGCAGCTGGTATCCATCAGCAGCCCGGCTATCACGGAGAGCATGAAAATTACGTGTTGATGGTGCAGCTGTCGAATGCCTTGCTCAAGGAGCGTGGGATTGGTGATGAATTCAATCCCGACGATGTGCCAGCGCTGGTAGAGGGGCTGGGGCTGCAGCCAAATGTACTGGATGAACTCACGGCAGAAATGGATCGGGTAGCTCCGGATCTGGACGCCCTGGCCAGCTCCCTGTCATCCTGACACCCTGGCGTTGTTTGCGGGGAAATGCGCACTTCCGGTGCATGATACGGAGGTCGACTTTCTCTGACGTGGCTGACTTCGTATAATGCGCCCTCGCCGATTCCGGCTGACACCTGTTCCGGATGAGAGAGGCTGTCGCAAAGGCAGGGGTTTTTGCCACAGCTTTTCAAACGATAATGACTAAAACGGGAGCACAGCGTTATGCGAATCATCATGTTAGGCGCGCCGGGCGCAGGTAAGGGAACTCAGGCCCAGTTCATAACCGAGCGGTTCGATATTCCCCAGATCTCCACCGGTGACATGCTGCGGGCGGCGGTTAAGGCCGAGTCCGGGCTGGGTAAGCAGGTGAAGGAAGTCATGGCGACCGGCGGCCTGGTGTCTGACGACATCATCATCGCGCTGATTGAAGAGCGCATCCAGCAGCCGGATTGCAGGAACGGCTTCCTGCTGGACGGTTTCCCCCGCACCATTCCACAGGCAGAGGCCCTGAAAGATCAGGGGATTGCCATTGATTATGTTGTCGAGATTGCTGTCGACGACGACGAAATCGTCAGCCGTCTGTCCGGCCGCCGGGTTCACGAAGGTAGTGGCCGGATTTACCACGTAAAATATGATCCACCCAAGGTGGAAGGCAAGGACAATGAAACCGGTGAGCCACTGGTTCAGCGTGAAGATGACAAGGAAGAAACGGTTCGCAAGCGTCTGAAAATCTACCACGACCAGACTGCACCGCTGATCGGTTACTACCAGGACTGGGCATCAAAAGAGCCGGCCGCGGCACCCAGATACGTGCGGGTAGAAGGTGTTGGCAGCCTGGACAGCATTCGCGACCAGATCCTGTCTGAACTCACGTAAATCCACGGCATCCTGACCTGAGGTTTTCACACACGTGAAACTGCTGGCACTGGATACGTCATCAGAGGGCTGCTCCGCAGCCCTTCTTGTTGATGGCGAGATCTCTGAACGTTTTGAACTTGCCCCGCGCGGTCATACCCGGCTGCTGATGCCGATGGTGCGGGAGCTGCTCCTGGCGCAGGGCCTGGTGCCCGAGGATCTGGATGTCCTGGCGTTTGCCTGTGGCCCCGGTTCCTTTACCGGCCTGCGAATCGCAACCGGGGTGGTACAGGGGCTGGCATGGGGTCTGGATATTCCGGTGGTACCGGTTTCTTCTCTTGAAGCCGTTGCCCTTGGCGCGATCGAAACCCTCGATATTCCCGGGCACAGTATTCCCGGGCACAGTGGTATCGCAGTGGCCTTTGATGCCCGCATGGGGGAGGTCTACTGGGGCTGTTTCGAGTGCCGGGCTGGCATTCCGGTTTTACTGGGAGAGGAGCAGGTTTGTCTTCCCTCAGACGTTGCTCTCCCGTCGGGGCCCGATCACTGGTATGGCGTTGGCCAGGGCTGGCAGTATCGCTCCGGGATGCCCTCCGCAATAACCGGACAGGTAGAAACGATCGATGAAGCACTGGTGCTTCGTGCCTCCTGGGTTGCACGGTTGGCCGCTATCGGATACCGGCAGGGTAAGGCGGTTCCGGCGGAACAGGCCCAACCGGTGTATATCCGGGACGAAGTGGCCTGGAAGAAGCTGCCCGGTCGGTAGTCAGTCCGATCACTCAGGCCTGAGTAAATACTGAACAGCTGCCTTTTCTTCCGGGCGACAATCTTCCATACTTCCAGCTCAGGTTTTCCTGTCATCGGGCCAGCGGTATCTGAACATGGCGGTATCTGAACATGATTGGTGGCATTAATCCGGGCAACAATGTCGTTTCGCAGACGGGCAACAACAGCCAGGTCCGCGAGCGCAGTGATGTCGCACGCGCTCCCGCTTCGGCACCAGAGAAAACGGGCGATTCCGCTCGCCGTGATCTTGCCGATGGCCGCCAGAGTGTGGTCAGTGAGCGAACCCCCACCGAAAGTCTCGAGCGCCGGGTCGAGGCCAGGCGTGCCTCCGAAGACATCCGCCTTGAACGTTTCCGGGCTGGTGAAATCTCCTTGCCCGCCGCCCGAGCCCTGTCCACGTTTGCTTCCGTTGCGGCCGCCGGTCAGGACGCCGGCACCGGCGGCAGCCTGGCCGGAATCGATATTCTGGTCTGATGTCTGATCCCTCTGCTTCTTCTGTAATGCCCGCCGACTGGCAACAAACCATTGCCATTGCCCGAAGTCCTCTGGGGGACAGGTTTCAGGCTGAGTCTCTGGCCGAGTCTCTGTTACTGGAGAATTTAGGGGTGGTGCTGCCCAGGGACGTTCGCGATGTCCCGGTTCTGTTGTTCCTTGATGAGCAGGGCCTGGGCCTGCAAGTTACCGGCAAGGGAGCGCCCGGGCCGGTGCGCGCGGAATTCGTTACCGGCAAGATGGGCTACCGGCGTGAACACGGCGGCGGGGCCGGTCAGCTGGTCGCCAGGGCTGTCGGCCTGCAGAAAACCCGCGCCAATCTGCATATTGTTGATGCCACGGCAGGGCTTGGCCAGGATGCGTTTATCCTCGCCAGCCTTGGGTGCCGGGTAACGTTGTTTGAGCGCAATCCGGTTATCCATGCGCTCCTGGCGGATGGCCTGGCCCGTGCCGCTCTGAACGTGGATTGTGCGATGATCGTTGAACGCATGCAGTTGATGGAAGGCAGCAGTATCGACTGGCTTGAACGGGCTGGCGGTGAGGCTGCCGATGTAATCTATCTGGACCCGATGTTTCCGCACCGGGATAAATCGGCCCTGGTTAAAAAGGAAATGCAGGTATTCCGGACAGTTGTCGGCGACGATGACGATTCCGGACGCCTGCTCGCGGGTGCCCTGGAGTGCGCCCGTTACCGGGTGGTGGTCAAGCGTCCGCGGAAGGCGCCGGCGATTGCCGGGCCGGACCCAACCACACGGATAGAGGGCAAAAGCAGCCGCTACGATGTCTATGCCATCAAGGCCCTGCCTGCCCAGTGAGCCCTTAGCCTGTAAAAAGCCCTTGGTTACCCTGTGAAGCGCCCCTCAGGCTCCCATCATCGTGACCTGCTGAATCGCCTGTCGCTTCTCGACGCCCAGCACCAGCCGTGCGTCCTCTGCCACCTCATCCAGCCCCTCGCCATAACACAGCAAGCCGTTATCATCGGTGGTGATCACGCCGTTCTTCTGCATGTTGGCTATGAAGTTCTGGAACAGGCTCTTGTCGAAGAACTCCGGTGCATTCAGGCCAAACAGGATCGACATGCGTTCGGCCAGCAGTGCGCTCTGCTCTTCCAGTTCTGCCGCACTGATCTTGCCCGAGCCGTATTTCCGGAGGATGCCGAGCGCGATATGGTAGCGCTCTACCGTCTGGATGATAAAACGTGACAGCACACGCAACCTCAGCATGGCCTCGGTGCCTTCGTCTGGTCGGCCGATCCGGTCGTCGTCCAGAGGCTTGAGCAAACCCTGGGCTATCAGAACATCGATCCATTGATTGATGACGGTTTCGGTTTCATCCGAGTGGTACTTCAGGAACAGCTCGGATTGCAGGTAGGGATAGGCCACGCTGGCCAGGAACACGATCTTCTCTCGCCTCAGGGAATCCTTGTTCTCAAAGAGGCTGGCAATCAGTGAAGGCAGCGCGAACAGGTGCTGGATATTGTTGCGGTAGTAGGTCATCAGAATGGCATTGCTGCCTTCCAGGGCGATGATATCGCCCAGCTTCTGGGGCTGGCGGTTAATCAGCCCCATGCCCTCACAGTAGGCCACCCAGTCTTTACCGCTGCCTTCGGGCAGGGTGACCGTCGCGGCATAGGGAAAGGCTTTCAGCAGGGCGGCGTACTGATCCATCAGCCGGATCAACTGGCCTTCGTCCATCGCCAGACGCTCGGTCCCGAGCAGAACCGTTGCGGCCATGCCAATCGGATTAACCGCGACAGAGGCATTGATGCTGGAGGCTACCCGGAATGCGAGTTCGGATACGGCAGTGTTGAGCCAGGCCGGGCGGTGCCCGGCGTCGTAGGCTTCCTCGCGCCAGCTGTCATGGACATCATCCAGAACGTCGGAAAGGTGAATGGCCTCACCGAAGTTGACCGCCACGCGACCGAAGGAATTGCTGAGTTTACGCGCCGTTTTGGCCAACCCGAAGACACTCTCTTTTTCTTTTTTCTTGCCGCGAAGTTCACCCAGATACGAGCGGCCCTCCATAACCTTTTCGTAGCCAATGTAAACGGGGACGAACACGATGGGCTTGCGGTGATCCCGAAGGAAACTGCGTACTGTCATTGCCAGCATCCCGGGCCGGGGTTGCAGCATCCGGCCTGTGCGGCTTCGGCCACCCTCGACAAAATACTCCACCGAGTAACCCCGGGAAAACATTACATGCATGTATTCGTTGAACACGGTGGCGTACAGCGGGTTGTCCTTGAAGCTGCGGCGCATGAAAAAGGCGCCGCCCCGACGCAGAATGGGGCCCACGACGGGCATATTGAGGTTGACCCCTGCAGCAATGTGCGGCGGCATCAGGCCGTTTTTGTAGAGCACGTAGGACAACAGCAGGTAGTCGATGTGGGAACGATGGCAGGGTACGTAAACGACAGCATTGTCCTGGGCGACGTCTTTCACCACCCGGATGTTGTTGATGGCGATGCCTTTGTAGATCCGGTTCCACAGCCGCGACAACACCACCTCAAGAACGCGAATGGTGACGACGGACATGTTGGCGGCAATTTCGTCGGCATACTTGTAGGCTTTGGCGCGAACCTTTTCCGGCGGGATATCATCTTTGGCGGCCGTTTCCCGGATCGCTTCCTTTACTGACTGGGTCCGCACCAGGCCTGCGACAAGGGTGCGGCGGTGTGACAGGTCTGGTCCCAGTACAGCCTGGCGTACCCGGCGGAAGTGGGTTCTGAGTATCCGGGCCAGTTTCCGGTTGGCGCGCTCTTCGTTATGCCGGTATTCATCAATAACCTGCTTGAGCGAGAGGGGCTGATTGAACTGAACGTAGGTGTTGCGGCCGTGGACCATAATGATCAGAAGTTTCTGCAGCCTGCCGGCAATGGACCAGGTGTCAGACAGCAACAGTTTTACCAGGGATTTCTCCTTGTCCGGGGAGCGGCCCCAGAACAGGGAAACCGGAACGATCTGGACATCCTGATCCGGGTGTTCGAGGCCGTAGTGAACCAGAGCCTGGAACTCGCTGGTAGGCGCCGGTGCCTGGCGCCCCCGGAAAAAACCGCCAATCCGGCGGTACAGAAAGAAGAAAGAATGCGACGGTCCGTTTTTAACCGGCAGGGCTTCTGCCGCTCCGGGTAATCCGGCCCGGATCACTTCCTGCTCCAGAACCAGCCGGCCGGATAGGGAGCTGTACTGAAGCACGTAACATACCGGCGTGTCCGGATCCAGGGCGAGGGCGTCAACGCTGTTGCCGCTGACATCTGTCCGGACCCAGATAAACAGTATCTTGCGAAAAAGGGTCAGGATCAGGCTGCGAATGCCCTGGTAAAGACGCATAAAGTGCAACTCCGTTGAAAAGACAGGTGCCAAGTTTACTTGGTTGAGTACAGAGCGGAAAGCCGAGGTTGCATTCTTGGCCAGCAAGGCAATGTGGTACATTTCAGTTTGGTCTTATAATCACTCAGGCAGCACATCAGATGGTGGTCTCGATGACTCAGTGGAAACCCGGCTGGACAAACAGACCGCCGGAGCAGAACGACCTGATTCTGGCGCTTGCGGGATCGGGCGTGGTGAAGCCCGGTAACGGTTGGCTGCATCCCCGGGACAGCGCGCTGTTCGGGGATGTCCTGTCCGATGCCGTCTCTGTGGGAACCTTCGGCGGTCGCGATGTATTCGTGACCGAGTTGCCGGAAAGCTCGGTTGAACAACAGGAGATCATTCCCCTGAGGGAGGCCCTGCTGATGATGAACGATGCCCCCGCGGATATGCTGAGTACCGGTTTCCAGGTCTGGCAGTGGTGGCGTGACCACCAGTATTGTGGGCGCTGCGGTGAGAAAACCGGTTTTCATGCCCGGGAGCGTGCCAGATGGTGTGAAGCCTGCGGGATTCCCTGGTACCCGAGGCTCGCCCCCTGCGTTATTGTTGTTATCCGTCGGGATGACCGCCTGTTGCTGGCCAGGTCGTCACGGGTCAAACGCCACTTCTACAGCCTGATCGCCGGATTTGTTGAGCCGGGGGAGAGCCTGGAAGGGGCTGTTTGCCGGGAGGTGAAAGAGGAGACCGGCCTGGATGTGACCAATATCCGGTACCACGCGTCGCAGCCCTGGCCCTTCCCGCACCAGTTGATGGTTGGATTCTTCGCTGATTACGCCGGAGGGAACCTGGTGTTGCAGGAAGACGAGCTCGCCGATGCCGACTGGTTTTTACCGGGTGACACACCGCCGGTGCCGCCGGAAACCACGATTTCAGGCCGTCTGATCCGGGCTATGGAGAAGGAAATTTCCCGGGGAGGCATTCCGGTTTGAACGATCAGGCGCCGCCCAGGGTTCTGGTGTTCGATTCCGGTGTCGGCGGTCTGAGTGTTGCTGCCTGCATTCACCGGTACCTGCCGGGCGCGGACCTGACCTACCTGGCGGACAACGCTGGATTTCCTTACGGCGACAAGTCGGAACCGGTAGTGATTGAACGCTGCTGCACCCTGATTGCCCGTGCCCTTGAGCAATACCCCGCCGATGTCATCGTGGTCGCCTGTAACACGGCCAGTACCGTGGTATTGCCCCATCTGCGTGGGAGAACATCGGTGCCGGTTGTGGGGGTGGTGCCAGCGATCAAGCCCGCGGCGGCGAAAACCCGGAACCGGCGTATCGGGCTCCTTGCAACGCCGGCCACAGTCCGCAGACCCTATCTGGACAGACTGATCGAGGAATTTGCCGGTGATTGCCGGGTGGAGCGTATCGGGCATCCCGGCCTGGTGCGCTGGGCGGAAGAGCTGGTTGCCGGCGGTGTGGTGCCGGCCCGCGAACTGGCAGATGCCATGGAGGCATTTCGTGACGCAGAGGTGGATACGGTAGTGCTGGGCTGTACCCACTATCCCCTGTTACTGGAAAGCCTGAAGCGGAGCCTGCCGGCGGTTCGGTTCTGGGTGGATTCAGGAGAGGCGATCGCTCGGCGGGTAGCCTGGCTGCTGGAACAGACAGACCAGCTTGCCGTCGCCGAGAGATCCATTGCGGAGCCGGTACACTTGCCGGTCACTGCTGCCCTGTTTTCCGGCCCGTCCCCGGAAGGAATCGCCGGCTTCATGTCCGGGCTGGGCCTGTCTCCCCGGCGGGTGTGCGGAGACTGGCCCGACCAGCGCCCGGTGGCTATAGAAGCCGGGTGAGCTTGAACATGGCGAGAAATTCCAGCGCCGGAATCGACCGTTTGTGGCAGCAATAGGTCTTGAAGCTGTCGCCCCGAAAGCGTGACTTGGTGAACTCCAGCCCTTTGAAGTTGTAAAGGAAGTTGCCTTTCTCATAGAGCCCGTGCAGCAGGCGTTTGAGCAGGCGGCTCTCTTGATGTTCGGTCGCCGGATCAAGCGACAGGGGAATCAGTCCCAGATCCAGATAGGGCACGCCCTCGGTCTTGAAAACGCCTATGGCATGGGCCATCAGGGTGTAGAAAATGCCCTGGCGAAAGTCGGCATTGGCCCGGGAAATATTGGGCACATAGCTGATGATCTCGTTGTTGCGGTAAATCGGATCAAAGTAGATAAAGCCGACTGCCTTGCCATCCTGATAGGCATAGAAATGCCGTTCATTTTCCCGGTATTCCATTTCCATGGGCCGGATCAGAAAGCGGATCTCATTGCTTTTACACTTGCGGGTGCGTATCCAGGCCTCGGAGATCTCCCGGGTGTGATCGTCGCTGAAACGTTCCATGACGGTGATGCCATTTTTTTCCGCCTGGTTCAGCGCGGTTCTGAGCACCTGTTTCTTTTTCCCGCTGAGGGACCACCGGGCAAGATCGATTCGGGATTCGCTGCCGAACTGGGTGCCATAGAGACCAAAGCGCAGATGCAGAAAATCCACCACCGGCTTTGATACCTGAATGTAACTGGCGTTCGGGAAGCGCCGATGAAAGCTCTCCAGCAGCCGACCGAAATCGCCCGGCGCACAAACCGGGTCCGAGAGGACAAATGTCCCGCCCCATTTCCGCATGTAGGCGATATAGCCAATGCCCGGCACATCAAAATACTGCATGCCCGGCTGCAGCGTCGAGAAGGACTGGGAGTGGGTTCCGAACTTCTTCAGATAACCAACCCGTTCGCTGAAGGTGAACGAACCGCTATCCAGTGTGCTGATTCTGTCCAGTGCGAGTATCTGATCCGACATGCTACTGCTCCCCGATTATTTTTTTGTTGGGCGATCCTTGAGCGACGCTACTCAGGCCTGCTTGCGTCCGAGAATGGACCAGTAACAGTTCATATTCAGAAGCTTGAAATGCTTCTTCTCGGTGACCTGGAGACCCAGGCGCTGCATGTGCTCGGGGTAGTTGTAGATCTTGTGGAATGCGTTATTGGCAAACAGCCAGAAGATGAATACGGCCATGTACCAGTAAAGCTTCTTGAACATCCGGGAGAGGATGTTGCCGGTGGGGTAGCAAAAGTCGCCGACAACCACTCTGGCGTCTGGCTTGCCAAGACGAATGAGGTGCTCCAGGACCCGGACCATCATGTCTTCATCAAACACGTTGAGGAAGAAGTTGGCCACCACCATGTCGTACTGCTCGAACTCGTCCACCTTCATGATGTCGCAGTGGATACGGCGGATAGTCAGGTGAGGGGCCTCCTTCTGCTGGGCTTCGCCAAACTTGCGCAACATGGTTTCTGACAGGTCTACCACGGTAACGTCCGCACCCAGTTCAGCTGCACGAATGGCGTCCCGGCCATGGCCAACACCGGCAAACAGAATCCTGTCTCCGGGTTTGACGGTTTCAACGTCCAGCATGGCAGTTTTGCAGTGGTGTATGTTCTTGCCGCTGTAGAGGTTGCTCAGAAAATCGTAGACGGGGCCAATGTACTTGTACTTGTCGCGCATGATGACTGCTGCCTGTTCTTGTTCCCTGGATGCCGCCACCGTTGTTGTCGTTTTTGACCCGACAGACTGTCGGACATTTCGGTGGTCAACGCCTGATGGATTTGAGCTTAGAGAACAGGGTGGGAGAAATATGTGCAGTAATGCGCATTTCCGGATACACAAAGTAACGTACTGCAATACTTTGCAAACCAGATCGCGGTTTTATATCGGAGTGTCCGACAATAAATAATCGCCTATCCGAACGAGGCTTCTCGGGCCTTGGTGATTCCGAGGATTTTTGAAATCTCGGCCGCGGGCCGTGCCGGCCCGTAGAAGAAGCCCTGGACCTGATGACAGCCAAGACTTCTGAGGTACTCAAGTTGTTCGTCGGTTTCCACACCTTCCGCAATAATCTCGAGCTTGAGGCCGTGGGCCATGGCGACTATGGCATTCACGATGCAGGCGCCGTCGTCGCCGCTGCGAATGGCCTTTATGAAGGACTGGTCCACCTTCAGGGTATGGATGGGCAGGCGATGCAGGTAGTTCAGGGAGGAATAGCCAGTGCCGAAGTCATCAATCGCAATCCGCACGCCGAAAGAGGCCAGTTCCCGGAGTTTCTGACTGATCTGCTCCAGATCATTCATGATCACGTTTTCGGTGATTTCAATCTCCAGGTTGCCGGCCGGGAAGTTGTGAGCCTCGACCTGCTGCATCAGGGTCTCCACAAACCGGGAGTGCTCCACCTGGATGGGAGACAGGTTGACTGCCAGGCGGAGATCTGGGCGCCCTGAGCGAATCCAGTGCCCGACGTCCTGGCAGGCCTGGTCGAGAACACGCTCACTGAGCTGGCCAATGAGCTTGGTTTCCTCTGCCAGCGGCAGGAAATCCCGGGGGTAGAGCAGTCCCCGTTCAGGGTGCTGCCAACGCACCAGTGCCTCAAGCCCAACGACCCGGTTGCTGGTCGAGCACATCTGGGGCTGGTAGAAAACCCGCAATTCGTCACGCTCCAGCGCCTGGCGCAGATCCCTCTCCAGGTTCAGACGGTTGGCGGTGTCGATGCTCATGCTTTCGGAATAGAAGCGATAGCTGTCCTTGCCCTTGGCCTTCACGTGGTACATGGCAATATCGGCGTTCTGGATCAGGTGATCCATGGTTTCGCCGGCCTCCGGGAAGATGGAAATACCAATGCTTACGCCGACAAACACCTCATGATCGCCCAGCTGGAAAGGCGCGCGCAGTGCATCAATCAGTTTTTTTGCAATTTGCCTCGCATCCTCATGGTTGTGGATGGATGGCAGCAACAGAGTGAATTCATCACCACCGAACCGGGACAGGGTATCACCCTTGCGCAGGCATTTTTCCAGCCTGTGGGTCACTGCCTGCAGCAAACGGTCCCCCATGGCGTGCCCCAGGGTATCGTTGATTACCTTGAAACGATCCAGGTCAAGGAACATCACCGCCAGTTTCTGGCCGTCGCGTTTGGCATGGGTGATCGCCAGTTCAAGGCGGTCCTTGAACAGGGCCCGGTTTGGCAGGCGGGTTAGCAGGTCGTGGTATGCCTGGAAGTTGATAAACGCCTCAGCTTCTTTCCGTTCGGTCACATCCCGGGCGGTACCGTAATATTGAGCACCGTTGCCATTGCCACCGCCCTGGGTCGTCCCGGAATGGGGCCAGGTCTGCGGGTCAATGGGGAAGGCAGTGATCTCGAAGTGGCGGGTTGCCCGGCGGCTGCCACGGGTTTTCAGCCGGACTTCCAGGGTTCTCGGGGTGTCTGCGGTGATATTGGGGCCCTTCAGGGCCATGGTTCCCCGGGTAACATCCCGGTCGTCGAGGATATGCCGGAAATGCTGCCCACAGAGTTCCGATGGCTGATATCCCAGCAAACTCTCCACCTTGCTGTTTACAAAACAGAAATGACCTTTTTGGTCGAGCATGAAGACGATATCCGGGGAGCTGTTGACGATGTACCGGTGCAGGGCTTCGGATTTTTCCAGTCGGAGCTGGATGTGTTCGTGGGCTTTGAGGAGGGACTTTTTGCCGATGACGTTTTCGACAGTCGCCAGCAATTCCTCCGGGTCAAAGGGCTTGCGGATATAGTCCAGGGCGCCCCGCCGGAGCGCCCTGCTGACTGAGCTGAAGGAACTTTCGCCGCTGATAACGATCACGCCGCATTCCGGTTGTCCGTTGGCAAGGTGGGCCATGACATCAAACCCGTTCACCTCCGGCATCCGCAGATCCAGTAGCGCCAGGTCGAACCCCTGCCGGTCGATCAATTCGCAGGCTTTCCTGCCACCGTGGGCTTCCGATACGTCGTAACCACGACTGCGCAGCAGCGAAGCCAGGGTGTCCAGCAGGCGGGGTTCGTCATCTGCCACCAGTATCCGTGCCGTTAACCCGTCACGGAAAGGCTGATCAGTGAGTTCAGGTGCCATCGGTCTGTGTCCGTTGTTTCTGCGTCAGTCGGTCTCATTTTTTTTATGGCTGGCCGCGGGAAACAGAATCCTGAAGGTGGTGCCTTCCTGTCCCGTGCGACAAGCAATGATGCCCTCCATGTCATCAACAAGCTGTTTCACAATGCTCAGGCCCAAACCGCTGTGACCCTCTCCTTTTGTGGTCCTTGCCGGTGAAAACAGGGTGTCCCTGATTTCACCGGGTATTCCGGTGCCCGTGTCCGTGATCTCCATTTCCACCCAGGTGCGCTGATTCTGCCACACCGGGCAAGACGTGCGGACCTCTACCATACCACCTTCATCCGGAAGACTCTCGGCTGCATTGCGGATCAGATTGATCACAACCTGGCGAATCCGGGTGGTGCCGGCGGCAACCAGCGTTGGCTGGTTGCAAAGTTTCAGCGTCAGTTGACGGCTTTCGGAGCTGAACAGACTGTCTTCCAGAATCCGGGCGAGGCTTTCCAGCTCCGCATTCAGTTCAACGACGTCGGCATCGTGATCCGTAGTGTCCGTGTGACTCATCTGCAGCAAAAGATTTCCGGCCCGGTCCAGCTCATCCCGGATCACGTCCAGTTCCTGCTGAACGTCGGTATCCTCCAGCCGGCCTCTGAGCTGATAAATGTACTGCCGGATGATGGTCAGGGGATTGCTGACCTCATGGACCTGTCTGAGTAGCCGGTCACGGGCTATTTCCTGGTCCAGCCGTTTACCGTCAGTCCCGGCCTCTTTGTCCGGGAGTGGCCGGTTTGCGAGTACAGAAGACAGCTGGCGGGTGAAAATGTCTGCCAGTTCCAGCGTGGTCGGCAATTGATCGTTGTCGGTGCCCAGGGCAAAGACTCCCGGACAGTCGTCGCCACTGACGACCGGGACAGCCAAAAGCGACGGGGTGTGTAACAAGGATAGCAGCTGCCTGTCGAGCACCGTCGGTGAACGCTCACCGAGGCTGACGGGCACTCCCGAAACAAAGGCCTCGGTCAGTACGCTGCCGCCCGGTTTGGCGGTCACGGCCAGATCCGGGATATCGCCAATTGTTCCGGACAGAAGCACCAGGTTGTCCCCGGTATGGCCAAAGCACAGGGCGGGCAGGCCGGTAATCAGGGTCAGGCTGTTGACCGTTTCGGCAAGGATGTCCTCGGTTTCACCGGTTACATCGGCAAGATTGATTGCCTGGCTGGCCATGGCCTGGCGCAGAATGGTCTGCTTCAGTTGCCTGGACGCGCTTTCGCCGTTGTATTCCTCATCAAGGGGAATGCCAAGAGACGCTGCCATTCCGGATACTTCATGTCCGATCCGGCGATTGATCTCGCGGGTGAGCTCCTCATTCAGCCCGAATACCGTACCTGCCGCCGCAATGCCGGCGGCATCGGAAAGCGCCAGCCGGTTAGCCAGGCTGATCAGCTTCACCAGGTGGCCGGCATCCCGCAGCTCCGAAGGGAGGGCCTGCTGGTATCGCATGGCATCGGCGGCCATCGGTCCCAACCCCCAGGAAGAGACAAGCTCGGCGGCAATATCGGATTGATGATCAAGATAGTGTTGCTTCGTTTCGGTTGCTGGCGTTTTAATAGCGATCAGTTCACCGATGTTGTGAAGCATGCCCAGCATGAACGCTTCGTCCGGCTCCGGGTAACGGGTGAGGGTGGCAAGCGCCTGTGCGGTCAGCGCAGTGGTCAGTGAGTGCCGCCAGAAATCCCTGAGTTGCTGCCACTCGTCACCCCCGAGTTCGAACAGCAGCTGGCGCAGGGCAGCGGTAAGTACGAGCGTATGGAATCGCCGGGTACCCAGCCTCAGCAACGCCTGATCCACCGACCGGATTGGTGTGGAAGGGCCGTAAAGCGCGGAATTGGCTAGCGCGAGTATGCGGGCGACCAGAGCGGTGTCGGCGGAGACAATCTCGCTGATGGTCCGGTAGCTTTCGTCCCGATGACAAGCATCCAGCGCCCGCAAGGTCACTTCCGGAAGGCTCGGTAACTGTAAATCAGGCGCAATCTGCATAGGCCTATCTGCCGTGCGACGTAACAAATCGGTATTTGACGAATCGTTCACTCTTGTCCGGAAAGAGCTTAGACAATAAACCGTCGTTATTAAATACTTGTTGCTGTTTTTTTAAGCAATATATTATCTGATTCGTGATATGTGTAGAATTTTGACAGGTTAAATAGCCTGCAACCGTAAAATCAGGGACCTAGATTGCCGGTGACGACTGCCAGAGAACCTGTAAAACACAATCCGAACCAACCCCGAACCATCGCCATTGCCGGTGGGAAGGGTGGGGTGGGCAAAACCTCCGTCGCCCTGAATCTGGCTCTCACCCTCGCGAGGCAGGATAAGCGGGTTTTGCTTCTGGACGGTGACACGGATCTGGCCAATGTCAGCATCATGGTGGGTCTGTATCCCCGGAAAACCCTTGCCAGCGTCATGGCCGGGGAATGCCGGCTGGAGGACATCATTCTCGAGACCGACTACGGTCTCCACATTGTTCCCGGGGCCTCCGGGGTTCAGGAATGTATGGACATGGGGCCGGCTGAGAGCCTGCGCGTTCTCCGGGCTCTGTACAACCTCGAAAATCGGTACGACTATGTTATTACCGATACGGCGGCGGGTCTTCAGGCGGCGGGGCTTCATATGATCGCGGCCACGGAGCTGGCCTGCATGGTGGTAACCCCGGATCCGGCTTCCCTGACAGACGCCTTCTCCCTGATCAAGGTTCTTCGGCGCAGGGGCTACAACCGGATCCCGAGTATTCTCGTCAACATGGCCCAGGGGGCCAGTCAGGCCCGCTCCGTGTTTCAGCGCCTTGATGCAGCCGCACAACGCCATCTGGGGATTTCCCTGCATTATATGGGCGGAATATGGCGGGACGAAACTCTCCGTCAGTCGGTTCTGAACCAGAAGCCCGTTGCACTGCTGCCGGTGTCAGACCCATCCTGCCGTCAATTTCATACCCTCGCGGATATGCTGAATGTGCGACTGTCCCAGCTTCCCAGGCGAAAGGCCGGTATCGCGGCATACTGGCACAAGGTGTCTCGCAGGGAGGCGGACGTTACACCTGCCCCGGTTGCCGCGCCCGGAAAAACGGCGGAAGAGGAAATTCCAGATGCTAAAACGCAGTGCCTGAGTGCGGTGAGCCAACTGGAGTCGGTGTTCGCCCAGGCGCCCGTCGACCCGATGCTGCGTTATGAAGCATTTACCCGGCTTTTTGCACTCCTGGGGAGCGCATTGGACAGCGATGCGATTGAAATCGTCCAGACTGGACTGGGGTCTTTTCCGTGGGAAAACCTCGATCCGGAGCGTAAGAACCACCTGGCCACACACCTGCGGGAGCTTGCTGACCAGATTTCGCCCCCGCCACGAGAAGCAAGGAAACCGGAACCTGCTTCTTCGGTTCTGCGCGAGCCCTTTTATGACCGTATCAGCTTTGGAGAGCAGGATCGTTTGGTGCGCGTGTTGAAGGAGCAGCCCGCGGATATTTCCCTGGATCGGCTTCTGCGGTCACTCTCGGGCAATGATCAGGGCCGCTCCTGATACGCAGAAAAACCTACCTCCTTTTCCGTCATTTTATTAGCGCTTTTTGTAGCGTAACTTTGCTGTGTGTCACCACTCTGTCACCGAAGTTGTGCAAGTATTGAGCATAAATCTGAATCTATTGAGCATAAACCTGAATCGTGGCCCGCAATATGCAGTGGCTCTTTTGTACCTGATTCGCAAACTTTCCCCTGCCGGCAGGTATGCGCCGGCGATGAATTTGAATAGAGAAGGAGTTCTCCCATGGCAACACAGCAGCTGAATCCCGGGGCATCATCGAAAGCACTCGAACAGCTCCGCGGAAAGCACGTACTGATTACCGGTACCACCGGATTTCTTGGCAAGGTGGTACTGGAAAAGCTGATTCGCGCCGTTCCCGATATCGGCGGCATTCACCTGCTGATCCGTGGTAACAAGCGCCACCGGGATGCCCGGGGGCGTTTTCTCGATGAGATTGCTACATCGTCGGTATTTGACCGTCTTCGCCAGGAGGATCAGGAGGCTTTTGAATCCTTCATTGAGGATCGGGTGTATTGCGTTACCGGTGAAGTCACCGAACCATTATTCGGTCTGTCGGGCGATCGCTTCCGCAAGCTGGCCGGCGATATTGATGCCGTGATCAACTCGGCCGCCAGCGTCAACTTCCGTGAAGAGCTGGACAAGGCCCTGGCGGTCAACACTCTGTGCCTGGAAAACGTTGCCGAGCTGGCGCGGCAGAACAAGTCCTTGGCGGTGCTTCAGGTGTCCACCTGCTACGTGAACGGAATGAACGCCGGCCAGATTACCGAATCGGTCATCAAGCCCGCGGGCGAATCCATTCCTCGCAGCACGGAAGGCTACTACGAGATTGAAGAGCTGGTCCGGTTGCTGGAAGACAAGATTGCCGATGTCCGGTCACGGTATTCCGGAAAGACGCTGGAAAAGAAACTGGTGGACCTGGGTATTCGTGAAGCCAATCACTACGGCTGGAGCGACACCTACACCTTTACCAAGTGGCTGGGTGAGCAGCTTTTGCTGAAAGCCCTTTCGGGAAGGGCGTTGACCATTGTGCGCCCGTCGATTATTGAGAGTGCTCTTGAGGAGCCCGCGCCTGGCTGGATTGAAGGTGTAAAGGTGGCAGACGCCATTATCCTTGCCTATGCCCGAGAGAAGGTCACCCTGTTTCCCGGCAAGCGTTCCGGGGTCATTGATGTCATTCCCGTTGACCTGGTGGCCAACGCCATCATCCTGGCTGCCGCCGAGGCGATGGGTGAGTCCCCGCGTCACCGGGTTTACCAGTGCTGCAGTGGCAGCTGCAACCCGGTTTCCCTGGGCGAATTCATTGATCACCTGATGGCGGAAGCCAGGGCAAATTACGCGGAATATGACCAGCTGTTCTATCGGCAGCCGACCAGGCCGTTCATTGCCGTGAATCGCAGGCTTTTTGATGCGGTAGTGGGCGGAGTGCGCATTCCCCTTGGCATTGCCGGGAAGGTGTTGAAATTATTGGGCCAGAACCGGGAATTGAAAGTGCTTCGGAACCTTGATACCACCCGTTCCCTGGCAACTATTTTCGGTTTCTACACGGCACCGGATTACATCTTCCGCAATGATGATTTGCTGGCCCTGGCCTCGCGCATGGGTGAGCTGGACAAAGTGCTGTTCCCGGTGGATGCCCGCCAGATCGACTGGGCAGTTTACCTGCGCAAGATCCACCTTGCCGGGCTTAACCGGTATGCCCTGAAGGAGCGTAAGGTCTACAGTCTCCGTTCGGCCAAGGCCCGAAAGAAAGCGGCGTAAAAAACCTGAGCCCGGTCGCCAGGGCCGGGCCGTTGCCTGGCCTGTTTTCCTCACCAGTTTGCGATTGGTCCCGATAGAACTATCCTTTAAGAAGCTTTTTTGTCCGGTACAAATAACCCTTGTTTTCTTGTGAGTTACCGGCCAGTTTTGGCCAAAAGTTCAGGCGCATTAGGACGTTAGTCTAATTCATTGTGTAGTGGCACACATGTTGAACTACGGCTATCCGTCTATAGAGGGCCGGAAAGGTCCCAGCGCTCAGAATTCCAAAACCGACAATGACAACAGACTCTGACAAAGGGGGAGCACAATGACTGATAAACAGGTATATCCGGTTAGCCCGGAGGTGGCCAAGCGGGCCCTTCTGAACCGGGAACAGTATGAAGAAATGTATCGTCAGTCAGTTGAAGACCCGGATACCTTCTGGGGTGAGCACGGCAAACGCCTTGAGTGGATCAAGCCTTACACCAAGGTGAAAAACACGACCTACGATTACAACAATCTGTCCATCAAGTGGTTTGAAGATGGCCAGCTGAACGCATCCGCCAACTGTCTGGACCGTCATCTGGAGAAGCGTGGCGACCAGACCGCCATCATCTTTGAAGGTGATGACCCTGCCGATTCGCGTAACGTGACCTATCGCGAACTGCACGAAGAAACCAGCAAATTCGCCAACGTCCTGAAAGGGCTGGGCGTGAAAAAGGGTGATGTTGTTACGATCTACATGCCGATGATTGTCGAGACAGCCGTCGCCATGCTGGCTTGTGCTCGTATCGGCGCGATTCACTCTGTGGTTTTCGGTGGTTTCTCGCCGGAAGCCCTGGGCGCCCGGATTGTTAACGGCAAGTCCCGCTTTGTGGTGACCGCGGATGAAGGTGTTCGTGGTGGCCGCAAGATCCCGTTGAAAAAGAACGTGGATGCCGCCCTCAAGAACGAAGACACCGCCAATGTCGAAAAAGTGGTGGTCGTGACCCGTACCGGCAATTCCGAAGTGCCCTGGAATGATGCCCGTGACGAGCGTTACGAGGATCTGATGAAGGCTGCATCTGCAGACTGCCCACCAGAGCCCATGAACGCCGAAGATCCGCTGTTCATGCTGTACACCTCTGGCTCCACAGGCGCACCGAAGGGTGTGCTTCACACGACCGGCGGTTACATGGTCTATGCCTCCATGACCCACGAGTACGTGTTCGATTATCACCCGGGTGACGTGTACTGGTGTACGGCTGATTTTGGCTGGGTGACCGGCCATAGTTACATCCTGTATGGCCCGCTGGCCAACGGTGCCATCACCGTTCTGTTCGAAGGTGTGCCTAACTATCCTGACAGCTCGCGCATGGGACAGGTGGTCGACAAACACAAGGTAAACATCCTTTACACCGCGCCGACCGCAATCCGTGCCCTGATGGCGGAAGGTGAGTCCTGCATGAGCGGCACCACCCGCGAAAGCCTGAAACTGCTGGGCTCGGTGGGCGAGCCGATCAACCCGGAAGCCTGGGAGTGGTACCACCGGGTTATCGGCAACAACAAGTGCCCCATCGTGGATACCTGGTGGCAGACCGAGACCGGCGGCATCCTGATCTCTCCGCTGCCGGGCGCCATTGATCTGAAACCGGGTTCCGCAACCGTTCCGTTCTTCGGTGTCCAGCCTGCACTGGTGGATAACGACGGCAATATCCTCGAAGGCAAGACCGAGGGTAACCTGGTTATCCTGGACAGCTGGCCGGGCCAGATGCGCACAATCTTTGGCGATCATGAGCGTTTTGCCCAGACCTATTTCAGCACCTATAAGGGCATGTACTTTACAGGTGATGGCGCCCGTCGTGATGAGGACGGCTACTATTGGATCACCGGCCGCGTCGATGACGTTCTGAACGTGTCCGGTCACCGTCTGGGTACCGCGGAAGTTGAAAGCGCGCTCGTTGCCCATGATAAAGTCGCCGAAGCGGCTGTTGTTGGCTATCCCCATGAAATCAAGGGGCAGGGCATCTATGTCTACGTTACCCTGGTTCATGGCGAGGAGCCCTCTGACGAGCTGAAGAAGGAACTGGTGCAGTGGGTGCGCAAGGAAATCGGTCCGATTGCCTCCCCGGATGTGATCCAGTGGGCGCCTGGACTGCCCAAAACCCGTTCTGGCAAGATTATGCGCCGGATTTTGCGTAAGATTGCGTCTAACGAGCACGACCAGTTGGGTGATACGTCTACGCTGGCAGACCCGGGTGTAGTCGATGACCTGATCAGCGGTCGTGCGAACCAGTAACGCCTGTGTGTTACCAGGCCACGTACCTGTAAGGAATCTGTTGAATGGCACAAACAATTATCGTCGCTGATGATCACCCGCTGTTTCGCGCAGCATTGAAGCAGGCGGTCAGTCAGGCGGTGCCCGATGCCGAGACGGTGGAAGTCGACAGCATCAAGGCACTGCAGGCGGCGGTAGAGTCGCACCCGGATGCGGATCTGGTTCTGCTGGATCTCAACATGCCGGGTGCCCACGGCTTCTCCGGGCTCGTGTTCATGCGCGGGCAGTACCCGGGGCTGCCTGTAGTGGTAGTGTCAGGTTCTGAGGAATTGCAGGTGATGCGTCGCTCGATTGACTACGGTGCTTCCGGCTTTATTCCGAAGTCGGCGCCGCTGCCCACCATCACTGAGGCGATTCAGGCTGTTCTGGAAGGGGATGTGTGGTTGCCGGAGGGGGTGGCTGACAAGATCGAGCGGATGCATTCGGATGCCACCGACTTTTCCGAGAAGCTGGCGTCGCTCACGCCGCAACAGTTCCGGGTGCTGGGAATGCTGGCCGAGGGGCTTCTGAACAAGCAGATAGCTTATGATCTGGACGTGTCGGAGGCTACCATCAAGGCGCATATCACGGCGGTGTTCCGGAAGCTTGGGGTGCGAAACCGCACTCAGGCGGTGATTGCGATTCAGCAGATGGAGATCGATCCTTCGGATCAGTCGTTGTCTGGTAGCTGATCTGGTTTTACTGGTTTGGATTTGAGACGGGAGCCTTCGGGCTCCCGTTTTTTTGACTGGGGGATAAAGTCGGTTATTTGCTGCCAGCGTATCCCAGTTCTTTATCCACCAGGTTGAACAGCTCCTCGCCCTTGTGCCAGCGGTCGAAGTTCTCCAGGAATTGGTCGGTCAGGGCCCGCTTCCAGCCGATGAAGTCGCCGGCCATGTGGGCGGTCATGGTGACGTTCTCCATGTCCCAGAGTGGGTGATCTTCTGCCAGCGGTTCCTCTTCGAAGACATCGAGTCCGGCGCCGGCAATCTCGCCATTTTTGAGGGCTGTAATCAGATCATTGGTTTTGACGATCGGCCCGCGTCCGATGTTGATCAGGCGGGCGGAGTTTTTCATGGCCTTGAAGGCTTTCTCGTCAAACAGGCCTTCGGTCTGGGGCGTCAGAGGTGCCGCAATCACCACGAAGTCCGCGTGACCCAACTGCTCATAAATATCGTCGTTGCCGTGCACCGCTACAAAATCCGGATCCTCTTTTCTCGGTTTGCGGGCAATGCCGTGTGCTTTTAATCCGGCAGCGCCAACCAGGCGACCAATCTGGCGGCCGATAGAGCCGGCACCAACAACCAGAACCTGCTTGCCCTCAGCCCGCTCAGTATCCCGATGTTTCCACTGGTGCTTCATCTGCAGCCGGATGGAATTCGGGAAATCCTTGGCGAACATCAGGATGGTGCAGAGCACATACTCGGCAATGGTGCGGTCGAAAATGCCCCGGGCATTGGTCACGGTGACATCACCCTTGATCAGGTCCGGGAACATCAGCGCATCGACGCCAGCACTGGTAGCGTGGATCCATTTCAGCTTGTCTGCCGTGTGCCAGGCGGCCGCCAGGGCCTCTGTGCGAAAGTCCGTCACCATCATGATGTCGGTGCCGGGCAGGGTGTCGCGAAGGGTTGGCTCGTCACAGGCAAAACGCACATCCGCGCGGGCCCTGACTGCGTCCATCCCCGGCGGTTCCTGCTCCCCTGGCGCGGTGAGAACGGTAACAACAGGTTTGCTGTGCTGAGTCATTGAGCCTCCGCTTTTTGTGATGAATGACTATGTGTGACTGATGATCGCCCATGAGGGTATTTACAGTCTGGTCGGCAGGTACTGTCGGGTCAACTTGCTGGGCAACAGATTTTGCTCTGACGGCGGTGATGGCGGTACTTTCACGTACATCATCTTTATGACGTTTTGTCTTGTAGAGGCCTTTCATACTGACTAACCTGCAGGAGTAGATTCTATTTGCCCCGTTTGCAGGAGGTGTTTATGGCAGAAGCCGCCAACAAAGAAACCGGCCAGACCAAACCGCGTAGAGTGAAGTACCGGAAAACCAAGGCCAGTTGGAACCCTGCCATGCAGGCGATCCCGGTGCCGGGCATCCGGCGCATGGTGAATATGGCGGCCACCATGAAGGATGTCATTCATCTTTCCATCGGTCAGCCGGATCTGCCGACCCCCAAGCACGTAATCGATGCCTATATCGATGCGCTCAATGCGGGGCAGACCGGCTACACCATGGATGCCGGTCTGCCGGAACTGCTGGTGGCCCTGCGTGACTACTACGGCAAGCGTTACAACCGCAAGCTGACCCGGGATAACATCCTGATTACCAGTGGTGCCACAGAGGCCATGTACCTGGCGATTTCCGCTACCTCTGCGCCAGGTCGGCAGTTTATCGTGACGGATCCGTCATTCCTGCTCTATGCACCACTGATCCGAATGAACGGTGGTGAGGTGAAGTTTGTCCAGACCCGGGCGGAAAACAACCACCAGCTGGACCCGGATGAGGTTATCCGGGCCATGGGGCCCCGTACCTTCGCGCTGATCCTGAACAACCCCAACAATCCGACCGGGGCGGTTTACCCGCGCAGTACCGTTGAAACCATCCTTGAAGAGTGCGCCTACCGGGGCATCCAGGTCTATGCGGACGAAGTATACGATCACCTGATCTTCGACGATGACGACTTCGCCAGCGTGCTGAACTGTTCGATGGACCTGGACAACATCATGTGCATCAGCAGCTTCTCGAAAACCTACAGCATGGCGGGGCTGCGTGTGGGGTGGGTGATTTCCAGCCAGGCCGCTATCAAGTCGCTGCGGCGCTACCACATGTTCACCACGTCGGTGGCCAACACGCCCTCCCAGTTTGCCGGCGTGGCCGCTCTGACGGGGGACCAGCAGTGCGTTCGCGATATGGTCGATATCTATCGTGAGCGTCGGGACAAGGTGGTTGAGCTGGTTGACCAGACGCCCTACATGACTGGCTACAAGCCTGGTGGTGCCTTTTTTGCGTTTCCCGATCTGCCGCCCCATGTGGATGGCTCGGATCTGGCCCTGCGGATGCTGAAAGAAACCGGCGTCTGTATGGTGCCCGGTGATGCCTTCGGCGAAGGGTGCACCAACGCCGTCAGGATCAGTTTTTCCACAACCTGCGAGAAACTGGAAGAGGCGTTTGATCGCGTCATCCCGTGGATGGCCAAGCAACAGTTCTGAGGTGATGACATGTCAGCCCTGGACTCGGTATTGATTCAGTGCCCGTATTGCTGGGAGACGCTGGATATCAGCGTCGACCCCTCAGTGCCGGAACAGGAGTATGTCGAGGATTGCCAGGTCTGTTGCAGGCCCATCCTGTTGCATGTGGTTTTTGACGACAATCTGACGCCTCAAGTGGAGGCCCGTGCTGAAAATGAATAAAACGCCGCTGTATATCTTTCGGGCGCTACTGGTCCTGATGCTGGCGCTCGCCAGCGGCTGTGCCAGTCTGTCGCCCTATTCGATTTCCGAAGGTGAGCTGGAGAGGCATCTCCAGGATGTGGTGAGCGAATTTGATCGCAACCAGTTGAACAGCGGGTCGCCGCTGAGTCTGAGTCTCGATGATGCAGACATTACCCTCGGGCCCGATGGCCGGGACGTGGCAGTGATCGATGTGAGGGGGCAGGTTGCCCTGAATGCGTTGATGGCGAAGTTGCCCGTAGATATTGCCTTGAAGGTTGAAGGTGCGCCGGTTTATGACAGCGCTGAAAAAGCCATTTTCATACGACGGTTGCAGCTTCTGGAGAGCAGTATCGACTCTCCCTTCTTCAAAGGGGATCTGAAGCCTGTAACCGATACGGTGATGCGGCTCGTGGCCCAGATGCTGGAGACCATGCCGGTGTACCGGCTGGACGAAACCGACTTCGCCCAGCGTATGTTCGGAATGATGCCCGTGGATGTGCGGGTGGCGCCTGGCCGACTTGAATTCGTCATGGCCGACCAGTAGCCCTTATTTACTGAGACAGCCTCTCGCAGATCGCAGAGCCGATTTCGTGGGTGCCTCGCCGGCTACCGGAATTTTCGGCAAGATCTGCAGCCACTGCATCGAACAGTTCTTTGCCCGCGGCGGCAATGGCTGGATCTTTGCGCCCCAGCCATTCGAGCATGCGGGCGGCGGTGAATAGCATGGCTGTGGGGTCCGCCAGGCCCTGTCCGGCGATGTCCGGAGCGCTGCCGTGGGTGGGTTCGAACATGGAAGGCATATCCGGATCGGTTGGGTTCAGGTTGCAGGAAGGCGCAACCCCCATGCCGCCTGACAGCACCGCAGCCAGGTCTGTCAGGATGTCGCCCTGCAGGTTACTGGCCACCACCACGTCGAATGCCCAGGGGCTTTGCACGAACTTCATGCAGGCTGCGTCCACCAGCTCATGATGCGTGGCCACATCCGGGTACTCTTTGCTGATTTCGTCAAAGGCCTCGGTGTACATATCGCCCCAGTAGCGCAGGGCATTGCGCTTGGTTACCAGGCACACCTGGCTTTCGCAGGTTCGGCCATCCAGTGTCCGGAATGTCCGCGTCCGACCTTCCTTTACCCGATCTGCAGCACGGTTTCGAGCCTGCTCAAACCCGTAACGGATGATCCGGTCGGTTGCCTTACGCGTGAACACCTCCATCTGCGTGGCTACCTCGTCTGGCATGCCCTTGCGTAACCGACCACCCTGGCTGACGTACTCACCCTCCGAGTTTTCCCGAATCACCAGCATGTCGATGTCCTTGGCGCGCTCATCCGCCAGGTACTGGCGGGCACCGGGAAGAAGCCGGGCCGGGCGCTCGCAGACCCACTGGTCGAACCCTTTGCGCATGTCCAGCAGGGGCGCCAGGGAGATACTGTCCGGTAGCAGGTAGCGGTCCGGATCGTCCATCGGGCCCGGATCGCCGAGGGCGCCCAACAGAATGGCATCGTACTTCTGTAACTGCGCCAGGGCATCCGCCGGCATGGACTCTCCATGTTCTTCGTGCCAGGCGTGGGAGGGCCAGGGGAATCGCGTCCACTCGATGTCCAGGCCGTGTTTGGCGCGCAGGGTTTCCAGGCAGCGCACAGCCTCGGCCACCACTTCGGGGCCTATGCCGTCGCCCGGGGTTACAGCGATACGGGTAGATTGGGCCATTCGGGAAACTCCTTTTGTGGACAGACACGTATAAACGACAAACCCCAGTTTAGTCATGTAAACGGGGGATGCCACCGTTTGACATGCTTTAACCATAAAGTGGTTTTACCGGGGAGGGGTTCGAAGCTATATTGGATTGAAAATACGTCTTATTGACAGTGTAAAACCGCCAGAAGTGAAGTCAGGAGTTGAAGTGAACCAACCCGCCGTATTATTTGATGAGTCTCATTGTGAGCAATGCGCCTGTGGGGAAGGGTTGGATTTTTCCTTTACCTTTGCGTTCCAGCCCATCGTTGACGCTCTTAACAAATCCGTCTACGCCTATGAAGCCCTGGTAAGGGGGACCGAAGGTGAGGGCGCCATGAGCGTTCTTTCGAAGGTGAATGAGCGCAATCGCTATGCATTTGATCAGGTCTGTCGGGTCAAGGCCGTCAAGCTTGCGGCCCGGCTGAAAATGGAGCCAATGCTCAGCATTAACTTCATGCCCAATGCAGTGTACCGAGCCGAGTACTGTATTCGGACAACCCTTGCAGCGGCCAAGACCTACAATTTCGATACTCGTAAAATTATCTTCGAGCTGACCGAGGATGAGGCGCTGACTTCAACCTCTGTTGATCACCTTGTGTCCATCATCGAGGCCTATCAGGAAATGGGGTTCAGTACGGCTATTGATGACTTCGGCGCTGGCTTCTCCCGTTACAACATCATGATGGCAAGTCCGCCCAATCTTCTTAAACTGGATATGGCACTGGTTCGTAATATTCATACCGAGCCGAACAAGCAGGCGGTGGTGGCCGGGATTATCACGATGATGAAACAACTGGGCGGTGAGATTATTGCCGAGGGCGTCGAAACCGAGGAGGAATATTTCTGGTTGCGGTCGCAGGGAATTAATCTCTACCAGGGCTACCTGTTTGCCAAACCGGGTTTTGAATGCCTACCGGAGCCCGAGTTTCCGGCATAAACTGCCCCTGAACCGATAGGAACGACATCTTGCTATACCGAATGATCACCATTGTTGGCGGACTGGTTTTTGTCATCATCCTGTTCGCCCTGATCTGGTTCTTCTGCAAGAAATTTCTGGAGCACCACGGCGTTACTGACCAGGTAAAAGACCGCGCCATAGTTCTTGCTACCTGGACCTTTGCCGGTATCAGCGTTGGGTTGGTTTTTGCAGTAGTCGGTGCTTTCGTCCTGGGCCCATGGGCGTTCTACCGAACCCTCAGGGGCCATGATGTTGAAATATCCGATGGCGCTGCTGTCTTGTGGGGGCTTGGCATCGTCGTGGCCTCCCTGGGCATCACGGCTATCGGATTTTTCGGTTTCCTGATGCTGGTTGGCGCCTATTAAAGTTCACGCGTAAGTTTTTGGGCTTTGAATTGGTCCCGCAGATACTCTAGCGGGTGTCTGACCTTTACGCGAGCGAACCGCTTTACCTGTGATCGGCAGGAATAACCTGTGGCAAGTAAATCATTGGAGTACTCGAGGTCCTTCCTCACCTTCGGGCCCCAGGAAAGCTCGTAAATGGCTCTGGACGTTTCGAGGTTCCGGGTTTCATGCCCATAAGTGCCAGCCATTCCACAGCAGCCTGTAGCTTCAATATCGATTCCGATACCCAATGCCTCAAACACGTCCCGCCACTGGTCCATACTGCCGGCGGCGTTTGTCTTCTCCGAGCAGTGGCCCATCAAGGTCACCTGCGCCCCTGCCGGCGCTTTAAAACCTAGAGAAATTTGTTTGATCTTGGCGGCCAGGAACTCCTGGAGCAACATCACGCTGGGAACGTCCGGGCCAACGTATTTCCGGTATTCCGACCGGAAAGCAAGTGTCATCGAAGGGTCGATGCCAACCAGAGGGATGTCGTACTTTGTATGGAACTTCAACAGGTTGGAATGCCTGCCTGCAATGGTCTCAAACTGTCTGAGAAAGCCATGAACGTGAAGCGGTTTCCCATTCGGGTGGAAGGGCAGCAACCAGATCCGCAAGCCAAGATATTGAAGCGATTCAAGGATGGCGGCGAAGGTATCGGTCTCAAAGTAGCTGGTGAATGCATCCTGCACGATGATCAGCGACCGGGCCCGTTCCTCCTCGCTCAGGCCTGCCAGCTCTTTGTCATTCACTACACCGATGCCCAGCCCTGCGGCGGCCGCGACGGGTGTCCGTGCTGCAAGTAGGGGGCTGTCCACCATGCCAATGTTGCGGACCAGCGCCTTGACCGGTGCCCAGCGCATGAGGCTATTGTAAAAGGGGCGGGCGATGGGATTGGCGATGAAGGGAATCAGTTGCTCCAGCCTGCCGATCAGATGATCCTTGAACGGGCGCAGATAGCGGCCGTGGTACAGATGCATGAACCGGGCGCGGGCTTCGGGAATGTTGACTTGGACAGGGCATTGGCCGGAGCAGGATTTGCAGGATAGGCATCCGTCCATCGCTTCCCGGACTTCATTTGAAAAGTCGTACTGCCCCCGGTTACGCGCCCGGGTATTCCGAAACCTGGCGGGCAGGCTCCGAAGCGCCGGGGTGGAGTCTGTCTGTGCCGCGAGCGATTCGGTGTCCAAACCTTGCTCCCCGAGCAGTCTGAGCCATTCCCGAACGAGGGAGGCGCGACCCTTTGGAGAGTGCCGGCGGTCGCGAGTCGCTTTCCATGACGGGCACATGGCATCGTCCGGGTCGAAGTTGTAGCACGCGCCGTTGCCGTTACAGTTCATGGCGTCCGGCTGGCTGCCTCGGCTGGCAACCGGAATGGTGCGATCCAGTGCTCCGCGCTGCCTGGGCTGATCCAGTTTTACCAGCGGGATTCGGGCATCGGGTGTCGCAATTTTGCCGGGATTGAGTTGATTGTGGGGGTCAAAGGCCCGTTTTACGGCCTGCAACTCTGGGTAGAGGTCCCCGAAAAAGCCGGGCGCGAATTCGGAACGAAAGCCCTTGCCATGCTCGCCCCACAGCAGGCCATGGTACTTTTGCACCAGTGCGACCACTTTCTCGGTGACTGAACGAACGATGTTGATTGTTTCCGGATCCTTAAGGTCTAGGGCCGGGCGGACATGCAGCACGCCTGCGTCCACGTGCCCGAACATGCCGTAGCTCAGCCCCTCGCGGTCGAGGACCTCGCGAAACTCACCGATAAAGTCCGCGAGATGTTCCGGCGGCACGGCTGTGTCCTCAACGAACGCCACAGGGCGGGCCTCACCGGAAGTTTTGGCCAGCAGTCCCACGGCCCGTTTGCGCATTTTCCAGACCTGGTTGACCGCCTGTTCCCCGAAGGCGACGGCGTAGTGGTAAGCTGGCGTCCGTTTTGGATCGTCCAGCAGCTCAGTCAATGTTCTCACAGCACGGCGAACCTCTTGCTCGTCGCCTCCGGTAAATTCCACCAGGTTCACGCCCCGGGTCGGGGAGTCCGGTGGGGTCGGAAAAAATGGCGCCACGTCTTGCCAGATGATGTCACTCCTAGCAAGTTCCAGTACCTTGCTGTCGATGGTTTCAATTGAGGCCGGGCCGGCTTCCATCAGGGCACGGGCATCCCGCAAGGATGCGTCGAAACTGTCGTACTGGACCACCACCAGAGCCTGGTAATCGGGGATCGGCACCAGATTGATTTTTGCCTCGACAATGAAGCCCAACGTACCTTCGGAACCACACAGTACGTTGTTGGCGTTGAGCCGACCCTGTCCATCGCGGAGGTGGGCCAGGTCATAACCGGTCAGACACCGGTTCAGCCTGGGAAAACGCTGCTCGATATCTTCTCGGCGGCGGTCCCAGATACCCGCAAGGGTTCGGTAAATATCACCCGCCAGCGAGGCTTGTCCGGTCGCGGCTTTCTCCTGTTCGGCATCGAGGGCACGGGTATGCAGCAGGCTGCCATCCAACAGGACGGTTTTCAGCTCCAGGACATGATCCCTGGTCTTGCCGTACATGACCGACCCCTGGCCACTGGCATCGGTATTGATCATGCCACCGATGGTAGCCCGGTTGCTGGTGGACAGCTCCGGCGCAAAAAACAGACCGTGGGTTTTCGCGGCTGCATTCAACTGATCCTTCACGACTCCCGCTTCGACCCGCGCCCAACCCTCGGCGGCGTTGATTTCCAGGATCCGGTTCATATGACGGGAGAGGTCCACCACAATTCCGTCTGTTAATGACTGACCGTTGGTGCCGGTACCTCCGCCACGGGGACTGAATACGATATCCGCCCAATCAGCTGTTGTCGCGAGGCGAGCCAGTGCCTGGACATCTGCCTTGTCCATCGGGAAAACCACCGCCTGCGGCAGCACTTGATAGATAGAGTTATCGGTCGCCAGTACCGTTCTAGTTGCGTAGTCCTGCGTCATTTCTCCCCGGAAACCCGAACCCTTGAGCGTCTCCAGGAACTCAAGGTAGCGGGACTGGGTCGGTGTTATTTGCTCAAGTCGCGGTAGCATGGTTGAGACTGTTTTCCTGTTGGTTCTGGTGGGGGTGGGACTGGGTCAGTTGTGCCAGGAGTTCTGTCACAGGTTGGTCAGACAGTTCGTGAACGGCCCACTCCAGGCAATTGGCTTTCGGCCCGAGGGCAGGCTCGGCTAGTTCGTAAAATTTGGTGACCAGTTCGCTTTGGGCAATCGGGTTGCCCGGCGTGCCTCTCGCCTCGAACCGGTCGCTGACCAGTTCCCGGCCATCGTTCAGTCGGATTGCAACAGTGGCATATCTATTAGCCGGGAAGCAGGCCGTGAACTCGGCAGATTCGGACAGCTGGACTTTTCCGATCAGCCGCAAGACCTCGGGGTGGTCCAGATCATTGGTTACCGACTGCTGGTTCACCGTGCCGCGGTGCAAAGCACAAGCCACCGCCCAGGGCAGGCTGTATTGGGCCTCTTCGGTACTTTGAGGCCGGGACGTATGCAGTCGAATCGCCTGATGAAAGCTGGTGACTCGAATTTCCTCGACCTGCTCCATGTCGGGTATTGAGGCCCGGAGCGATAGCGCGGCTTCCACAGAAGGTTGGGCCCAATAGCACACTGGGTACCGTTTGAAATAGGTATTTAGGAAATGCCAATGGGTACCGAGGTCCCGCCAGAGATCGGCTTCCTCGAGAAGTAATGCGGGGGCACCGGTAAAGCCAGACCTGGCCAGCAGTGCGGCGGAAATACCGGTCATGGCGCCCCAGCCAGAGCCGTCCTTCAGCATGGTTGGATGATCTATGCAGCGCATCATCTGGCTGCGTGGACCGTAGAACTCGGCGGCGCCGAGGGCCTCCGCCAGTTGCCGTGGCGTCACTCCCATTACCCGGGCCGCCACAGCGGCCACGCCCAGGCAGTTCCACGCACCGGAGGTATGGTAATCGCAGGCTGAGCCATGAAGGCTGATACCGGCGCGAATGGCAATCTCATAGCCGATGGCCAGCTCCCCCAAAAAACGTCGTCCCGACAGGTCCTGTGTTTCGGGCAAAGAAAGGAGCGCGGGCAGGATGGCAACACCGGCATGACCCTTGGTCAGCACATGGCCATCATGGGCATCCAGGGCGTCAATCAGCCAGCCGCCATAAAGGGCTGCGCCGGCACTTGAGGCCTGACCTTCCGCGAACAGTAGCGGCTGTCTGCCAGGGTACTGATTGCTTACAAACTCAAGGGCTATCCGGGCGAGGGGCGTGCTGGTTGCAGCTGCTGCCACGCCCAACAGGTCCAGCAGGCAGGTCCGGGCCAGGTCATAGACCTCGGTCGGCAGAGCGGTGGCATCAAGCTCCAGAATCTTCTTTGGTACTGACAGGTTGGGCATGGAAGGCACTCGATATTATTGTGCCTCCATCATTGAGGTTCACGGTCTGGCCGACTGCAAATAATGCGACATGGGCTTTAATAAAGCCGACAAATTCTATTCAGCCCTACTCCCGTTTCTGCCTCTGCTCCCGGGGTGTCAGTCCGAAGCCTTTGGTATAGCAACGGGTAAAATAGGAAGTCGAGTTAAAGCCACAGGCGGTGGAGATTTGGGTAATGCTCATGGTGGACTGAAGCAACAGGTGTTTCCCCCGCTCCAGGCGCAATTGCATGTAAAAGGCGTTGGGTGTGGTCCGCAGGTGAGTTCGGAACAACCGTTCCATCTGGCGTGTCGACAGGCCGACCTTCTCGCCGATCTCCGTGAGATTCAGAACCTCCTCGGTGTGGTTTTGCATCAGCTGGATGACCTTGAGCAGGCGCGGATGATTCGTGTTATGCCGGAACTGGAGTTCCATCCGCTGTTTGTCATTGGCCGGTCGGATCTGGGGATGGATGAACTGCTCAGCGCACCCCATGGCGAGATCTGCCCCATGCTCCAGGGCGATCTTGTGGCACATCATATCGAGGCTGGCCAGCCCGCCTGAGCAGGTCATGATGTTGCCATCGATCTCATACAGTTCCCCGGTCATGTTGAGTTCGGGAAACTCCTCCTCAAAGCTTTCCTTGTTTTCCCAATGTATGGTGCATCGGTGATTGGAAAGGAGCCAGGCGCGGGCTAGCAGGAGAGAACCGGTGGAGGTGGCACCTAGCGCCACACCACGGCGTGAGAGCTGACGCAGCCATTCAAACAGCTTTTTGTCCCTGATAACGGTGGCGCCGATACCGGCGACCACGATCATTAGATCAATATCACTGGTTTCATCAAACCGCCGGTCCGGACTGATTGGCAAGCCGTTGCTGGCGGCCACGGGCTGGTTGTCCTGGGAAAAGATGTGCCATTCGTACAGCGGCTGCTCGCTCAGGCGATTGGCCGCACGCAGGGGTTCCATGGCCGCGACGAACGAAAGCATGGAGAACTGTGGAATGGCGAGAAAGCCGATTTTCCGGGTTTCCGGTTCTGTCATTGGGTTGCCTGCACGGAATGTCGCTTTTTTAGCGCATGATGGCGTTTTATTAAATTTTTGTCGATCCGGATTTTCTGATGATGGGACCCGTAGTCGTTAACAACAACGCCCATTGGCAGGAACCCGACATGATCGAACAAAAAGTGAAATTTCAGAGCGACAAGCTCACCCTCGACGGCGCCTTCTTCAAAAATGAGGAGCATGACGATCCGCGTCTGCCCATCGTCATCGTTTGCTCCGGCTTCACCGGCCAGAAAAACATCCACCCCGAGCGTTATGCTCGGTTCCTGACACAAAAGGGCTTCACGGTATTCGGCTTTGACTACCGCGGCTTTGGCGAGTCGGAGGGTGAGCGTGAGCATGTCCTCATTGAAGAGCAAGTTCGTGATATCGCCAATGCGGTGGCAGTAGTTGCCGAGCGCGCAAAAGAAGAAAAGCGCAAAGTTGTCCTGGCTGGCTGGGGCATGGGCGGCGGCCTTGTGCTGGACGCCTTCCGCGTCTGTGAGGACCAGGTTCACGGTCTGATCGCGATGAACGGTTTCTACGACGCTGTGCGTGTTCAGAAGGCCCTGCGCGGTGAGCATGGCTGGAAGCAGTTCCGCGCCTTTATGGCTAAAGAGCGTCTGCGCCTGGCTAAGGGCGGAGAGGCCCAGGGTATTGACCCGTTCGAGATTTATCCGCTGGATCCGGTCAGCCGCGAATACGTATACACCGAGCTGGTCAAGGCGCCCGGTTATGGTGTGACTTCCACGTTCGATTTTGCAGATTCGCTGATCAGTTTCCGCCCGGAAGCGCATCTTGATGAACGCTTCGCTCAGATCCCGCTGCTGATAGCCCACGGCGCCGAGAACGACCTGCACCCGGTGACCGAAGCTCGCTCTCTTTATGCCCGCTACCCGGGTCCGAAGGAGCTCTTCCTGCTTGAGGGTGGTGGCCATACAGAGTGGATGCTGGACGAGAATCCGAAGTTCCAGACCTTTGCCGGCAAGATCGCCGACTGGATCACTTCCACATTCTGATAGCTCCCCTGCGGCGGCCACTGGCCGTCGTTTTCCCTTCGAGTGACCGACTATGAGTTCTGAAATTCCCTTCTGTGAGGCAGCCCGCACGTTGGTGCGCCGGCCGGAAGTGGCGGTTCCGGCGAAGAGCTGTGACACCCACGCTCATGTCTTTGGCCGACACGAGCACTTCCCCTTTACCCCTAACCGCACCTATACGCCGCCAGAGGCGTCTCTGGAACAGTATCTCGAGCTGCATCAGATGCTTGGTATCGAGCGGGGTGTCTTGGTACAGCCAAGTGTCTACGGCACCGATAACAGCCTTCACTTGCAGGCACTCCGGCAGCTCAGGGAGTGGGGATATGACTATCGCGGCGTGTGTGTGGTCGCCCCGGAAGTCTCCAGCACTGAGCTTAAGGAACTCCATGAGGCCGGATTCCGGGGTGTTCGGATGAACCTGTTGTTCCGGGGTGGCCTGCAATGGAATGACGTTCTGGGGCTGGCAGATCGAATTGCAGATCTGGGCTGGCACCTTCAGTTCCTGATCAACGTCTCTGACTGTGACGACATTATGGATCGTGTTGCGGAGCTGCCGGTTCCTGTGGTTTTTGACCATATGGGGCATATGCCCGCGACCCTGGGCACCGACCAATCGGGCTTCCGTAAGCTGCTCCGGTTGTTGGCGGGCAACAGGGCCTGGGTGAAACTCTCTGGCAGCTATCGGGTTACTTTGCAGGACGAGTATCCCTATCCGGATGTCGAAGAAATCGCCCGCGCATTGGTGGCTGCCAATGCCAACCGATGTGTCTGGGGGTCGGACTGGCCCCACCCTCATTTCTCGGGGCTGATGCCGGATGATACCGACCTGCTGGAAGACCTGGCCGTCTGGGTACCGGACGAGGAGGCCCGGAAACGAATCCTGGTATCCAATCCCGTCCGCCTGTATGGATTTGATGATTGAAGCGTTGATGAAGATGTTCTTCGGGCGGACATGGCCGCCCTTTTTTATGCCTTGAACTCAGTACTGATCGTCGAGCAGGCGTCGGATCAGGCGGGTGTTGGAATCCCGCACCGTCGGCATCTCGAAACGGGCGCGGTCGATGGACTCCTGATTCAGCTCTGCCTGAATAAGACACTCCCGGTCTTCTGCAGATGCGAGGATTTCTCCCTTTGGACCGAGGATACAGCTCCCGCCCCAGAACCAGAGATCTTTCTCGTGACCATAGCGGTTGGCCATCACCATCGGCGTGCCGTAGATCATGGCGTAAAAGCTGACATTGGTCTTCCAGTTGTCCTCGTTAGAGAAGTTCTCACTGACAACACCGGAAGCAGAATTGATCGGTGCCAGCATCAGTTCGGGCTGCTTCAGGAAAGCGCAGTGGGTGAGGGCAGGGTTCCACAGGTCCGCACAGATCAGGCAGCTGGACTCCCAGTGCTCGCGGATTTTCACGTTGCCGATCTGGCTGCCGGAATGGAACCATTTGCCTTCTTCCAGGCCGCCATAGGTGGGCAAATTGAGTTTGCGATGAACATGAAGCACCTCACCATCCCGCAGGTATGCCATGGCGTTGTACAGTTCGCCTGCCCGTGCCCGCTCTACAAAGCCGACCACAAGTGTGATGCCTTTTGCCTGCCTGGCGAGGCTGAGCAGGGCCGGATCGTCTTTTCGCATGGCAACGGTGGGTGCATCACGCCCGACCTGGTAGCCGGTCAGCGACAGCTCAGGGAAGAGCAGTAGTTCCGCCCCACTTTGACGAGCCTGCTCAGCGTATTCGCGGTGCCGTTCAAGGTTGGTTTCAACATCCAGCAACTGGCTGTTGATCTGTGCTACGGCCACATTGAGGTTGGTAATCATGTCGGCTTCTCGGTGATTGAATGACGGGTATACAACGGCAAAAGCCCTGTGAACCGTCGAGGCGCACAGGGCGTTGTCTGACTCAGGGGTCAGATCAGGTCGTTCTGCTCAAGGAAGTTACGGGCAACCTTCTCGATTTCTTCTTTCTCGACGTCCACCTGGGCGTTCAGACGGGACATTACCTCGTTATCCAGCAAGCCGGAAAGCTTGTTGAGCTGGTCGTCCAGTTCCGGATTCTGTTCCAGAACTTCCTGTCGCACCACCGGCGTGATTGCGTAGTCCGGGAAGAAGTTCTGGTCGTCCTCCAGAAGTACGAAATCAAATGCCGGGATACGTCCGTCAGTGGCGAAGACCAACGCCAGGTCCACTTCACCTTCTTTCAACGCAGTATAGGTCAGCCCTGAGTCCATACGCTTGATCTGGTCACGGGGCAGTTTGAAGTCGTAAGCTTTGGCAAACGGACGGAAGCCGTCTTCACGGGCGTACCACTCGGCGTTGCTGGCCAGGACCAATTCCTTGCCATCGTTGATGGCGGCGGCCATGTCACTCAGGGTCTTGATGCCCATGGCGTTAGCTTCTTCTGACTGCATTGCCAGGGCATAGGTGTTGTTGGCGTCAGACGGATTTAGCCAGACGAGGCCTTTTTCCATGTCCAGCTCGCGCACTTTTTCATAACCTTCCTGACGGCCGAGTTTTTCCTTGACGTCGTTGTAAACGATCAGGCCAGTGCCGGTGTACTCCCAGTACACGTCCACCTGACCATTTTCCTGGGCGGATCGCAGAACGGCACTGCCCATGCCCGCCCGGGTATCCACGTCGTAGCCCTTGGCGCGCAGGTACTGCGCAGTCATGGAGGTGAGCAGTTGTTGTTCGGTGAAGTTCTTGCCACCGACCACGATCGTTTCGGCAGTTGCGATGCCACCGAAGGTCATGGAGATGGCGAGTGTCGCTACAGATGCCAGTTTTTTGAGGGTTTTCATGTTTCAGTGCTCCATGTGACTTCTTGTTTTGTGGCTACCCCGCGCGGAGTGGCCAGTTTTCAAATCCCGGGCCGCTTTATGCGGCCTCAGGCACGGGATGGATTGACGCCCCGGGGAACCATCAGGAACGCGCAGGCGGCGACCAGTATGTCCACCGTGATGGCGAGAAGGGCGGTCATGAGGGCTCCGGCCAGCATCATTTCGGTATCGAACAGGTCGATGCCGGTGAAGATCAGCTCGCCCAGACCGCCACCGCCGATCAGGAACGCCAGGGGCACGGTACCTACGTTAATCGCCAGCGCCGTCCGGATGCCTGCGAAAATGACGTAGGTAGCGTTTGGAATTTCCACACGCAGCAACATCTGTCCCGGTGACATTCCGATGCCCGAGGCAGACTCCTTGAGGTGCGCGGGAACCCCTAGTAACCCGGTGTAGGTGTTGCGCACGATCGGCAGCAGTGAGGCGATGAACAAACCGAATACCGAAGGAATGAAGCCGATGCCAAGAAGACTCATGGACAACGCCAGGATTGCCAGGGTTGGGATCGTGGTGCCCACGTTCAGCCCCTGCATGGCCCACTCAGAAACCTTGATGAAGCGTGGCCGGCTTAGGATAACCCCGAGCGGGATACCTACGGCAATCGCCAGCGTTCCTGAAATGGCAGTCAGCTGAATATGCTGTTTGGTCAGGTAAACAATGTCTTCCCAGTGGAACAGCATGCCGTCAATCAGACCCGAGCGCTGGAGGTAAACCCCCAGCAGGAGGACGACAACCAGTGCCGGCAACTGGAAGAAACGGGACTGTTTGAGCTTTTTCATGTGGCCACCCTGAAACGCCGCACGTTCTGGTCATCACTGCGGGATGACTTGTAGGTCGCACCCAGATAGTGGGTAATGCCGCGCTGGGTCACCACGCCCATCAGCTTGCCCTGTTCGGATACGCAGGGCAGCCAGGTGGCGTCGTGGGTAAACATCTTGGAGGCCACGGTACGGAGGTCGTCCTCGGGGCGGACGACGGTACGCAGGTTGTAGCTGTGCTGGCCGCATTTGCCCTTGGCTGTGGTGGCCACGCTGCGCGAAACATAACCCACGGGCCGGTCACTGCCGTCGACGATGATGATGGCGCGTTCGTAACCAGCATCGTCCATGCGTTGCAGGGCAGTGGCGAGCGAGTCTTCGGCGGTGACAACACTGGATTCACCTTCCAGCACCTCGGAGACGGTTACCAGTTGCAGGCGTTTCAGTGCCCGATCCCGCCCCACAAAGCCCTTGACGAATTCGTTGATCGGGTGCGAAAGCAGGTCATCGGGAGTGTCGTACTGGATCAGCTTGCCGTCCTTGAAGATGGCAATGCGGTCCGCCATCTTCACGGCCTCATCAATGTCGTGACTGACGAACATGATGGTCTTCTTCAGTTCCCGGTGCAGCTTCAGGAACTCGTCCTGAATTACTTCCCGGTTGATAGGATCGATCGCACCGAAGGGCTCATCCATCAGCATGACGGGGGGATCTGCAGCCAGGGCGCGGATGACTCCGACCCGTTGCTGCTGGCCGCCGGAAAGCTCGTTCGGGTACCGCTTGAGGAAAATGGCGGGGTCCAGGGCGACCATTTCCAGCAGTTCCGAAGCGCGCTTAAGGTAGCGGCTTTTCTCCCAGCCGATCAGCTTCGGCACGATCGAAATGTTTTCCTCGATGGTCATGTTCGGGAACAGGCCGATCTGCTGGATGACATAGCCTATGTTCCGGCGGAGGGAGACGGTGTCCTGGTCGGTGGTGTCCTGGCCGTTGATCAGGACACGGCCGGAGGTCGGGTTGATAATCCGGTTCACCATTTTCAGGGTGGTTGTCTTGCCGCAACCGGAGGGTCCCAGCAGAACGCAGATTTCACCCTGCGGTACCTCCATGTTGATATGGTCGGCGGCAGTCACTACACCACGGTCGGTATCAAAAATCTTGGTCAGGTTGTCGAGTGTAATCATGTTCCGTATCCCGGTTGTTGTTATCTCGAGGAATCAGAGGCCCCTGGGGGTCAATTTGCGTTGCAGCGACAGCAGAGAACGATCGGCCACAATGGCCAGAAGGCTGACGGCAATCGCGCCCACCACCAGTTGCCGTGGATCGCTTTGCGAGATCCCGCGGCTGATCAGCACGCCCAGGCCACCGGCACCGATATAGGCCGCAATCGCCATGACGCCGATGTTCATAACCACAGCCGTGCGAACCCCCGCCATGATGACCGGCACGGACAGTGGAATTTCCACTTTCCTTAGCCGCTGGGCACTGGTCATGCCAATACCCCTGGCTGCCTCGCGAAGACCGGGGCTGACGTTATTAATGGCAGTGTATGTATTCCGGATGATGGGTAGCTGGGAGTACAGCAGCACAGCAATAACGGCAGGCAGATAGCCAATCCCGTGGCCAATGGTTGAGAGAATCGGGATCATGATTCCGAATAACGCAATGGATGGGATGGTGATGAGAACCGACGCCACGTAAAGCACAACTGTGGCAATGCGCTCGTTCTGGGTGATCGCAATGCCAATCGGAACGCCCGTCAGCGTTGCCAGGCCCACAGCGACGACCACCAGACTGATGTGCTCGAGCGTGAGTTTGCCCAGCAGGTTCAGGTTGGTCATGATGAAATCAAGGATTTCCACAGCGGAGCCCTCTTTTTGTGAGTTGTAATCGGCAGAAGTCCACGTTCTGATCACGTTAAACCAGGGGCAGAACGTGAACTTTAACGAAAGCGTCGTTAAAGCGAAAAATAACGACAGTAGGCTGGTAGTCTTTTCAGGCGATAGAGCGGAGCTGTTCCCGGAACCAAAGCAGTGCTGGCTCTCTCTCGTAAGCCCTGTGCCAATAGAGGTGAACGTCGATGGACGGCAGGTCTGCCGGCGGATCCATGATCCGGATGTTGGCTCGCTCGGCAATGATGCGGGCATAAGCCTCTGGCATGGTCAGCAGCAGGTCGGTCTCCTCCACAACCCGGCAGGCTGCGTAGTAATGTTGGCACCTTAGCCGGATGCTGCGCTGAACCCCCAGCCTCGATAGCTCGAAGTCCTCAATCCCGGGCCCCTCGGTCCGTGACGACACCAGTACGTGTTTTGCCGACAGGTACCCTTCCATATCCAGAGTGCCGTCTGCCAGTGGATGTCCTTCCCGGGCCAGAACCACCAGCCGGTCGCGCCGCAGCAGTTCGTGGGACGTCTGGTTGCTCACGGGCAATAGCACATCCACAGCAAAATCCAGCTTGCCCGCCGCCAGTTGCGTCTCCATATCACGGCGCGCAATACGCTGACTGACGATCTCCAGTTCCGGGTAGGCGTCCAGACGCGCCATCAGGCGGGGCAGGAAAGTGGATTCCAGGATGTCCCGCAACCCGAGTGAATAGGTTTTGCGCTGGGTGGCCGGATCAAACGCATGAAACTGGTTTACCGCGCCCTGGATCTGGGTGAGGCCCGGTCGCATGGACTCGAGGAATCGCCGGGCCAGGGGCGTTGGTACCATCTGATTGCCCTGGCGGGTAAACAGAGGATCATCAAAATGGTCCCGGAGCCGGGACAGCGAGTGACTGACCGCAGGCTGTGTCAGATGCAGTGCCCTGGCCGCGCGGGTCAGACTTCCTTCCCTGTAGATGGTGTCGAATACATGCAGCAGGTTCAGGTCCAGGCGGTTGAGGGCCATGAGCGCGTCCGTTCTTTCGAAATTTGGAATAAGTTTGGTTAATAATAAACGATAAGAATAATTCAGTCGCGTAATAGTTAAGTCATCCCTAGACTGGTCTCAACGTGATTATTCCGTGCACGCCACCGTGCAACCGTTAGCGAGGAGACGGCGATGGATTTCAATATTTCCGAGAAAGGGCAGGATTATCTCAACCGCGTGAAACAGTTCATGAAGGATGAGATTTTTCCAATCGAAGAGCAGTACCACAAGGAGCTTGCCTCCCTGGATAACCGTTGGGTTGTGCTGCCGATCATTCGGGAGCTGAAGGAAAAAGCCAGGGCCCAGGGCCTCTGGAACATGTTCTTCCCGGACGAAAAATACGGCTGCGGCCTGCTGAACTCCGACTACGCCCTGATTGCCGAGGAAACCGGGCGCAGCTTTATTGCGCCGGAGATCTTCAACTGCAACGCGCCGGATACCGGCAATATGGAAGTGCTGATCCACTACGGCTCCGAAGAGCAGAAAGCCGAGTGGCTACCCCGGCTGCTCAGCGGTGAGATCCGCTCCGCCTTCTGCATGACCGAGCCGGCGGTTGCCTCTTCCGATGCCACCAACATGGAAGCCACCGCTGTAGTCGAAGGCGACGAAGTGGTTCTGAACGGCCGCAAGTGGTGGAGCACCGGTATCGGGCACCCCGACTGCAAGGTGGCGATCTTCATGGGCCTGACGGATCCGGACGCCCACAAGCATCGCCGCCATTCCATGGTGCTGGTGCCGCTGGACACTCCGGGCGTCAAGATCGAGCGTATGCTGCCGGTATTCGGTGAATACGACGAGCCCTACGGCCATGGTGAGGTGCTGTTTGATAACGTCCGATTGCCCAAGAGCGCATTCATCGCCGGCCCGGGCCGCGGTTTCGAGATTGCCCAGGGCCGTCTGGGGCCAGGTCGTGTGCACCATTGCATGCGCGCGATCGGTGCGGCGGAGCGCACACTGGAGATTCTGATCAAGCGTGCCACCACCCGGGAGGCCTTCGGGCGGCCGATCGCCAAGCTGGGCGGCAACCCGGATATCATTGCCAATGCCCGCATGGCCATTGAGCAGGCTCGTCTGCTGACGTTGAAATGCGCCTGGGCACTGGATACCAAGGGCATCATGGGGGCATTGCAGGAGGTCTCGATGATCAAGGCGGTGATTCCGTCCATGTTGCAAACCATTGTGGATCAGGCCATTCAGATTCACGGTGGTGCCGGGGTCAGTGATGACGACTTCCCGCTGACGCAGCTGTTTGCCTATGCTCGAGTGTTACGCCTGGCCGACGGGCCTGATGAGGTGCATCGGGCTATGGTGGCCCGGTTGGAGCTTCGTAAGTACAAGCTCTGAGCCTGACTCAAGAGTCAGCGGAGCCTCATCGTTTGGTGCCGGGAGCAGGTGGGAGACGGTTTCTGAAACACGCTCCTTTCGGCACATCCATGTGACGCTTGGGCTCCGCCATCCATGGCTCCGCACAGTTTCAGAAACCGTCTCCCACCCGCTCCTTCAATCTTAGGAGTGGGCTGCTGGTTTTGGAGATGAAGATCAGCTAACTCGAAAGTTCGGGAGCTGGTGCCGGGCAGGCCTTTCCAAAACCTTGCGGAGCCATGGATGGCGGAGCAGAGCGTACATGGACGTATTCACAGCGTGTTTTGGAAAGGCCTGCCCGGTAGCAGCTCTTGCACCAAAAAAAAGAACACGAACTCCAAACCTAACGGAGAAGAACAGCGATGACACAGAGAGTATTCATAACCGGCGGAGCCAGCGGTCTCGGTCGGGCGATTGCATTGCGGTACGCCAAAGAAGGCGCCAGAGTCTGCATCGGCGACATTAACCCGGAGCAGGGGGGTGGCGTTGAGAAAGAGATTACCGCAGCCGGAGGCGAGGGCTACTACGTCGAGTGCGATGTTCGACGCCTGACCGATTTCGAAAAGGTCCGCGATGATCTCGTGAAGAAATGGGGTGGCGTTGATGTGGTGGTGAACAACGCCGGTGTGGCGTCTGCCGGTTCCATCGAAGATACCGCCATGGCGGACTGGGAGTGGATTCTCAATATTAACGTGCTGGGTGTCGTTCGTGGCTGCAAGGCGTTCACGCCCCAGTTCAAGAAGCAGGGTTCCGGCACATTTGTGAACATCGCCTCCATGGCGGGCCTGATGCTGGCACCGCTGATGGATAGCTACAACGTTTCCAAGGCCGGGGTTATTGCGCTGTCTGAGACCCTGAGTCAGGAGCTGCGGGACGACGGCATCCATGTAAGCTGTGTCTGCCCGGCGTTTTTCCAGACCAATCTGGCCAGCAGCATGCGCTCGGACCTTCCCGGAATTCAGCAAAATGTGAACAAACTGATGAAGCGTTCCAGTATTACCGCTGGGGATGTGGCTGAGGACGTTGTAAGGTCAGTGCAAGACAAGAGTTTCTGGGTGCTGCCCCACGCCAAAGAGCGCCGCATGTGGATGCTCAAGCGGCACGCGCCCAAGGCCTTTGACTGGCTGATGCATCAGGAAAGCAAGCGCTGGATGAGCAAGATGGGCGGTAAGGCCAAGGCCTGAACCCAACACATGAACAAGAGGAGAGCCCTGAATGACCCAGATTGATGAGGCGATGGATATCCGTGAAGGCGAAGAGCTGGATATAGCCGCTGTAGACCGGTTCATGAAACAGGCCATTCCTGACCTCGCAGGCGAGCCGGACATTCGCCAGTACCCAGGCGGTGCCTCTAACCTGACCTACCAGGTGGATTACGGCGACCATTCCTACGTTCTCCGTCGGCCCCCGTTCGGCAAGATCGCCAAATCGGCCCACGATATGCTGCGTGAGGCAAGGGTGATGCAGGCTCTGAAGCCGGTCTATCCTTACGTGCCCAACATCATTGCCATTTGCGATGATCACGACGTGCTGGGCTGCGATTTCTACGTGATGGAGCGCCTGAAAGGCATCATTCTGCGCCAGGATTTCCCGAAGGACTTTGAGCTCAGTGAGGCGGACACCCGCAAGCTCTGCCTGAACGTGATTGGCAAGCTGGTGGATCTGCACTGTGTGGACACCAGGGCGGCGGGCCTGGATAAGCTGGGTAAGGGCGAGGGCTATGTGCAGCGCCAGATTGGCGGCTGGAGTGATCGCTTCCGCAAGGCCCGCACGGAGGATGTCGGTGACTTTGAGGCGGTGATGGGCTGGCTTGACGACAAGATGCCGGCGGACACTGCCCAGGTGGTGATCCACAACGATTTTCGCTTTGACAACGTGGTGCTGAACCCGGACAACCCGTTTGAAGTGATTGGCGTTCTGGACTGGGAAATGGCCACCATCGGCGACCCGTTGATGGACCTGGGTAACAGCCTGGCCTACTGGATCGAGGCGGATGACGAGGGGCCGTTCCAGATGCTGCGCCGGCAGCCCACCCATCGCCCGGGTATGCTGACCCGCAAGGAAGTGGTGGATTACTACATGGAGCAGTCCGGTTTCAAAGCCGACAACTTCGACTTCTATGAGATCTACGGTCTGTTCCGCCTGGCGGTGATCATCCAGCAGATTTACTACCGTTTCTATCATGGCCAGACCAGAGACAAGCGCTTTGCGGCCTTTGGTCATGCCGCCAATTATCTGGAGAAACGCTGCCAGCGACTGATTTCGGAGAGCGCCCTGTAATGGCAACCATCTATCTGGTGCGCCATGGCCAGGCCAGTTTCGGGAAAGAGAACTACGACCAGCTCTCGCCCTGCGGGTGGGAGCAGGGCCGGGTTCTTGGTCGCTGGTTTGCCGGAAAGGTTGAGCCTGCGGCGGTTTTTGGTGGCGATCTGGAACGACATCGTGAAACGGTCGAGGCCATCACCACCGGATACGGGACCGAGTTGCCGGATATGCAGGTGGTACCGGGTTTCAACGAATTCGACCACATCACGGTAGTGGCCCGTTATCGCCCGGAGTGGAATGACCGTGCGGTGATGGCCAGAGATCTCAAGGCCTTCCCGAAGCCGGCCAGAGCCTTCCAGGAGGCCTTCGTGCAGGCAGTGCGCCGCTGGGTATCCGGCGAATTCGACCATGAGTATGACGAGAGCTGGCCTGAGTTCAAGGCACGGGTACTGATCGCATTCGAGGAGATGATTGAGTACGCCGATGGTGGCGATGTGCTGGTGGCAACCTCTGCTGGTCCGGTTTCGGTGATTGCCCAGCACCTGCTCGGGCTGGACGATGCCAAAGCGCTGGGGCTGAACGAGGTGATCGCCAACACCAGCGTCACCCGGGTCCTGTATTCAGGCCCCCGGCGCAGCCTGGCCGTGTTTAACAACTACAGCCACCTGGAAGCGGACAACCCCGCCCTGGTGACATTCCGATAATGCATTGAGGTGAACGAATGAGCAGCAAGAACCTGTTTGATCTGACGGGCAAGGTTGCCCTGATTACCGGCGCCAGTCGTGGCATCGGCGAGAATATCGCCCGCACTCTGGCTGATTACGGTGCCCACGTGATCGTCAGCAGCCGCAAGATTGACGGCTGCGAAGCGGTCGCCAGCAGCATCCGTGAAGCCGGCGGCAGCGCCGAAGCCCACGCCTGCCATATCGGGGAAATGGATCAGATCGAAAGCATCTGGGCGCACATCGAGCAAACCCACGGCAAGCTGGACATTCTGGTTAACAACGCGGCGGCGAATCCCTATTTCGGGCCGGTGGAGGACACCGACCTGGGCGCGTTCAACAAGACCGTGGATGTGAATATCCGGGGCTACTTTTTCATGTGTGCCCGCGGTGCCCGGATGATGAAAAAAGCCGGTGGCGGCTCCATCGTGAACGTGGCCTCGGTGAACGGTGTGAACCCGGGGCACTTCCAGGGCATTTACTCGGTGACCAAGGCTGCGGTCATTTCCATGACCAAGTCCTTCGCGATGGAGCTTGGCCAGCAGAAGATCCGGGTGAACGCTCTGCTCCCCGGCCTGACAGACACAAAGTTTGCCAGTGCCCTGACAACGAACGACGCAATCAAGAAACAGGCCATGGCCCACATCCCCATGAAGCGGGTAGCCGACCCGAGTGAAATGGCGGGTACGGTACTGTATCTGGTATCTGAGGCGTCCAGCTACACCACCGGTGCCTGCATCAACGCAGACGGCGGTTATCTGACTATCTGAATGGCCCGGGGTCAGATGAAAGCGTTCATCTGACCCCTCTTTCACGGGAGGTCGTGTTCAGCTTTCAGGCTGGCGAACAGGTGCCTACTGAATGCTGGTTTCAGAAGCGCCGGAAGAAGCGTGTGAAATCGCTGTGCCCGTCGGCGGCCTGAAATGCAGTGAATACAGAATGCGGTCCAGCACCGCCTGGCCATTCCACGCCGGGTCATTATTGACCATGCCCACCACAGCCCAGGTCGTGTTATTAGCATCGCGAGTGAAGCCGGCGATCGATCTTACATTCTCCAGATAGCCAGTTTTGATGCGGCCTTCGCCATCCATGCCGGTATTGCGAAGGCGGCGCGCCATGGTTCCGTCCATGGCAATGATTGGCATCGAGGCCATCAGGTCTGCCGAGTAGGCGCTGTTCCAGGCGTGTTGCAATATCTGGGCGCCCTGGCGGGCGGTGATGCGGCCGTGCCGGCTGAGCCCGGCGCCGTTATCGATCACCATGCCGGCAGTGTTGATGCCTTTGCCTTCCAGCCATTCGTAGATCACCCGAATGCCGGCTACCCGGTCATCGTTTTCGTCTTCCAGCCGGTTTTGGGCACCAATGGTAAGCAACAGCTGGCGGGCCATAACGTTGCTGCTCCATTTATTGATGTCTCGCACCATGGACACCAGATCCGGCGAAGTGGTTTTCAGCACCAGCCTTGCGCCTTCCGGGGCAACGCCATTGAGGTTGCCACCGGAAATGACCACGCCCATGTCCGTCAGAAGTGAACGGATCAACGATGCGGTGTACTGCTCATGGGGTAACAGGGACATGTATGTCGTGGTACGGCAGCCCTGAGGCAATTCGCCGGTTACTCGCACGGTAACCCGCTGGTCATCATGGAAAACAGGCTCCCACTCAAAACTGTGACGGGAGGGGCACGGCCCTTCGGCCGTCGCAACGACGCGGTTGTCGATCACTAACTCACTCAGTGAAGGGGTGCTCCAGGCCTGGGTGCCCCGTTCATCCGCCCGCACCTGAAGGTGCATCAGGTTCAGGTTGGTCAGATAAGCGGAAGGCTCAACGAGGAAGGGCGCATGGGGATTGTCACCATTGTCTTCGAAGCCTGGGAAACCGCCATCCACTTCAAAATAGCTGCCATCCAGCACCAGGTCCCCTTCGATTCTGGTAATGCCCATGCTCCGCAAATCCCTCAGGGTCGTCCAGAGTCGCTCAATGGTGAGCTTGGGGTCGCCGCCAAAGCGGACATAGAGATTGCCTTTCAGGGTGTCGCCGACCATGGTCCCGTCGGTCAGGAAATCGGTGTCCCAGCGATGGTTGGGGCCGAGAACTTCCAGCGCGGCAAAGGTTGTAACCAGCTTCATGATGGAACCGGGACTCATGAGCGTATCGGCATTGATGTACTGGTTAATGCCGGGGCCATTCAGGGGGATGGCTGCCATGCTCATGGCATTCTCATTGTGGAGCGATTCCTGGGCGTAATCCTTGAGTTGGTTGGTCCAGAGACGGTTGCCGGAGAAACCAGTATCATCGGTTTCGGCAGTTGCAGTCAGAGGAGATGCAATCAGGGCACAAACCACCACCGATACCAGCGCTGAACGTCGGAATCCAAGACACGTTTTTCCTGCACTGTCAGAGCGCTGCATTCCCCGAATTTCCATGGTTGCCGTCCAATGAGTTCTTATGGCTAAACAATAGCCTATCTTTGCTGGTTGTACTATGCAGAAAAGCTCTACATGACGTTAAAAAATGCCAGTAGTGTCGTTGTTTGTATTGAACTTTTGTGACTCAATGTAAGTGCCCTTGTGAATCATGGAGTTAGGTGGACAAAAATTAACTAATGTCATGCATGGCACCCGGGAGCCAATGGAAAATCGTCAGATTGCGTGATAATGACGTGATCTCCAACAGAAGGTTTGTTTATGTCCAATATGCTGTTTCGCAACATTCACGTGCTGGGTTCGGTCACCACTTCGTCGCTGACGGCGTGGCGCGGTTGCCTGGTGGTGAAAAAGGTACCTCAGCCGGAAAAGCCGATCGTGCTCTATGATATGGAAGGCTGCCCCTATTGCCGCAGGGTCCGGGAGGCCCTGACCGCCCTGAATCTGGATGTGGAAATCCGGCCCTGTCCGAAGGGTGGTTCGGTGTTCCGGGCGCAGGCGGAGGCTCTGGGTGGCAGGCAGCAGTTCCCGTTGCTGGCGGACCAGAACACGGGGGCGGTGATGTATGAGTCCGAGGAGATTATTGAGTATCTGTTCCGCCAGTATACCGGGCGGCCGGTGCCCAAATATTACCGTGACCGGGTCTGGCAGCCGGTTCTGGGCTCGGTGGCATCGGTGGCCAGTGCCATGAGGGGGCTTCGGGTTAGCCCCGGGAAGCGGCCGGAGCAGCCTTTGCATCTCTGGAGCTTTGAAGGTAGCCCGTTCTCGCGGCTGGTGCGGGAGCGGCTGTGCGAGCTGGAGATTCCGTACACTTTGCACAATCTGGCCAAGGAGCACTGGACGGAAATCGGGCCGGCGAAGCAGCGGATCAAGCCTGGGCCTTATACGCCGATTCCCGGTGGCAAACGGGATGCGTTCTTTCAGGTGCACAAGCGGGTTCAAGTGCCTTATCTGGAGGACCCCAACACCGGAGAGGGGCTGTTCGAATCTGCTCGTATTCTGGGTTATCTCGATAGTCACTACGGGAACTGACCTGCGTGTAAGACTGTCAGTCATCGAGTAGCCGCGCGGGTGGGTCATCCCTTGTCCAGACACACCGTAAATACATCCATGTAGGCTCGGTCGGGCCATCCATGGCCCTCCACGGTCTGGACAAGGGATGACCCACCCGCGCTTTTGGGCCTTGTGCTATTCGCACTGAAATTTATGACAGTGGGGCAGCAGATATGGCGAATCGGTTTACCCGAAGACAGTTTCTGGTCAGTTCCGGGCTGGTAGGGCTTGCTCTGACGTCCCCTCACTTGTTCGCGAACCTAACCAGCAAACCCGCCTCATCTCCCATCACCCGAAAAATTCCCGGAACAGACGAGGTAATTCCATCCATCGGCATGGGTACCTGGATTACCTTCAATGTTGGTGGCGACACACAGCTGGTTGAACAGCGCACCAGGGTTCTGAAAACCTTCTTCGATCAGGGTGGGACGGTTGTAGACGGCTCGCCGATGTACGGCAGCGCCTCGGATGTGGTGGGCGAGGCGCTGGATGCCCTGGATGCCCATGACCGGGTTTTTGCGGCCACCAAGATCTGGACCGGTGACGAGTCAGAGACCCGACAGGAGGCGGCGCGCTCCCGCAGACGCTGGGGTGTTGAGCGGTTTGATCTGTTGCAGGTGCATAATCTGCTGGGCTGGCAAGGGCATCTTGAGACGTTGAGACAGATGAAGGCGGACAGCGAAGTGAGGTATATCGGCATCACGACTTCCCACGGTCGCCGACACCGCGAATTTGAGCAGATCATGAAGCGGGAGCCTCTGGATTTTGTGCAACTGACCTATAACGTCCTTGATCGTGAGGTTGAGGATCGGTTGCTGCCCCTGGCCGAGGAACGGGGAATCGGGGTGATTGTAAACCGGCCGTTCCAGGGTGGTTCGCTGTTCCGTCGATTCCAGTCAGAGCCGTTGCCGGGCTGGGCCGGTGAGGCTGGCGTCAGCAACTGGGCGGAGTTCTTTCTCAAGTACATCATTTCCCATCCGGCGGTGACTTGTGCGATTCCGGCGACCAGCAAAGTCGAGCACATGAAGGAGAACATGGGGGCGCTTTACGGGGCGCTGCCGAACCCAGAGCAGCGGCGGCGGATGGCGGATTATGTGAGGTCCCTGTGACGGGCGCTGACTGGCTGAGCTACTCGTTGCAGGATTTCGTGATGTTCGGGCCGCAGGTGTTTCTGCGGCTGTTTGTCCGGATCAATCAGGATCTCTGGCCCTGGCAATTGCTGGCTGTGGTGGTTGCCATCGGTATACCCGTGCTGTTTCTGAAACCGGATCTCCGGGCCCGGCGGTTGGCCGTCGGGCTGATGGCAGTAGCCTGGGCAGGGAGTGGTTACGGATTTCTCGTGGGCTACTTTAGCCCCATCAACTGGCCGGCGGCGTGGTTTGGCTGGGCCTTTGTGGCGCAGGGCGCCCTGCTCGCAGCCGCCGCGTTTTTCGGGGCTGTCCATGGGCAAACGCCGCAGCCGAAGCAGCTTGCTGTCTTCTGGCTGGCGGCAGTGTGTGGTTTGCCCTGGTTGGCGGTGGCTGATTCCGGCGATTGGCAGTCGCTGGCGTTGTTTGGGGTGGCGCCGGGTACCACGGCAGCCACTGGCGCATTGGTGCTCGCCCTGGTGACCGGGCCCTGGCGGTGGCTTTACCTGCCGCTGCTGGTGCTGTGGAGTCTGTTCAGCGCGGCCACGCTCTGGGTGCTGCAAACCTGGTGGTTGCTCATTACCCCAGTGGCCACGCTGCTGTTCGTTGGCGCCGGGTTCTGGTTCAGTCCCAGGCCGGAGCAAAGTCTGGATTAGCGATCCGCTCGTTGCGGTCCAGCGCATCAATGGCGCGGATTTCCTCTTCGCTCAGCTCAATATCCAGGGCGTCCAGATTGGCTTTCTGGTGCGCCGGGCGGGTGGAGGAGGGAATAGGCACAACGCCTCTCGAAGCCACCCAGGCGATCGCGATTTGGGCCGGGGTCAGGTTTCGTTCGCCGGCAATGCGTTGCAGGGTTTCGTCTTCCATGACCTTGCCGACGGCTAATGGCATGTAGCCAGTTACAGCAATGCCGAGCTTTTGCGCATGCGCCACAACCTTGCGGTTCGCCAGGAAGGGGTGGACTTCCACCTGGTTGGTAAAGATGACGGTGTCGCCGAGAATCTCTTTTGCTTCATCCATTTGGGCGCAGGTGAAGTTGGAAATGCCGATATGCTCTGCCAGGCCTTCCCGCTGGGCATCCCTGAGGGCGCCAAGATATTCTTTCATGGGCACTTCATCGCCCGGTGATGGCCAGTGAATAAGCGCCAGGTCGACATGGTCGGTTTTCAGCCGCGCGAGACTGTCGTGCAGGCTGTTGATCAGGTCGCTGGCGTGCAGCTGGTCATGCCAGATCTTGGTGGTGACAAAAATCTCGCGGCGCGGAATGCCGCTGGAAGTGATGCCATCACCCACTTCCGCTTCGTTTCCGTACATCTGGGCAGTATCTATATGACGGTAGCCCAGGGACAGGGCACTCTTGACGGCGTCCCGGGCATCATTGCCCCTGAGCCGGAAAGTTCCCATGCCGATCTTTGGAAGTGCGCTGAATGACATGCTGTCCTCCTTTGCGAATCGTGTGTTTTTAAGGTGGTGCCGGCACACTGGTTCTTCAAGTGGCCTCCGGGTATCATCGCGCCTGAACTAACCTGTGAACCGAAACGATAAGGCCTAGACCATGTACACCGGCCATTGCCTCTGTGGCGACATCAGCTTTGAATACGATGGCCCCCTTGGCCCCGTTGCCCTGTGCCACTGCAGCCAGTGTCGGCGGGCACACGGCAGTGCCTTTTCAGCCAGTGCGCCGGTACAGAAGGTGCGGTTCCGTTTCATTTCCGGCGAAGACAGGATTACCGAGTTCGAGTCACGCCCCGGCAAGTTCCGGGGCTTCTGCAGCTGTTGCGGCAGTCAGCTATACAGCCGCGTTGATGCCATTCCCGGGATTCTCCGTCTGCGGGTCGGGTGGGTCAACGAACCCCTGGGCAAGGGCCCGGCCCGGCATGTTTTTGTCGGCTCAAAATCCGACTGGTTCGAGATTACCGACGAGCTGCCACAGTTCGAGAAGACCGAGCGAACCAACGATCCTCACTGAAAACCGGAACCATCCGGTAAACCTTGCCCCGCGGTGAATCCGTCAGCAACCACAGGGCCCCATCCGGGCCCATGCGCACATCGCGGATCCGCTTGCCAAGATCGGTGAGCAAATTCTTCTCTTCGACTACCGCTCTATTTTCTATCGTCAGCGGTGTCCTGGGCGCGGCCCATCTCTCCCCGGTCACCCACGGCCACATACAGGTTGCCTTCCCGATTAAATTCCATGCGCCCGGCAAAGTTCCGGCTGGAGCCATCCGGCAGAAAGGCGAGACTCCATGGGTTTTCAAGGTCCTGCGCCACGGTTTCCAGCTGGAAATCCGCCTCGTCGGCGCCAATTAATGAACGGTTGATGGTTGAGAATAGCAGTGCGGGTATATAGGGCGTCAAAAACTTCCCGGATCATTATTTTTGATGTTTTAAATAAGAATGATTCGTATTATTATGTGAGAATAGCAGTTCAACACTGAATCACACCCCAGAACGGAGAAGAAGATGTCCCGAATTCCGGAATCCCTGTTCCGCCACAGGGCGCTGTTTACTGCAACCCTGTGTGCGATCCTGCCTGCCTTGGCATCGGCGCAGGACGCGGGACCCGCCACACTGGAAGTGCTGGATGTATCTGCCGAACGTGGCGAGGTCTCGTCTGAATCCACCGGCAGTTACACCGGCGGCGCGACCACAACCACCATGAAGAAAGGTGAGGGCGGGAAACCTTCCCGCCCTCTTTATCGAGTATGAATGGGGAGGAAGCGGAATGACGCCCGAGCAGGAAATGATTGAAGGATTAAAGCTGGCCGCCAGTGCCGGCGCGTTTATTGGCCTGGTGGCCATAGGTTTGGCTCTGGGCTCTGCGATTGGTGCCTAAGTACTGCCCGGAGTGCTGTCCAGTTCCAGCCCTCCTGGCCAGGCATGTGATGAGTGTTTTTGAAACCCTGGAGCGCCAGCAGGTCCAGGATTCGCTGGGATTTTAAAACAGAATCATTATCACTTGCGGGTGTTTTGTTGTAGCCAGCGGTCCAGTTTGTCGGCAAATTCCTTGCGGTCGGTCTGGCTGAAGGGGGCCGGTCCGCCGGTTACCTGGCCGGCGTTGCGCATTTCTTCCATGAAGTTGCGCATGGCGAGGCGTTGGCGGATGTTCTCTTTGGTGAAGGCCTGGCCGCGGGGGTTGAAAACGTCGGCGCCTTTTTCGATGGCTTCTGCTGCTAACGGAATGTCCTGGGTGATGACGAGGTCGCCTTTTTGCATCTGGTCCATGATTTCGTTGTCGGCGACATCGAAGCCTTGGGGGACCTGTCGGCGCTTTATATAAGGGCTCGGGGGCAGGGTGATGACGTGGTTGGCGATGAAAGTGGTGTCGATCTGCCAACGGGTGGCGGCTCGGCAGAGGATCTCCCGGATGGGGACGGGGCAGGCGTCGGCGTCGACCCAGATTGGCATGGTTGGTTCCTTCTTTTGGCTTGGTTTTTGGTGAGTTTACCGTTTGTTGTTGTGAGCCTGGAAGCATGCTGCCGCGTATTGTTTTAAGGGTTTGCAGATTTGGCAGGCTTGCACCATTGGGAGGGGGCTTCCAAAAACCGCTACAAGCACATCCCTGTGCGCTTGTTTCCGGCCATCCATGGCCTCCAACATTTTTGGAAGCCCCCTCCCAATGGCGCGATCTTGCTGCAGAGTTAAGTCCGCGATTATGGCGGGCACTCCAAGTGACTTATTGAGGGATTTATGAAAACGGACATTGTTCCCACTGCATTTTTTGCGCTCATTCTGAGCCTGGTTCTTATCGCCACGGGAACGGCAAAGGCTGATGAACCAGACGCCTGGGAAGCCCTTCGTGATGGACAGGCCGTATTGATGCTTCGTCATGCTCTGGCACCGGGTACCGGGGATCCGGCAAATTTTGATATCAACGACTGCAGCACCCAGCGGAATCTGAACGCTATGGGGCGGGAGCAGGCGCGGGCGTGGAAGCCGTTTCTGGAGAGCCACGGGATTACTGAGGCGCGGGTGTTCAGCAGTCAGTGGTGTCGGTGTCTGGATACGGCGCGGGGCATGAACATGGGGGAGGTTACTGAGTGGCCGTCGCTGAATTCTTTTTTTGGCAATCGTGGGGATGGTTCGGCGCAGACTCGGCAAACCATTTCTCTGGTTAACGGGCTGGAGGTCGGGGCGCCGGTGATTCTGGTGTCCCATCAGGTGAATACCACGGCGCTGACCGGTGTGTATCCTTCGTCCAATGAGGGGGTAATTATCGGACTGCCCTTGTCTGATGATCCGAGGGTGCTGGCGAGAGTTTCACCCGAGAGTTGATGGTATAATCCAGCACTCATTCAATTAACAGGAAATGATAATGTCCCAACTTCCTCCATGCCCGCAGTGCAGTTCCGAATACACATACGAGGACGGTGTCCAGCTTGTTTGTCCAGAGTGCGGGCATGAATGGTCTGAGGCGGAGGCTGCGGCTGATGCGGCCGGGAAGCTGATTCGGGATGCCAACGGCAATGAACTTCAGGATGGCGACACGGTCACTGTGATCAAGGATCTGAAGGTCAAGGGCTCCAGCTCTGTGGTGAAGGTGGGTACCAAGGTAAAGAATATCCGTCTTGTGGAGGGCGATCACGATATCGACTGCAAGGTCGATGGCATTGGTGCCATGAAGCTGAAATCGGAATTCGTTAAGAAGGCCTGATTCTAAAAGGTGTTAGGGGTCGGCAGGGAGAAATCGAATGGTTGATCATGATGATGAAAACAAGCCGGTTCAATCGCCGTCAGAGCGCAAGCATGAGCTCCATCAGGAACTGCCGGTCGATTTCCCCGATCCGTTTTTTCGCGGCCTGCACCGGGTTATTCGTTTCGCAATCCGGGTGCTTGCCGTGTTGATGGTCGCTGTTATCCTCTGGGGTGTCGGCGATGTCATTTACATCATCTACGACAGGCTCATCACGCCGCCCTTCCTGCTTCTGAACATCAACGATATTTTTTATACCTTTGGTGCGTTCATGGCGGTTCTGATTGCGGTGGAGATCTTCATCAATATCAGGCTTTATCTCGGCACCAATGTCTTCCCGGTGCAGCTGGTTGTGGCCACGGCTCTTATGGCTATCGCCCGGAAAGTGATCGTGCTCGATTTCGAGACACTGACACCCATGTATCTGATCGGGATTGCCGCAACCACGCTGGCGCTCGGGGTTACCTACTGGTTGCTGAGGCAGGGCAATCAGTACCATGAATGGGATGACTGATCGCTTGCTGCCTCAGAGGCTGGTTGATCAGGCGTTTGTGGCAACCTGGATTTGTTGCTCCAGCTCTCGGGCCATTCCGGTATCAAGGTTCAGAGCCGAGGCCAGCTGGTCCAGCCATGCCCGCTCCATGGGGTTTTGTTCGTCGATCATCACCGCGCTGACGATGTAGATTTCCCGGCTTGCCTGGGGTGAGTCTGCGTTCCGGGCGAGGGCTTTTGCGTCCAGTGGGGCGTCAAACTGTTGTTGTATCCAGGCGTGGAGTTCGTCATCGGGACCCAGTTTCTCGATTTCCTGGGTCAGCAGGGCGCGTTCGTTAGCGTCGATGTGGCCATCGGCGCGGGCTGCCATGATCATGGCTTGCAGTATCTCCAGGCCTCGTTGTTCCTGCGCCTGGCCCTGCAGCTGTTCCAGAGGCTGACCTTGCTGGGCCAATGCAGGCTGCGATGTGCCCTGGTTGCTGGACTGGTAGTTCTGGTACGCCTTCCAGGCCAGTACACCCACGCCAGCCAGGGCGCCGTACTTCAGGGCTTTGCCGCCCATCTTCCGGCCGCGTTTTGAGCCGAGCATCATGCCGAGGGCGCCGCCGCCCAAAAGACTTTTGACGTCGATGCCTGAACCCGAGCCTTGTCCGCCTTTGAGTTGGCTGCCAAGGCTGTCCATCATCCTGTTGATGTCCATTCCTCCACTGCGGGACTGGCCTCCCTGGGCCTGTTTCATTACCTGGTTCAACACCGACATCACGTTCATATTCAGCTCCTGCTAATCGGGTCACTGGTTGGCTTCTGCGGTCATTCTATGTCCGCCGGGCTCCCGGGTCATGAGGCCGAGATTAATCTGTTGTCATGAATCAGGGCATTTAGTTCCGTTGATCACTGCTGCATTAGCCCGGAGGTACGAAGCTTCTGCTGGCTGGCTATTGCAATGGCCAGCTGCGACCATTCGCCGCATCCAGCCTTGCTCGCTTGTCATCAGGAGATCCAGAGGCAACACTAGGATTGAATGACGTTTCCAAAAAACGGATCGACGCGAGACACCATGAACAGACTCACCGCATTGACCACCGGCCTGCTGATTGCCTGCAGTGCACTGATCACCACACCTGTCCTGGCCCAGGATTACAGTCAGGGCGATGTAAAAATCGATCACCCGTGGAGTCGCCCCACACCACCGGGTACGCCCATGGGTGTGGGCTATATGAGCATTTCAAACACTGGCGGCAGCGAGATCGTTCTTACCGGTGCCCGAACCCCCCGGGCAGAAAGGGTCTCCATCCACAGGAGCAGCATGCAGGATGGCGTTATGCGCATGGCGCCAGTGAAAGGCGGGTTGGCCATTCCAGCCGGCGCAACCGTGGAGCTGAAACCCCACAGTTACCATCTGATGCTGGAAAACCTGAACAGCCCGCTTCGGGAGGATGAAACCATTCCGCTAACCCTCAGTTTTGAGGGCGCGGCGGATATGGAAGTTGAGCTGAACGTTGCGCCGCTGGATGGGCAAACCATGATGAACAACCAGAAGATGGATCATTCCGGTCAGGGTATGGACCACAGCGGCGACTGAAAGCTGAATCAGCCTCGCCCGCGAAGCCTGTCCAGGATGCCCTGAACCCACCCTTTAGCCTCGTCGAGGGTGTGGTTTTCTTCCACCAGTCGGCGGATAACCTGTAACTGGTTGTCGAACAGCCCGGATTTGTGCAGATCCGCCGGGTCTTCGTCCGGACCAAGTGGCAGAATATTTTCAAAGTAAGTGCCGCCCAGGAGGCGGCGCAAAATGCCCTCGCCCAGAAACGCTTCGTTGTTGTTAAGGGTGCGGGTTGCCCTCAGCAAACGCCGTATATCGTATTGCCCCGGATAAATATCGGGCACCTGTTTGTCGATGCCAAGAAGGCTGTAAACCCCGATGCGGGCAGTGCGAACCGAGCTTTCCAGTGTGAACACAACGTCGTTATGGGTTTCAACGAACTGCCCCATGCAGGCGAGGTTGGTGCAGCCCTCGGGGACCACCTGAGGGCGGTCGCCCCTGGCCCTCGGCATGAATTGGGCTGTGATGTAGGGCATCAGGGCGATCCGCGTTTTTGTGGCAGCCAGTACTTCATCGAGTTGATCGGTCAACCCGAGGTGGTAGCACATCTCGATCAACACTTCCTTGCCGGTGCACTCAGGCATCGGCTTCTTGACGTAATCGCCGGGCTTATCCATCAGCAAAGCGTAGGTCCACAGCACAATCACATCGTCGGGCTGGTCGGGGAAGTGTGGCTGGCGATTGCAGGTGAAGCTCATCAGCCAGGAGGAATCCGTAAAGGTGACAATACCGCCAGTGGCCGTGAAGCCCGAATACGGGTCGTTCACAGACAGGTCCTTCAGCTTGTCCATCAATGGTGAGGGCTTGCAGGTAAGAGTCACTGATTCCCAGGTTGAGCCGGGTATGTCTCCGCAGAATTTGTCCGGGCGCCCGAAGACTTCGGATTTCCCGGCCAGATTCCTCCAGAGTTGCCAGCCGGATCCCCGGCCTGCCTTATCACTGTCCTTCAACCGCGGGGCGGTATCGTCATCGCCGTAGGCCGTATCTTCGGTCATTGAGCCAGTGGTGACGAACACCAGATCACGAGCGCCGACATTGAAGGTTTTATCGCCATCTCCGCCATGGCACTGGATGGTTTTGACAGTTCTGGTGCCATCCCCGGTATCCAGATCCAGGTCCAGATCCGTAACGATCACGTCGTACTGGATATTCACGCCCTGATCTTTTAGCCAGGTCATCAGAGGCCGGACAAAACTGTCATACTGGTTATATTTCGGGAAAACCAGGGACGTCATGTCGTTCAGTCCGTCCATAAGGTGCAGGAAACGATGCATGTAGAGCTTCATTTCGAGCACGGAGTGCCAGTTCTGAAAGGCAAACATGGTGCGCCAGAACGTGTAGAAACTGGTGCTCAGGAACCCTCCACTGAACCATTGCTCGACAGTGATGTCGTCCAGATCCTCTTTCCGTGCCAGTAGCAGTCTGATGACTTCCAGCTGCTGGCGCCGGGTGAGATCCATGGTGGAAAAGTCCTTGATCTGGCCCTGGTTTTCCAGAAGGCGAGCTTTCGACCAGTTCTTGTCGGCATCGTTCACGATGCGGTATTCATCCAGCACGGTGAATGGCGCCGGTAACTCGAGCGCAGGTATTTCCGAGAAAACATCCCAGAAGTTCTGGTAGGTCATTTCCATTTCACGACCTCCGCGAACGATATACCCGTCTTCGGCATTACCGGCGCCATCGAGCGACCCACCTTCTATCTCCTGCTCCTCAAGAAAGGTGATGTTGCCAGCGGGCATGTGGCCGTCGCGAATGAGAAAAAAGGCAGCAGACAGGCCGGCTATTCCGCTACCGATGATCCACGCCCGACGCTCCGTAATGCCCTCTGTCGGAAGTGGCCGGTTGTTGGTGTAGCTTCCGTGCAGGTCAGCCGGCGGAAGGGGCGTGTCGATCCCGTTGTGCAGGTGTCTTGATGAGGCGTCCGGGGTGACCTCGACCCCCTGCTTTTTGAGCGCTTCAACATGAGGGGCGAGTTTTGAGCCGAGATTTCCGGTGCTGTTGGATGTGGTCATTCAGGGATCTCCTTTCCTGATGGGCTATTCTTGCAGTGTGTCTAGAAGGGCAGTCATTCCGGGTGACACATGTCAACCCGGCTTGAATCTTCATGAAGAATTCATCGGCGAGGCTTGAGACGGTGGTCACGATTCCCTGTCTTCTGCGCTTTCCTCAGCCTCGATTTCCGCCTTGCGAGCCTGGATTTTCTTCATTTTCTCGTCGGAGATTTTCATGCTGTGGGCGCTGTTACGCAGTATCATCATGCTGCCCACTATCAGCGCCAGTGCGAGAAACAGAATGACCCATCCTATCATCGGCATGTGCGTGGCTCCCTGATTGATCCGGTTTCCTTTATAGTGAACCACGCGATGGCATGCCGACAACCAGATATCCGGAGACCACCAGATGTCTTTCTCCCGAATCCACGACCAGGCGATCACCCACAAGGGCGGAGCAGATGCGTTACGCGCCCTGCTGCCTCCTGTCGCCGGGCGCGACGAACTGGAGGCCAGAGGCGATGACCGCTATCTGTCCGAGCTGACCCGCTGTATCTTCAAGGCCGGATTCGTCTGGCGAGTGATCGAGAACAAGTGGCCGGATTTCGAGGTGGCGTTTGAGGGGTTTGTGCCGCTGTACTGGCAGCAGGTGCCGCCGGACGTATTGGAAGCTCTTGCCCGGGATGAGCGAGTTGTCCGGAACATGCAGAAGATCCGTACGGTGCCGGAGAACGCCCGGATGATCGTGGATGCGGCCCGGGACTACGGCAGTTTCGGACGATTTCTGGCACAGTGGCCATCGGAAGATCAGGTGGGGCTGTTGCTCTGGCTGAAGCGCAATGGGGCTCGCCTTGGCGGAAATACCGCCCAGTATTTTCTTCGCCGTGTCGGCTGGGACGGCTTTATTCTCTCCTCGGACGTGATCGCGGGCTTACGCAGGGAAGCGCTGCTGGATGCGAGTCCGGGCAGCAAAAAAGCGCTTGTTCAGGCCCAGCAGGCTTTCAACACCTGGCATCGTGAAACCGGGCTGCCCTACAGCCATTTATCCCGGATTCTGGCGTGTTCTGTTGGTGAATAACGCTGACGGCTGGCGGGCTCAAGGCTCGACAGATGCCTCAGGCAGGTTCATCGGATCCAGCCGGTAATACCCCAGCAGGGCCTTGTACACTTCCGGTTGCTCTTTCTTCAGGTGGTCCGGCTGCTGGAAAAAAGCTTCGGTCAGCACCGCGAAGAACTCGGCCGGTTCGGTTGCGCCGTAAGGATCGAGCCAGGGCTTGTGATGATGGCCCAGAGAATGCCTGAGGTCCTGGTAGGCTTCGGTCATTGTATGCTGCCAGTGCCTGGCTTGCTCGCCGCTCAGGGGTGGTGCGCCATCGGCGGTGCCGTCCAGATAATCCAGCTGGTGGGCGAATTCGTGGAGGATGACGTTGTGGCTGCTGTGCAGGTTGCCGGCAGCTTGTTCGCATTCCTTCCAGGCCAGCACGACCTGGCCCCGGCTCGACGCTTCGCCCGCCCGGATTTCGTTGCTTTCGCTGACCACCATGCCATCGCTTTCGATATTTCGCACATGGTAGGCGTCCGGGTAAACCAGAATGCTGCGGACCTCATCGAAATCCGAGTAGGAGCGGGCAAGTATCAGCAGGCAGGCGTGGCCGGCGATGGTCAGTTTCACCGTGTCATCCACTTCGAAACCATCGCAGCCATAGAATTCCTTCTCGGCAAGAAAGAGCTGTACCCGCTGTTCCAGCGCTTGCTTTAGGTGCCCGGGAAGTTTTCGGTAGAGCGGCACCTGGGATTTCAGATGCCGGCGCCAGATTTTCGGAAACGGTTCCTTAAGCTCCCACTCTCTTCGCCATGTTCGGTAAAAGAACAGGAAGAAAACCGCGGCCGCTATCAGGGCTACTGCGAAGATTGCGAATATGAGTGCTGCTGACATGCTGCTTCCAGCGACCGTTTGAATGAGCGAGCTGGTATCTTACCGAAAAATTGCAACTGCCAGCAGGTCCGCTCCGTGCTTCATGGTGTTTTTTCAGCCTGGCAATACGACGAAATAATTTTCCGTTGTTTACATTTCCATTACGCAAGGCTTCGGGTTTCAGGGTAATCTTGTGTCACATCCAAGGAATTCTGCAGTTTATGGAAAGCTTCAATACCACAGCGACCTATGAGCCGGCACGAGAGCGCCGGCCGCAGTTCTGGCGCCTGGCCATGCGATGTGCCCAGATTGCAGGTACGGTCGATGTTATCTTTTTCTTTCTTTTCCATGCCCTGGGGTCACCGATTCTTGCGTGGGTGAATGTGGTCAGCGTGGCCATGTATGCGGGCGCCTATTACGCGCTCAAATACCACAGGAATAAAATCGCAGTGGTATTGATCTGGGCGGAAGTGCTGATACATGCGGCGCTCGGCATCATCCTGATCGGTTGGGAGAGCGGTTTTCATTATTACCTGCTGATGTTCATACCGGCGATCTGCGTTTCAGCATCACGAAGGTGGGCCGTTTATGCATTGCTGGGGCTCTGGGGTTACTACATCGCGCTGGATGTATTGATGTGGTTTATCGAACCGTTACAGCCTATCAACCAGACTGCCTTGCATATCGTCCATCTGTTCAATCTGAGTGTGGTCTTTGCCATGTTCAGCTATCTTTCCTCCTATTATCTGAGGATGGTGGTGTCTGCCCAGCGCAAACTCCGGGAGATGGCAACGACGGATTCACTGACCGGGCTCTCCAACCGCCGCCACATGACTTACCTGGCTGAAAAAGCGCTGGCCCGGTTCCAGCGCAGTGGCCATCCGGTGGGTTTCCTTTTGTTGGATGTGGATCACTTCAAGTCCATCAATGATGCCTACGGCCATGAAGCCGGTGACAGGGTGCTGGTCTGCGTTGCCGATGTCATCCGAAAGGAGTTGCGGGCACAGGATCTGATCGGGCGATGGGGCGGTGAGGAGTTCCTTGCCATTCTTCCGGATACCGATACCGCAAAGGCCCAGGCGAGCGCGGAACGGGTGCGCAACGCCTTCCTGGCCAGGGATTGGCGGGCGATCACCGGAGGGGATCTGGAGGTTACGATCAGCATCGGGGTGAGCGAGCTTCGGGCCGGTGACGACCTCAGTAGCGCTGTCAGCCGGGCCGATATGGCACTTTACCGGAGCAAGGCCAGCGGCCGGAACCGGGTTGAGCTTGAGGCCGTTTGAATGACCGCCAGGGGTGAAAGCGAGGATTTGAAGGCATGTCGCACATCCGGAAAAAATCGATCAGTGGCCTGATATCAGGTGACACTTTCACTGTGACACGCACCTTTACCGAGGAAGACACCCGGGTTTTTGGTGACATCAGCCGCGACCACAATCCGGTTCATTACGATGACCGTTTTGCGGAATCGAAGAATCTCAAGGCTAAAATCTGCCACGGCCTGCTTGTCGGCGGCATGATCACAGAAGTGGGTGGGCAAATCGGGTGGTTGGCGTCCGGGATGAATTTCCGTTTCCGGAGGCCCGTCTATTTTGGTGACACCATCACCTGCGTATTCACCCTTACTGAAGTGGATGAACGGAACCGTGCCCGGGCCGAGGCGGTGCTGTCTAACCAGTATGGCGAAACGGTGATCGAAGCCTGGTTGACGGGCGTGTTGCCCGGGCCTGGGGAGCAGGCGGTTATGTCAGCGATGATTCGCGAGCAGGAATCGGTATCCCGCTAATAACCAGTTGCTCTCAGTCTTCCTCGGCATCCTTCATACGTTCCTGTCGCTCCCATTCCTCTTCCTTGGCGGCGTCGATAATCTCCATCAGTTCATCGACATCGGCAGCTGTGTCATCATGCTGGAAGCAGCCGGTGAGCTTACTGTCCGGGTGAAGGTCCCCGCATTCATAGAGCGCCCAGATCTCCTTGCCATAATCGGTGGTCAGCAGTTCCGGTGCGAAGCGGCCGAAATACCGGCGCATATTGTCGACGTCGCGCTCAAGCATCCGTTCAGCATTGTTGTTGCCAGAGGCATTTACTGCCTGGGGCAGATCAATGATGACCGGTCCGTCGGGATCGACCAGAACGTTGAACTCAGACAGATCACCATGAACAAGCCCGGCGCTCAGCATTCGGACCACCTCCCGGATAACCTGGCCGTGAAAGTCCCGGGCCTGCTCGGGAGAAAGGGTAACGTCGCCCAGCCGTGGTGCGGCCTTGCCATCTTTGTCGGCTACCAGCTCCATCAGCAGCACCCCGTCTACAAAGCCCAGTGGCTCCGGAACCCGGACGCCGGCGGCAGCCAGGCGGTAAAGGGCATCGACCTCGGCATTGAGCCAGGCATCTTCCTGCTCTTTCTGACCATATTTCGTCTTTTTGCTCATGGCCCGGGCCCGCCGGCTGTTCCGAACCTTTCGGCCTTCCTGGTATTCCACTGCCTGCTTGAAGCTTCGCTTTGAGGCTTCCTTGAATACCTTGGCGCAGCGTATCTGGTCGCCGCAACGCACTACATACACCTGAGCTTCCTTGCCGCTCATGAGCTGGTAAAGGACTTCGTCCACCATGCCATCATCAACAAGGGGTTGTAATCTTTTCGGTACTTTCATAAAACCTTTCAGACTGACAGTGAGCGTGCCGACCGTGTTCGTTGATCTGGGGCAAGGCCGGGTATGAGCAGGGCAGGGAAAATGGCCGCTACGGAGCATAGCTTACATGAAAATCTTTCTGTTAATCCTGTTGATTTTGGTTGTTGCCGTTGTGGCGGTGTTGTGGCTCTGGCGCCAGGCTGACCACAACGCTGATCGTTCTGCCATGGCGCGGTTGGCGGCGTTTCAGGCCGCCAACGCGCGTGGAAGCGGGAAATTTCTTTGGCACGGAGGCGTATTTTCCGTTTTTTGTTGCCAGGGTCAGCAGCGTTGAATTTCTTCGCGATCATGGCTCACCTGAGACAGGGCAGCATCCCGGTAAAAATGGGTGAGAAGATTGAAGCCGGTGACCCTCTGGGCGAGATGGGCAACTCCGGGAACAGCTCAGCGCACCACGAAAACCGAAATGTCACTGTGCCTGACGATGTTGGCACCATTGGAATGGAGAACGTGAAGCCTGTCTCCAATGCCAGGTGCATGTGAGGCCATTACGACCAGGTCGGCACCGGTTTCTTGAATGGCTTCGAGCAGCTTGTCATCCAGCTCAATAGCCGTATCGGCGGACTCCATGACGATGCTGTCGGTATTAATGCCGTGCAATCTTCCCTGTTCCTCAGCGAAGACGCTGAGTTTCTCCGCCAGTTCCTTCGGGTTATGGGCTGCAGCCGAGGGCGTGCTGTTGGTCACCGTCACGTAGCAGAGGGTTGCCTTGTAGTGTTTGGCGATATCGATGGAGGTGTTGAGTGCCTTTACCATTTTATCGGTATGGGCGAGGTCGACCGGAACGAGGATTTTACTGTACATGAGAGTTTTCCTTTTCCGTTTGAGGTTTCAAAGCCACTGATCCTTCACTTTAGACTGGCACCAGACACAGGTGAATGTCAAAAACCCGCAACTAAAGGCCGGGCAAACGAAAAAAGGCAGCCGGAGCTGCCTTTTTCATTACGTGTCGTCTGTTATTCACAGATCAACTCTTTATAGAGCGACTCTTTACAGAGCGACTACGTTTTCCGCCTGGGGACCTTTCTGGCCCTGGGTAACGGTGAACTCGACCTGCTGGCCTTCAGCCAGAGTCTTGAAACCGCCGCCCTGAATAGCGCTGTAGTGAACAAAAACGTCCGGGCCGCTTTCGCGAGTGATAAAGCCAAAACCTTTTGCTTCGTTGAAAAACTTAACGTTACCGGTAACTGTAGACATAATATACTTTCCTGAATTCAATCTTTTAATGTGCCGTCAGAACATCTTTGTGATGCCTGATCAGCGGTATGCGGAAACAAAAAACTGGCGTGATCAAAAACAGGACGTGCTACTTGTTACAACTCAGAGCGGTCTTATTGATGAAATGCTTTGCTAAATCTTTCCAACGAGGCCCACTGTACTCTTACTGCCGGGAAATGCAAAGCTATTTCTTGTAGGCATAAACCGGGGTGTCGGATTTTCCGGTACCGAGGCTATCCAGCCTGCGCGGCTTGGCAATGGCGAAGCCCTGAGCATAGTCCACCTGAATTTCTTTCAGGGTGTCCATGATTTCCATATCCTCGACGTATTCGGCAATCGTCTGCAGGTCCAGGAAATGACACAGTTCATTGATCGAGCGCACCATGGCGTAGTTTGTCAGGTTTGTAGCCATGTCCCGGACGAAAATGCCATCGATCTTCACGAAATCCACAGGAAGCTTCTGAAGGTAAGCATAAGAGGACAATCCGGTACCGAAGTCATCCAGGGCAAACCGGCAACTGAGGCGCTTCATCTCCCGCATGAAGTCGGAGGCAAAGTGCAGGTTGGCAACGGCTGAGGTTTCGGTCACCTCGAAGCAGAGTTTGTGGGCAAGCTCAGGGTTTGCCCTGAGGTTTGACTCGAGGCCGAGCATGAAGCTGTCATCACTCAACGACGAGCCTGACAGGTTTACGTTCAGGGTAGCGATATCGTCCAGGGTCTCCGGATTGCTGCGCATCCAGGCCATAACCTCTGAAACGACCCACAAGTCGACCCGTGTACTGCGGTGGAACTGTTCCGCTGCCTCGATGTACCCCTGAGGTGAAATCTCCTTGCCGGAGCTGTCCCGGAGCCCCAGCAAGAGCTCGTACATTTTTCCTTCGCCGGTTTCCGGGCCCAGCGGAACAATGGGCTGGGCACGAAGATAAAGACTGCCATCACGGATAGTCCGGTCAATTTCAGTCACCCATTGCGGAGTGCCAATCTGTGATGGGTCACGGGTTTCTCTGGCCAGTTCGATCCGGTTACCGCCCTGCTTCTTGGCAGCCTTGAGAGAGAGGCTCGCCTGGTTGAGGAGATCCCCGGGCGAATTTGCAGCGCCTGTTACTGGCCGGATACTGATGCTCACCGTCGCCTGATATTCCTCCGGACCATGCTGGAAAACCTGCTGCTCGAAGTTTCGCCGGATGGGTTCTGCGAAGTCCAGACAGTCTTCTGTACTGATGTCATTGATCAGCACGGCGAACTCATTGCCACTTATCCGGCCAACATGTGACTCAGGGAATCGGGACTGGCACTCATCCCGAAGTTTGCCGGCGACGTGTCGCAACAGGGTATCGCCGGCCTCTGAGCCATAGGAGGCGTTGATGACACTGAACTCGTCAATATCCAGAACGATCAGGGCCCCACTACCGTCCTTGGTAAAGGATGGAGGCGTGTTGATCAGCCGCGATACCTGTTTCTCAAAATCATGACGATGCATGCAGCCGGTCAGTGCATCATGGGTGGCCTGAAAATTCAGCTTCCGATAGACGTCTTCAACAATGCTGAAAAGGCTTTGATCAAGGAACGGGATGTCGCCGCCCTCAACCAGCCAGGCTTCCCCCCCGGCAAGTTTCTGAACAAACTCCGGGAACCCGTAACTGACTTCAGTCATGCCTTTGGGCGAGAGGAAGACAAATCTGAGTGAGTCCTCTCCTCCCCACACGAGGCGCATTCGGCGTGTCTCGCCGCTGTCGAGCCAGATTTCGACCCAGTCGCCAACCGAAATACCCTTCGCCCTTGAGACCCATCGACTGTCTTCGAGCTCCGGGGGTATGGTCACGGGCGCCTCATCCGCCTCGCCGTATTCCTCCACCCAGAGGGTATCTGCCTCCACCTGGCCCTGAAGAGTTCCGGATAACTCGTCTATGACCGGGCGGATTCGGGAGACGTCACCGGCCATTTTAAGCTCGCGTTCAATGAACTGCAGCATGACGCTGCTCTCAAGCTCTCTCTCAAACGCCAGCTCACCGGAAGTGCCGGCAGGAGACAGCCACGCGTGCAGTTGTGCCACCACGTCAAACAGTTCTTCGCAGTGGCGGCTTTCCGGCCCTTCCCGAAGAATTGTGAGAACAATCAGCTGTTCCCAGCCGGCCTGAAGAAGACGGATCAGAATCTTCGGAACCTGTTTCCCGCCCAGGAGCGCGTTCAGTCGTTGCCGGGCATCCTTACGTGTCCTGCGCAGGTGCTCCTTCCCCTCCAGGGTTTTGGCCAGTCGTTCCGAGTTCCGGATAAATGACTGATCCTGGCGCTCTACAAGTCGCCTGAGTCGCTGGCCAAGACTTTCCAGCAGGTCGGGATTCGATGACTCGATCTGTGTGAGTTCTTTGACGATATCGGCAACCGTCGCTTCAAGTTTCTTGCTTGACGCCCTTTCGGCAAGACAGATATGCATCAGGTTGTTGATGATGTCCCGGGCCGGATGGTCGTCTGCATTCAGGAAATCCGGTGTTTCTATGAGTGTTTCAAACACCGGTAACCGCAGTTGTTGCAGTTGATGGCGAAGCGAACCCGAAAGCTCTTCGTGAGTCTTCAGCGGTGCAAACAAACGGTCGACCAGATTGGCCTTCTCCACGGCCGTGCGATCCAGCGAGCTCGGATGTCGGGTTGTCCTCCAGCGCCATCAACTGGAACAGGGAGCGTCCGGCTGATGGCGTCTCCGTTGCTGTTCGCTCAGGTATGTCGGTTTCCGGATGATGGCCGGGTGTGTCCTCGTTGTTTTCCGCCGTCAAACCTGTGTCATTTGAAGCGTATTCCCTCAGCGACCAGTTTGCCGGCAATTCGGTGAGGTCGAGAGCTTCCAGCCCCGCCCGCCGGAAGTCATTGATCATGGACCGGACTGCGGCGGGCCAGACCCTGGCGAGTGCGCTCTCCCAGGCCCGGTAAATGGTGACGCGGTGCTCCCGCGCGATGCCCAGATGATCGACCATATATTGCAGGCAGGCGCACAGCGCCCTGGGCGTCAACGGGTTATTGTCATCGTTGACGTCCTGCCGGAAGATCTGGTTCAGAAACTGGTTAAGCAGGAAGGTCGCGCCGGTGTTTGCCTTGCTGACACCGGTAGCAACAGCCTGCAAATCGAGCCAGTCTTCGAATTCATGCTGTTGCAGCAGATGAAGCTCTTTTGTGTTGGCCCGGGTCATTGACCGCCTTCCTGAGCAGTGAAAGTTGAATCGGTTTTCAGTCTAGCCCTTGGGGCAGTGTAATTTGATCTTCACCAAACGCAAAGTGAATCCACAAAAGCGACACACCTAAAGCCGGAAAGCGCCCTGAATCCACGACCGCATTATAGACTCTTTCTGACTCTCAGCATCAGATCCTTGCCGAGGGTATAGCTTGCAAAGTCCCTGGCGAGATACAGGTTTCCCTGGTAGAGGCCGGTCACATTGCGTGATCTGGTGGGTGTTCCGGCGGAGGTTCCGGGGAAGGAGAATTCCATACCAGGCCTTTTCGGGTTAACTTGTGGTTTTTATGCTCGCCATAATACGAAATTTACATAAGGAGTGCTGTCTTGTCTGAGTTGTCCAGTTACGAGAGTTTTTCGATCGAGGTTAAAGGCTTCATTGGCCATGTCCAGTTCAGCCGCCCCGAGGCCCTGAACACCATGAACAAGGCGTTCTGGCTTGAGTTACCCCGCTGCATGCAGGAGATCGAAGCCAACACAGACGCCCGTGTGATCGTCATCTCCTCCACCGGCAAGCACTTCTCCGCCGGCATGGATCTGGGTGTGTTCAGCGACCCCAAAGCCGTACCCATGAATGGCGACCCCGGCCGGATGGCGGAAAACCTGCGCAGGGTGGTGCTGCAGCTGCAGGACACCCTGACTTCCCTGGAGAAAATACGTCTTCCCGTGCTGGCGGCCATCCACGGTGGCTGTATTGGCGGTGCCCTTGATCTGGTTTGTGCCGCTGACAGCCGGTACTGCACGGAAGATGCCTACTTCACCATCAAGGAAACCGGGCTGGGCATGACAGCCGATGTCGGCACTCTCCAGCGCCTGCCAAAACTGATGCCGGAAGGCGTGGTTCGCGAACTGGCCTACACCGGGCGCAGGTTTTCCGCCAGTGAGGCGCGGAATCTGGGCTTCGTGAATTCCGTCTACGCCGACCAGGAAACCATGCTCACGGCAGTTTTGGATATTGCCGGGCAGATCGCCGCCAATTCACCCCTGGCTGTCACCGGCTGCAAGGAAATGCTCAACTACAGCCGTGACCACAGCGTGGAAGACAGCCTGAAGTACATGGCCACCTGGCAGGCGGGCATGTTCCGGCCGACGGATATGAAGAAATCCTTCCAGGCCAAGGTCCAGAAGCAGGCGCCGCAGTACGACGCCCTGTTTCCGGTGAAGCCATTGTTCGAGCAGTAAATGGCACTGGGAAAACGGCGCAAATCCAGTATTTCCTCCAATGCCGCCCTGTTATTCCAGGGTGGTATCGGTGTGCTGGGGTTGATTGCCATTCTGGTTTTCGGGATTCCGGTGCTGCTCCTTGGTCCGGGCCTGTGGCCGAGCATTTTCTACGGGGCTTTCGGCGCGGCCGGTACCTATGCCGTGTTGCTACTGCTTACGCGGGTGCCAGGGCTGTTTCCGGAGAACCTCGAACGCCAGATGCAGGGGTTGTATGAGTTTGCATCCCGCTATTCCCCGGCTGTGCTGATTCTGCTGTCCCTGCTGGCCGGTATTGGCGAGGAGCTGCTGTTCCGGGGCGCAATCCAGGGCTGGCTGATGGCGCACACCGGTGCAGTGACCTCGGTTCTGGCGGCATCGGTGTTATTCGGGCTGGCGCACTATATATCGTTCACCTATTTTCTGGTTGCAACCGGCCTGGGGCTGATACTGGGTGCGGCCTATGTGTTTTCCGAGAGCCTGGCACTGGTGATGATCTGGCACGCCGTCTACGACATGATTGCCCTGTTTTGCCTGCTCCGGTTTCCGCGCTGGTTTGGCGTTACCATCGTGGACCCCGGCCGGAACTGCCATCACGAGTGATCGACATCCTCCCCACCAGCACTTTCAAAGCTGGCCCGCATCCGTTTGGTCAGCACAATCCGTTTTCGCAGCATGCCGATCTGTCGGGCGATTAATCCGTGGTCTTCTTCGGTGTCCATTTGCCTGAGTTGGCGGATCAGCGCGAGTCGAAAGTTCCAGCCGTTTGCAGGGCCTTTGTCAGGCGGTCTATTACGCCGCCGCCGTGGCGCCAGAAGTGCCAGTATAGCTGCACTTCCAGGGTTTGTTCCGGGGCGATGCTCACCAGTCGCCCCGCATCAATTTCCGGGCGCGCCTGCATCTCCGGAATCATCCCGTAGCCCGTGCCGGCCAGTGCCAGTTTTACAAAACCTTCCGAGGAAGGGCAAAGGTGATGGGGAAAGGTACCGTGATACCCGCACTGGGCCAGGAACCTGTGTTGCAGTTGGTCGTTAGGTCCGAAGACGATTGCCGGGGCATTCTTCAGGCTGGTTTCGGTCAGGCCTTTCCCAAAATACCGCTGAACATAGTCCGGGGTTGCCAGTGGCATGTAAGTCATGGTGCCGATCGGTACACAGCGGGCGCCGGCAACCGGTTGAGGGCTACTACAGACGCAGGCAGCCACATCACCTTCGCGCATCCGGCGCAGGCCAATGTCCTGGTCCTCGACCACCAGATCCAGCAGCAGGGCTTCATCGGCGCAGAAATTGCCCACGGCAGCTGCCCACCAGGTTGCCAGGCTGTCTGCATTCAGTGCAATGCGCAGCCGCGCAGCGGGTTCGGAGAGTGCCGGGATGGATTTTGTGAGGTCTCTTTCCAGGAGCTGCACCTGCTGAACATGGTTAAGCAGGCGTTGTCCGGCCGGGGTGGCCTTGAGCACCGGGCTGCGCACCAAGACCGGTTGCCCGAGCCGGATCTCCAGGGTGCGGATCCGTTGGGAGATAGCGGACTGGCTCAGCCCGAGAGCCAGGCCGGCTCGCTCGAATCCTCCACATTCAATAACCGTCGCCAGCGCTTCCAAAAGCTTGTAATCAATCATAAGTAAAACTGATGCAGTATTATGAATATGAATTTCCAGTATAGAGGTAAACCGGTAACCTTGCGCTATCGATAGGGGAGAAACCAACGTGTTCGAGAGTTACCTGACTGGATTGATTGTCTGCGGCGGCATTATCGTTGCCATCGGAGCGCAGAACGCCTATCTGCTGAGCCAGGCAATCCGCAGGGAGCACCATTGGTGGTCGGCGGGGCTGTGCATGGTGGCCGATGTCACCCTGTTTACCCTGGGTATGTTCGGCATCAGTGCGGCGTTGATGGCAATGCCAGAGGCGTTGGAAATCCTGCGCTGGCTGGGGGTGGCGTTCCTTGGCTGGCTGGCCATCCAGGCATTTGCTCGTGCCGGCCGGGGCAGGGTAGCCCTTGAGGCCGGGGAGGTAACAAAGCGCAGTCTGAAAGCCGTAGTGTTTACCACGCTGGCAGTCACCCTACTGAATCCCCAGGTGTATCTCGACACCTTGCTGCTAATCCCGGCAGTGGGTGCCCAGCAGGAGGATGCCACCACCTTTGTGGCCGGCGCCAGCAGTGCCTCCATCCTCTGGTTCGGTCTGCTGGCCTGGAGCGGGTCGGCGCTGGCGCCAGTGCTTTCACGTCCCGTAGCCTGGCGGATTATCGATGGCGTTATTGGCTTGATGATGGCCAGTATCGCGCTGCATCTTGCAGTTGGTGGTGCGCTGTAGGATTGGAATTTTCCGAAGCGAATCCCGGAAAGGGCCGTCTGGATTAGTCGAAACGCCGTGCCTGAGTGAGTCGGCCCTTCCAGTAGTAGCCGCTGATCGAGGATTGGGTAACACCGACCGAGGTGGAGGCGTGGATAAATCGGTCCCCACCCATGTAGATGCCGGCGTGCTGTTCCTTGCCGCCGATACGGAAAAACACCACATCACCGGGTTTGATTTCGCCGGGATGAACTACGTCACCGCTGGCCAGCATTTGTGAGGTGGTTCGGGGTAACTGTTTGCCAAGGCCTTCCTGATAAGCGGTGAGAATGAACCCGGAGCAATCGAAGCCGTCGGAAGTGGTACCGCCATACTCATAGGGCACTCCCTTCCCACTGTATTATTCGAACGCGAATATGTCAGGTTACGGTTCGTGTGATTTTGTTGATACGGCGTGTGGAATTCCCCGCCAATCCCTGGCTATCTTTTTCGGGCAGGCCGGAATAGTCTGGGTTCAGACCAACGAGGAGAGTCGCCTATGAGCGAAGGACGCCGCACGGATTCAATATCGCAGGATACCCTTGCAACCATTCTGGAAAGCGCCGTTCTGGCCCCTTCCAGTCACAACACCCAGCCCTGGCGTTTTGAAATCAGCGGGAACGGTGTATCACTGTTCGCGGACCGGCTGCGGGCGTTGCCGGTGAATGATCCGGATGACAGGGAGCTCACCATCAGTTGTGGTTGTGCACTGTTAAATCTCCGGGTTGCCGCTGCTCACGCCGGGTTTACCGCAAATTGCGCACTTCTGCCGGATCCGGAAGATGAGGATCTGCTCGCCACGGTTTCGTTTGAGCCCTTTTCTCAAACAGTTGGTATAGAAGATCGGGAAACTGCGCTGTTCCGGGCGATCACCAGGCGCCGCACCTACCGCAAGCGTTTCGAGCCAAAACAGGTGCCATCCGGTGTGCTGGATACACTGACCGAAGCGGCACAGGCCGAAGGGGCCTGGTTCCAGGTTCTGGAATCTGAGTCGGCCCGCCACCAGGTGGCTGAACTGGTTGCCGAAGGTGATGCTGCCCAGTGGTCCAATCCCAGCTGGCGGCGGGAACTGGCAGCCTGGATGCATCCCCGCCGCAAAGGCGATGGCCTGACAGTACCGGGCATGGTTGCCCCCGTGGCACAGCTGGTCGTGCGCACCTTCGATATGGGTAACGGTGTCGGTGCCAAAGACCGGCAGCTGGCGGATGAATCCCCGGTTATTGCAGCGCTGGGAACTTCTGGAGACGGCGACGAAGACTGGCTGAAAGCGGGGCAGGCACTGGAGCGGGTGCTACTCACCTCCTTAGGCCAGGGGCTGCAGGCCTCCTACCTGAATCAGCCGATTCAGGTGGCGGTACTTCGCCCGAAAATTCAGCATCTTCTGGGCAGCTCAGGATTCCCCCAGATCCTGCTAAGAATTGGTTATCCGGCGACCGATCTGCCAGCTGCTCCGAGACGCAATCTGCAGGAAGTTGTTGAAACCTCGGATTCCCGAGATACCAAAGCAAAACAGTATGGCCAGAGTTAGCGCCCAGGGAACCGGTGGTCGCGGTTCAGTGTGTGGATTTGTTGACCACATCCGGAACAACGGGTTCGTTACGTTTCGCGTTTAGAATGCGGTCTGCATCGAGGGAGGCTATAGGCACCCGGGTATCCCTCGGAACGTCGCCACTTAACTGGAGCTCCAGATACCGAAGGGCGCATACCCGCAGGAACGAAGTGAAGTTGCCGAGGTCGTGGCCCGCATCAATGGACTCGTGGTAAAGGCGCGTGATCATCTGGGGCAGGTTCATGCCGTCCCTTTCGGCCAGCTCTGCCAGTACATGCCAGAAGGCGTTTTCCATGCGCACGCTGGTAACCATGCCGTCGATACGCAGGGAGTGAGTCTTGCTGACCCATTGCTCCGGATCGGCATTGATAAAGAGCTTGCACATGGCGGTCTCCCTGGGGTTAACGAGGGGCTGGCATGCCGGCCCCCGCGTCATTATTTATCCAGCAACTTTAAGAACTGCGCCAGCCAGGCCGGATGGGCGGGCCAGGCAGGTGCTGTTACCAGATTAGCATCGGTTACGGCCTGATCAACCTCGATCCCGGCAAAGCTGCCCCCGGCCAGCTCCACTTCCGGCTGACAGGCCGGATAGGCAGAGCATTTGCGGCCCTCAAGCACTCCCGCTGCCGCAAGCAACTGGGCACCGTGGCAGATTGCCGCCACCGGCTTGTCGGTGTCGAAGAAGTGGCGAACAAGATTCAGCACGTCCCTGTTCAGGCGCAGGTATTCCGGAGCACGGCCACCGGGAATCACCAGGGCATCGTAATCCGCTGGGTCCAGGCCCTCGAAATCCGCATTCAGGGCAAACCGGTGTCCGGGTTTTTCGGTGTAGGTCTGGTCTCCTTCGAAGTCATGGATGGCGGTGGCGACAGTGTCACCCGCTTTTTTGTCCGGGCAGATGGCGTGAACCGTATGGCCAACGGCCTGAAGTGCCTGGAACGGCACCATGGTCTCGTAGTCTTCGGTGAAATCACCGGTGATCATCAGAATCTTCTTCCCGCTCATGGCTGTCTCCTTGTGATTGTCATGCCAGGTCCGAAAACAGTAGCAGTGGTAATGGCGGAGCGGGTATTAACGGACTACTACAGTTTTCGCACCTCGTGAATCAGGTCCGGGGTGTTGTGCTTTGGGTTATTGACTGCGGCAGAGACGGTCACCGCTTTCAATTGGTCGGCTGCCAGGCGATGGGTAACTGTTCGCACCTGCTTCCGGTCCGTGATTTCCGGGTTCAGCCAGTCCCTCAGGCAGGTCGGGTCAAGAACCACCGGCTGGCGGTCATGGATGTGCTTCAGGTGTTCGCTGGCTGGCTCTGTGATAATGGCGCAGGCCGTGGTTTCGTCTCCCTCTCTGGCTGTCCATAGCCCGGCAAAGAAAATCGCGGGGTAACTTTGAGAATCTGCCGGCGTCACGTAGTGAGGCTCTTTGCCGTACTCTGTTTGTGTCCACTCGTACCAGCCATTGGCCGGAATCAGACATCGGTGGTGGGCGAACGCCTCCCGGAAGTATTTTGAGGTGGCCACACTTTCCGCCCTGGCATTAATCGGAGAGGGCGCCTTGTCGCCGGCCCACACCGGGCGGAACCCCCAATGGGAGTGTGCCATGATCAGCGTACCGTTCATGCTCATCCGGATCATGGGAATGCCAATGCCGGGGGTGATGTTGTAGCTGGGGTCAAAATGGCCATTCACCTCCATGCCCTCCGGAAAATACTCGAGGATCAGGGTGTCGGGTGGCGTATAAAAGGTGAATCGTCCGCACATGATGGTTGATTACCGTGTTTTCGAAGCCCGGGTGTCGGGGATTTGTTAACCTTAGCAGATGCTGAAACTATCCAATGCTGTTGAACTTGCTGACTGGGAAATCGAAATAACCCAGATTCGTGCCCAGGGTGCCGGTGGCCAGAACGTGAATAAAGTGGCTTCCGCAGTGCACCTGCGCTTTGATATTCCGCACTCCACCTTGCCGCCTTTTTACAAGGAACGGCTGATGTCGCTTAATGACCAGCGAATCAGCAAGGAAGGTGTACTGATTATCAAGGCGCAATCCTTTCGTACCCTGGAATTAAATAAGGAGGACGCCCTTGAGCGTCTCAAGGAACTGATCCAGCAAGCGGTGAAACCCCAAAAGGCCCGGCGGCCAACCAGACCGACTCGCTCCTCCCAGCGCAAGCGCGTCGACAAGAAAACCAAGAAGGGCAAAACCAAGGCGCTTCGCGGAAAAGTTCAGGTTTGACCTTCCGGGTGCATCCTGCTGCCTGATTCAACCTGCTCCAGAAATGACTTGATGTCCTGAAACGCCTCTTCCGCCTCGGGAAGCAGAGGCACGAAGATCTGCCATACGTGCACCATCCCGGGCCAGGTGTGCAGGGTGACTGGTGAGCCTGCAGCCTGTGCCTTGGAAGCGTAACGTCGGGCGTTATCCAGCAGCATTTCAGTATCACTGGCCTGAATCAGGGTTGGTGGCAGATCTCTCAGGTCGCCCCGCAGTGGTGAGGCCACAGGGCTGGCCGGAGAGACCCGAAACGCGGCCAGGGTGGCCCACCAGATCACCGGCAGGGGGATTTTCGATAATCCGCCAAACGCCGGCCCCAGCAAGGGATCGGTCTCGATGTTGTTGCGATTGCTCGGTGCCGTCAGGGTCAGGTCGGTTGAGGGCGAGAAGGTAATCGCGGCATCCGCCTGCCTTAGCCCGTTATCCCGTATCCAGGCGATCAGCCCCAGGGTGTGGCTGCCGCCGGCGGAGTCCCCGGCCACTACCATGAAACCGGCAGATTCGGGGCTCTCCGGACCATGTTTCAGAAGCCAGGTGTAGGCCTCCCGGCAGTCCCGGACACCATCCATGAAGCGGTTTTCCGGCATCAGCCGGTAGTCCAGGGCAAATACCGCCGCTCGGGTTATCTGTGACAACCGGTCGGTAATCGCCCGGTGGCTTCGGGGACTGCCGGCGGCCCAGGCTCCGCCATGGATGTACAGAATCCGGCGGCGGGTATCGCAGCCTGGGGCAATGACCCACTCACCGCGGGGAGACTCGCAGTGGCGGAATTCGGACGCCAACTCCAGCCCCTGACTGAGTTCGTCCATGTGTTTGCGCAGGGCCATCAGCCGGGCCTTGCCGCGAAGGCCCTTCGATGATTGCCCCAGTTCGCGAATGCGCCCCAGAACCTCCCGGTTTGCATCGCTGGGCTTGCCATCCCGGACCGGGTAGTCGTCCTGGTCCAGGTGAGACAGATCCTCAAGGCGGAACAGCAGCAGTGTTGCGGCAACAATAAACACAATGATGGCAAGAATAATCCAGAGCATGGTCAGTCCCTCGCAGCCTGTCGGACTTAAGGCTGATCTACTGTGCCGGTGGGAAAGTGGCTCAAATTTCCCGGATTTTTCGTTACATAGAACCACTATGCGCCTCAAAATCCAAAAAATTTGCGCTCGCTTTCCCACCTTGCTCGTGACGATCACTTAAGTCCGACAGGCTGCTGGTTATTGGCCCCGCCAGAGGGGGCGAACTATGCTTGAGATAATACTCGCAGATTTGTCCCGGTTCTGCCCGGAACGGTCACAGAAGGAGTCGTGTGTTGCAAATTGCCTATCGGGCGCGAGACATTACCGAAGCCCACATTGTGGCTGGCCTGCTGGAAGCCAACGGCATTGAGGCCTTTGTGGGCGGCCACTATCTCCAGGGTGCCATGGGCGAGATCGGCGCCGCCGGTTTCAGCAACGTTCACGTTGACGACGACGATTTGTACCAGGCACGTCAGTTGGTGGCCGAGTATGAGGCCAGCGCTGGCGGAAGTTCCTGTCAGGTTACTGATGACGATTATGACCGCCCCGATCACTACGCCCGCTGGTTCCTGCTGGCCCTGGCCATTGTCGGCCTGCTGCTGTTTCAAATCTACTGAATGATCGGGCTGGCGCCTGCCGGCGTAGCCCCTCTCAAACTGTTCAAACGACAGGAGAAGAAAGCTATGGCAGATCAACCTGTAATGCTGATTACCGGCGCCTCATCGGGCATTGGTGCAGAAACGGCCCGTGCAGCGGCGAAACAGGGGTATCGCCTGGTATTGGCGGCCCGCTCCGAAGACAAACTGAAAGGTCTGCAGCAGGAGCTTGGTGGCGAAGCACAAGTGCTAACGGTGCAATGCGACGTGCAGAATGGCGACGACCAGAAGAATATGGTCGATCACGCCCTTAAGACTTTCGGCCGCATTGATGCCGTCTTCGCCAACGCCGGCCGTGGCGGCGAACCCGGAGGATTCAGCCGGGCTGATCCGGAGGTGTGGAAGGATATGATCCTGACCAATATCTACGGGGTCGGCCTGACCCTTCAGCACTGCCTGCCGGCGCTGCGGGAAAGCAAGGGGCACCTGCTTCTGACCGGCTCTGCAGCCGGTCGTGTTACGATCCCCGGTTCCATGTACAGTGCCACCAAGTGGGCGGTTTCCGCTATCGGCTACGGCGTTCGTGAAGAGCTTCGTGGCTCTGGCATCCGTGTCACGCTCATTGAGCCTGGCATGGTGGATACGCCATTCTTCGACGAGCCGCCGGCTCACGCCCTGAAGCCGGAGGACATTGCCAACGCAGTGATGTACGCCGTGGCGCAACCGGCCCATGTTGATGTGAACGAGATTCTGGTCAGGCCAACGCCCCTGGGTGAGTAAATTCAGACGCTGGGTAAAACGGAGGTTAATATGAGTCAATCGGGACGGGTTGCCCTGATTACCGGCCAGAACTTTGTGGCAGACGGCGTTGTGGTGCGCAGGCTGATCTATGAGGAGTGAAGCCATGCCCCGGCTTTTCTTCGGGCTGGAGGTCCCCGCTGCCATCAGGCAGCGGTTGCTGGAGGTAAAGGCACCGGTCTCAAATGCCAAATGGCAAAGTTCTGAGCAATTGCACATCACCTTGCTGTTCCTGGGGCGCACGGAAGAGCAAAACGTTGCGGCTGTGCGCGCCGCGGCTCGCGATATTCCGGTGGCAGCTTTTGAGCTGGATGTCGTCGGTCTTGGCTGCTTCGGTCAACCTCGCAGCCCGCGAAACCTCTGGGTGGGGGTGCAGCCCGCGGCCCCCGTCGCCGGGCTGCATGATGCGCTCAAAGGCCGAATGGAGAGCCTTGGATTCACAGCGGAGAGCCGGGCATTTCGTCCCCACATCACGCTGGCTAGGTTTAAACGGCCGCCCGGGTCTGTCGGGAACTTGCTGGCGCAGCATGGTGAATCGGTTTTCGGGCAGTTTCCGGTTAACCAGTTCGCGCTGTTTGAAAGCAAACAGGGCTCGGCCGGTTCCATGTACAGCGTGGTCGAACGCTTTCCCCTTCAGGGCTCCGATTAACCGATTTCCCTTGACGAAATCCCGTTAGGCCACCAAAGATGAGGGCAAATCAACGCCTTTTTCGAGGTGTCTATGTGCCCGCCATTTTCCGACCCGGATCAGCGCCTGTACGTCCGCAATGCCACGCTGGCGGATATTCCGGGCATCATTGAGCTCAGTCACCGTGTCTACGAAGGCACCGGTATGTATGGTTACACCAAGGGGCCGCTGACCGGTCAGATCAACACCTTCCCGGACGGCCAGTTCGTTGCCATGCTGGGTGACACCGTGGTGGGTTACTGCGCCACGTTCCGTATTGCCGAAGAAGTGGCGCTGGCGCCTCATGACTGGACCTCCATAACCGGCAATGGTTACGCCTCACGGCATGATCCCGAGGGTGATTGGCTGTACGGCATGGAGGTGTGTGTTGACCCGGAGTGTCGGGGATATCGCATCGGCGAGCGGCTGTACAACGAGCGCAAGCAACTGTGCCAGGCCTTGAACCTGCAGGGTGTGGTATTTGCCGGGCGCCTGCCAAGCCTGCGCCAGCGCCTGAAAAAGTTCGGCAGTGTTGAGGCCTACGTCGAGGCCATCAAGGGTAAGGAGCAGAAGGACCCGGTGCTGTCCTTTCAGCTCCATCAGGGCTTCGAAGTGCACGACATCATTCCCCATTATCTGGACGCCGATCACGATTCCATGGGCTACGGCATTCATCTGGTCTGGCGCAACCCGAAAGTACCGCGGATCGAAAACAGCGAGCGGCGCAAACGCTATGGCCACCGAATGCGGGATACAGTGCGTATTGGCACGGTTCAGTATCAGCAACGGCCGGTGGGATCATTTGACGAATTCAGCGAGATTGTCCGTTATTTCGTCGATGTTGTATCCACCTACAAGGGCGATTTTGTGGTGTTTCCGGAACTGTTTACTCTCCAGTTGCTATCGATTGAGGCCCGCAAGGGCAGCCCGGCGGAAACCTTCGCGGCGGTCACCCATTACGCAGAGCGCTACCGGGAACTGATGCGGGACCTGGCCCTGCGATACAACATCAACATTGTGGCCGGCTCCACTCCGGTGCGTGAGGAAGACGGCACCATTCGGAACATGGCCCATGTGTTCCTCAGGGATGGCCAGGTTTTTACCCAGCCCAAGATTCACCCGACCCCGAACGAGGCCTTCTGGTGGAACGTGCAGGGTGGCAACCGGGTCAGCGCCATCGAGACCGACTGCGGTACCATCGGAGTTCTGATCTGTTATGACGCGGAGTTTCCGGAACTGACCCGCCATCTGGTGGATCAGGGCGTTCATATCATCTTTGTGCCCTTCTGTACCGACGAACGCCAGAGCTACCTGAGGGTGCGTTACTGCTGTCAGGCCAGGGCGGTGGAAAACCAGGTGTACGTGGTGATGTCCGGTAACGTTGGCAACCTGCCCAAGGTGCCGAATATGGAAATCCAGTATGGCCAGAGCTGTATTCTTACCCCCTGTGATTTTCCGTTTGCCCGGGACGGTATCGCCGCAGACACGGAACCCAATGTTGAAACAGTGGCCTTCGCCGATCTCCGGCCGGAGGTGCTGATCACGGCCCGAAACAGTGGAACCGTGAAAAATCTTCAGGATCGTCGTCACGACCTCTACAGCGTGACCTGGCGTGGTGAGTAGACCGAGTAGACAGGAGTGTCGTTTTGCACGCTGAAGGGTCTGGAAAGCCGAGCCGCAGGATCCGGCGGGTCCGTCTGGTCGGCTGGATCGCGTTGGCCTTGCCAGCCGTTGCCGCGGGCTGGTCGCTGGTGGTCGGGCAGGGAAAGGTCGGCATGGCGTTGCCGGATATCCACCATGGCGGCTGGGAAGTGGCAGGGAGTCAGGCCCATATCATGCCCTCGGTCAACGCCAGTGGTGGGTCGGCGGTTATCCAGTTCACCCCCCCATCCCTGGTTCTTACCGAACGGCTGGCGTACACCGGTTCGGAGCAGCCCCTGCTGCTACAGGATCTCCGAACCGATATCAGCAATGTCACGCTTACGCTCGATTATGGCGCATCGAGTGCCTGGACCGAGCGGATCGCCATCAAAGGCGAGGTGAAGATCGAGGCAACCCGGATTGAACACCCATTCATGGTGCCGCAGGCGTGGAGTTTCCAGGGCAGGGTGCAGGGCCGTCTGGCTGACCTCCGGATTCAGGGCACGCTTTCATCCAGCGCGGGGCTGAAGGCCGACCTCACGATTCAGCTCAATCCGGGTGGCGGGGTCTCGGTTTTGGTCGATTCCGTTATCGAGGGGCAACAGGGGGTTCGCGCCCTGGCCGGAACTTTTGCCGGCTGGCCGGAGCTGCTGGCAGTGGATTCAGGCATTGCCGGGGTGTCGGCACAGGTTCGTCTGAACCCGGATGGTGAACTGGAAGCGAGCGGCAGCTCCAACCTGGAGAATGTCACCGGGGTGTTCAACCGAACCGCTTTCTCCGGGCTGAGCGGACGGGTACTTGCCTCCCTGGAAGATGACCGGTTGACCGCCGGGTTCCGGGATCTCACCGTTGAGCAGGTGAATCCTGGTATCCCGGTAACCTCCATTCGCTTTACCGGTGACTACATTGCGCCAGTTACCAATAGGCTGGAAGGCCAGCTGGAGGTACAGCAGGCGAGGGCCCGGTTCCTCGAGGGGGCACTCAGAATACCTCCGGGCGTCTATGATCTGGAAGACAGCTCTGGCGGGATACCCGTGGAGGTTCAGGATATTTCTCTGGACAGATTGATGAAGGCTTACCCTGCAGAGGGCCTTGAGGGCAGTGGTTTGCTCAGTGGCCGTATTCCCATAGGCTTCAGTAGCGACGGTGTTCAGGTGGCGAAAGGTCGCATTTCAGCGGAGGCGCCGGGCGGTCGGTTGCGGCTGCCCGGCGAGAAACTGCAGGCCATGCTGGGTGGCAACCAGGCCATGGATGTGGTCGTTCAAGCCTTGCAAAACTTTCACTATTCGGTGCTGGACAGCACGATAGACTACGATGAAAGGGGGAAGTTGACGCTGGATCTTCGCCTCGAGGGAAAGAATCCGGAACTCAGGGGTGGGCAGCCGGTTGTACTTAACGTGAACCTTGAGGAAGACATTCCCGCGCTGCTGACCAGCCTGCAGTTGAGTGGCAGGGTAAACGAAGCCGTTACAGAACGGGTCCGGAAGCTGTTGCAAGAGTCCGGCAAGGAGGCAGTGCCATGAAAAAATCGTTGCGGCCAACAGGGTCGGTTTTGGCAAGAGTACTGATGATATTGACGTTGCCGCTGGCAATGATTGCCTGCACGCCAACGGTGCAGATGGCGGCACCCAAAGAACCGATTACGGTGAACCTGAACGTGAAAATCGAGCACGAAATCTATATAAAAGTAGACAAGGAAGTGGATGACCTGTTCAGCGAAAAAGGGTTGTTCTGACCGGATCCGGATAGCTTAAGGGGTTGAAGATGAAACGATTCATACAGATGTGTGCCTTGGTTCTGGCGGTTGGTGTCAGTCTGTCCGTGTTCGCCATGGGGCTGGATGAGGCCAAACAGAAACTGGATACCGTCAAGCAGCAGGGACTGGTTGGAGAAACGCCGACGGGCTACCTGGAGGTGGTTCGTGCCGAAGGCCAGGCCAGGGAGGTGGTTGAGGCGATCAACAGTGCCCGCCGGGATGAGTACAAGCGCATTGCCGAGAAGCACAGTATCCCGGTCACCCAGGTTGAAACCGTTGCCGGGAAGAAGGCCATCGATAAAACGCCGGGTGGCCAGTACATTCAGGTTAATGGCAAGTGGGTGAAAAAGTAGCCTTGCGCTCTGAGTGCCGGGCCAGAATTACCGTTTAACACTCTTTTGCCGGGGTTTTCCGGCCTTGGGGCGTTTGCCCGACGCAGGCTTACCTTTCGGTCCCGGCCTTTGGGAACCGCCGGGCCCACCCGGTTTGGCTTTGGGACGATGCTTTGGCTTTGCAGCAGGCTTCTTTTTCGCAGGTTTTCCGGGCTGGGGCGGGGCCTCTGAGGAGGAGTCCCGGATGGCATCAAACAGTCCGGCCAGTTCTTTCTCCGTCAGATTGCGCCACTGGCCCACAGCCAGCCCCTTCAGGCTGACGTTCATGATCCGGATGCGCTCCAGCCTGGTTACCTCATAACCGAAGTGCTCGCACATGCGGCGAATCTGGCGGTTGAGGCCCTGAACCAGGGTAATGCGGAATACGAACCGGGATTCACTGGACACCTGGCACTTTTTTGTGACAGTTCCCAGGATCGGCACCCCGTTGGCCATACCCTCAACGAACTCCCGGGTCACCGGCTTGTCGACCGTAACCAGGTATTCCTTTTCATGGTTGTTTCCGGCCCGCAGGATCTTGTTGACCAGATCACCATTGCTGGTCATGAAGATCAGCCCCTGGGAGTCCTTGTCCAGCCGCCCGATCGGAAAGATGCGTTCGCTGTGGCCGACAAACCGCTGAATGTTGTGTTTCTCGGCGCTGTCGGTGGTGCTGACGATGCCCACGGGCTTGTTCAGGGCAATAAAGACCAGATCCTCTTCGGACCGCGGTTCAATCACCTGGCCATTAACCCTGACCGTATCCCCGGGCAGCACCTGATCCCCTACCGTGGCACGCGTGCCATTGATGTATACGTTGCCCTGATCAATATAACGATCGGCTTCCCTGCGGGAGCACATGCCGCTTTCGCTGATGTATTTATTGAGACGGGTGGACTTGCCAGTGGTCATCGGTTTTCCGGTTGCCGGTTAGAATGGGAGGCATCATATCAGGCTGGAACACGGGTCGCAGCAGGGGGTGGTTCTTTCAGGGCGTCTCTGCCATTCTTTGCGGGGCTACCCATAAATCCAACCAATTCAGAGCCGCCATGGAAAAGACACGCATAACCATCGTTGCTGTAACCTGCATTGCCCTGTTCTTTCTCGCCAACTATCTGTTCCGGTACCTGATCGGATTTACGGGTTTGATTGCCTCCCTGGTGATTGCAGCACTGATTGCGGTCTACATGAGCTTTTCAGTGGCGCGCACCCTGGAGCGGCTGCCTATGGCCGGGGAGCGTTCACGGGCTCTGTGGCTTTATGGCGGTTTTCTGGGTGCGCTGTTTCTTGCTTTCGGCGCCTGGATGTTCCTTGATGGAGGAATGGATGCAGTAACCCTCGCCACACTGTTTCTTCACTATCTGCCGTATCCGGCACTCGCCCATGCGCTGATGTCGGATAAAGCGGTCAGCGTTTTCCTGAAGAAGGAGCGTCCCGGTGACTAAAATGTTATGGTATAACGTTTTAAACTCTGACTGAAGCCCGGCCGCGGCTTGATCCGGGGTAGTGGCATGAATCTTTGTCCGGTTTGTGAGCAGGGCAGCCTTGTGGAATTCCGGGTGGTGAAGACCCGGCGGTATCTCCGCTGCCCGGTATGCGAGGCAACGGTGATGGATGAGTCGTGCCGGCTTTCTCCTGATCAGGAGCGGGATATCTACCGACTGCACGATAACGACCCGTCTGATCCGGGCTATCGTAAATTTCTTTCAAAGCTGGCAGACCCGCTGCTGGAGCGCCTGCCACCGGGCGCCACCGGGCTGGACTTCGGCTGTGGGCCCGGCCCGGCCCTGGCAAGGATGCTGGAGGCCGAAGGCATGGTTGTCAGCCTCTATGATCCCTGCTTTTACCCCTCGCAAACAGCCTTGTCCCGTACCTATGACTTCATAACCTGTACCGAGGTGGTGGAGCATCTGTACGAGCCAGCGGAGGTGTTCCGGCAACTCGATCAATTGCTCAAACCGGGTGGCTGGCTGGGGGTGATGACCTGTTTCCAGACCGACGACGACCGGTTCGACAACTGGCATTATCGCCGCGACCCCACCCATGTTGTGTTCTACCGTGAGTCCACCCTGGCATTGCTGGCTGAAAAATTTGGCTGGGTTATGGAGATCCCGAGAAAGGACGTGGTGCTTTTCAGGAGGGGCAGCCAGACGGGACACTAGGGCGCTTCCCGGGGACACTCCGGTAATGTCGGGCAGTCTTTCGGTGCCGTTACCGGGTTTGATCGGAGCAATATTGAATTGCCAAAGCGTTCCGGTGCCAGGGCAGCGGCGCAGCGGGCGGCCTTGGTGGCGGTTACCGGGCAACTTGTCTCTTCCAGGGCAAAGGCGAGGTTGTTCCAGCCTCCGGCGAACTCCGGGAAACGGTTAACCGTGCGGAGGAAATGCCCTGCCGCCTCGGTATGCCTGCCCATCTGCCAGGCCAGATTGCCTCTGGCCATGATGGCGGCTGGTTGGTCAGGCCAGGTGGTTTCCGCAGTCTTGTACGCAATCGCCGCGGCAGTGGTTCGCCCGGTTGTCTCCAGATCGTGGGCTGACTGGAGAAACCGCAGTGGTTTCGCGGTTGCCGGAACCTGATCGGGAGGCAGAATCACCACAGACCAGTTGTCGGCCCGCCCCCAGGTGTTGGTAAACACTTCCAGGGCCACGCGCTGGCGTTCGCGGGTATCGGTATGAAGAATCAGATCCCTTCGCTCCGCGTCGTAACCGATCACAACCGCGAAGTGCCACTGGGGCCACCAGTCAAATCTCAGATTCTGCATAACCAGCACCGGGTTACCCGCCGCCAGTTCTGCCAGCATGCTCTCAAGCTCGCCGTCCAGCGGATAGACCAGCATCCCGTGGGACCGAGCACCGGCGACCATCTCAACCTGCAGGGAACCTTCCCGGCCGGGGATGTAAACCAGTTCTTTGAGAACTTCCGGATCGGTCGTAAGACCCTGGCTGTTCAGCGTCATGGCCAGTGAGGCCGGACCGCATTGGTACTTTTCCTGAGGAAAAAATGGGACATCCTCCAGAATCACCTGATCTGGCAGAGAAGGGCGGTCTGTTCCGGTGTCCGGGCCCGGCCATTTCGGGGCGCTGGCGCAACCGGCCAGGAGGCCGACCAGTAAAAACAGGGTCAGCCTGACTGACGCGGCCCTCTCCCGTTGCAAAATGACTGCCACGGACCGACGCTATCGGATGCAGTTCACGAATGGGAAGATGTTAGTGGCGCACAACATATCGGTGATAATGAAGACCAGCAGAAACAGCACAATAATGCCAACCACACCCTGACCCGCAGGGGCTTCGGCAAGCTGACGTTCAAAATCCGCCAGTTCCGCCGGCGTGAGGTTCTGAATACGTTCCTTGACCTGGTCCTGGCTTACGCCCAGATCTGCCAGTTTGTCCTGGACTTCCTGATTCTCAAGCATATCGATCAGCTGTTGTCTGTCCAGCTGGACCTGTTGTTCGCCAATCATCTCGCCGGTTCCTACCATCCCGGCGGATGCGGTGGCCGACCAGACAGAGCCAAGGGCCATCATCATGGCCATGAAAAAAGAAACATACCTCAGATGCTTGCGAATTCCTGACATGGTTCACTCCTGTTTGTTGGCTACTTCAAGTTTCCGTTCAGGCCAATGCAGTATAGCTGACCGGGTGAGCATGGGGCTTGTCCCTCATGTTCAGAAGGTCGACAGGCCGGTCGCTTCCATAATCCGGTAACGCCAGTAGCGCAGCGTTGATTCGTCGGCCCAGCGCTCATAAGGCAGGCTCATAACCGGCTCGTCGCCGGGGCCTTTGTGCCATTGCTGGTCGAAGAACGCTCTTGCTTTCATTGCAACCGAAGACTGGGCCGCAACCGAGATCCACAGGTCGGTTTCCAGGTTCAGGTCATCCAGATTGCGGCGGGTAAAATTGGCGGACCCCAGCAATATCCCGGTTGTCCCACTCTCCTTCGCCAACATCAACAGCTTACTGTGGCATTGCTCACCCCGGGTATTACACCAACGTACAGGAATACCTGCCCGGACCAGTTCCATGGCCACCTGCCGGTTGGGAATACCACTTTTCTGAAGACCAAAGGCCTCGTTGTTGGCATCAAGCAAAATCCGAAGCTGTGCGCCACGTTCCGAGGCCCTGATCAGCGCCCCGACAATCCGCCGGTGTGACAGGTAGAACATCGCCAGATCCAGCTGGTCTCCGTCCGCGGCCCCGCGAATCATTTCCAAAGCCTGGTCGAGTATGGCCGATTCGGTCAGTACCGCCACTTTGTCCTTTTTACCTTCTCCGGATTCAGGCGCTTCTTCAACCCGGCTGATCCAGTTATCAAGGGATTCTGTGTCGGCACCAGACATGGCCAGCACTGCCCGTTCACTTCGCAACACATCGGCCACGGCGGGCCCTTTGAAGCTCAGCCCGACGTTGCTGTGGCGGCTGCTGCCGTCATGCGGGTTGGCTGAGGTCACGAGAGCTCTCAGGGAGCCGGCCTCATCGGCCACCACAAGTTTGCGGTGATTGGCCTTGAAGTTCAGCAGCGAAAGGTAGCTTCGAACCGTGACTGGCTTGTTGCCCAGGGCATTGTCCAGCCAGGCCCCTTTCGGATTGTTACCGAACCACTGGCAACAAAGCCGCCAGACTGAAGACCAGGTGGGGTTGCTGTCCCTGAGGGGACGAAGCGCTGTTTCAACAACGGGAATGTCGGCCTTACGCAAGGCTTCAAACCAGGGTGACGTTGTCCCGCCATACATGGTGTTCAGTGGATCGGAAATAACGATCACAGACAGCCCCGGTTTTTCCGACTTCCGGGCCAGCAGGGCTTCGGTCAGCTGCTGTGCCAGGGGCCGGTGAACGACACCTTCCGGTTTGGTGCTGTTGAACAGGAACATGTCGACAAGAATGAACTCTTCGGCCTGCCCGATCAGCCGGAACACGTCGTTGAAGATTTCGTGGTCTTTCTCTTCGTGACCGTCCGTGTAGTGACGGGTGACATCGGTCAGCAGGACAGGATCTTCCAGCGGCAGGGCTTCACCCCGATAACTGATGCCCTGAGGCAAGGGTTTGTGGGTGTGGTAGAGCCCGATTCCAGTCAGCGCGAGCAGTAACAGGGGTAAAAGCAGCTTCAGTGTCATACCGGTAATTCCATCATCCTTGAGTGAAAAGACGAAATTACCATACGTGACCATCCTCTCAGGTAAACAAACACTTACAAAAAACACCCCTGTCGTTGTATCGCCCGACACCAACGCTTTCTAAACTAGGCAGATCAATCATTTATAACAAAGTTGCCTGTGAACGCCATCATTTCATTCATGCCGCGCCTGTTCAGTCTGCGGGCCGTTGTTCTTTTGGCTGCCGTGGTGTTTGCCCTGGCCGGAGACCAGCTGGCGCTTGTTGGCTGGGCCGATAGGGTGCTGTTCAGTATTCTCGGAGTGCCAGAGGGTGCCAACCCCACCACCATTGTGCCACAGGACAGTCTTCACAAAGCGCTGGCTGACCGGGGGCTGGTGGAGCCTCTGTGGGCGGATGGTACGGTTACTGCCGGGCTGGCCGTTACGGCACTCTTTCTGACGCTTGCTGTCCCGGTGATGGGCGCCGCCGTTTCCCTGCCTGTCACTCTTCTGCTTGGCGGTTCCCTGGTGGTTTTACAGGCGGCGCTGATGTTTTATCGCAATGCCTGGGTGCCCCTGGGGGAAGTACTGACCTTGCTGGTGGTCGGTTTTGTGGTGATGCTGTTCTGGCTTCAGCCCCACAATCGCATCCGCGCACTGACAGACAGCGTTCGCGAAGCCCGCCTCCGGTTGGCCGGACTGCTCCTGCAGCAGGGCCACACCGACGATGCCCTTGAGGCACTCAATCACTGCCCGCCCTGCGAGGGGGCTCTGGAGCTGCGTTACGACATCGCCATCCACCAGGAACGCAAGCGCCAGTATGAGAAAGCTGTAAACACTTACCGCAGCATCCGGGAGCGCAGGAAGAATTTCCGGGATACCGCCGCTCGCCTGGCGGCACTGGAGAAATTGTCGCCGGATGCCTCAGTGGTGCAAACCGGCAGCTTCGACAACAACCGCACCCTGTTGATGCCGGAACCCACGGTGAGTCGGCCGACCCTGGGGCGCTATGAAATCGAGCGAGAGATCGGCCGGGGTGCCATGGGCGTGGTCTATCTCGGCAAGGATCCGAAAATTGCCCGCACCGTTGCCATCAAGACCCTGAGCTATCAGGCGTTTGATGATGCCCTGCTTCAGGATCTGAAGGAACGTTTCTTCCGGGAAGCCGAAGCGGCGGGTCGTCTGAGTCACCCGGCCATCGTAACGGTGTATGATGTTGGGGAGGAGGCAGACCTTGCCTATATTGCCATGGATTACGCCAGGGGCCGGCCGCTCAGTGAATTCGGCAAGCCCGGGAGGTTGCTGCCGTTGCCCCGGGTACTGGATATTATTGCCCGGGTTGCTGATGCCCTGGCCTATGCCCATAGCCAGAAAATTGTCCATCGGGACGTCAAGCCGGGGAACATCATTTTCAACCCGGATACCGGCGACATAAAGATTACCGACTTTGGCATCGCCAAAATTTCCGACGACTCGCGGACCCGCACCGGCGCCGTTATGGGTAGCCCGCTCTACATGTCCCCGGAGCAGCTCAAGGGCCAGAAGGTAACTGGCGCTTCTGATATCTACAGTCTGGGGGTCACACTGTACAAACTGGTGAGCGGTGAAACGCCGTATCAGGGCGATACCCTGGCCAACCTGACTTACCAGATCCTCAACAAACGCCCGCGCAGCGTCCGGGAGTTCAATGCCGGGTTGCCCAATGGGGTGGTTCGGTTGATCAACAAGGCCATCCAGCGCGAGCCGGATAAACGCTTTGCCAGCGCCGCCACCATGGCCGAGGCCGTGCGGCGCCTGGCAGTGCGGGAAGCGGGCCAGGAGGTGTCCTGATGAGGTATCGCATTGCAGGCCAGAGTCACCGGGGTGCAGTCAGGGAATCGAACCAGGATGTGGTGGACTGGCGGGTAAACGATGCCGGTGATCAGGCGCTGCTGGTGGTTGCCGACGGTATGGGCGGCTACCAGGGCGGCGAGATTGCCAGTCGTCTCGCGGTTGACGCTGTTGTGGAAGCCCTTGAGCCGGAAATCTCCGGGCCGTCATCCGGCAAAACCGGCAGCTCAGTCAGGGAAAGCCTGGAGCGTGCTTTCGCACTGGCCAATGAACGGATACTGAGCCAGCGTTCCGAAGATCCGAGGCTCGATAAAATGGGCACAACCCTGGTGGTGGCCTGGGCAATCGACAACGAGGCACACATTGCCCACATGGGCGATTCCCGGTGTTACTGCCTGCGCGGCGGCCAGGCGGTCTGCCTGACCCGGGACGATACCGTGGTCCAGAACATGCTGGAAGATGGCAGCATTACCGAGGCCGACGTTCCCAATGTACCTTTTAGAAATGTACTTACCCGTGCGGTGGGTGCAGTTGAGCAGGTGCAGCCCAGTTACCGGGTTGAGTCCTTGGAAAAAGGTGATGTGCTGTTGCTGTGTTCCGACGGGTTGACCCATTCTGTCCCGGAAGCACAGTGGCTTGAGATTTTGAGGGACAGTGACGGCATGGAGCGCAGGGTTCAGGCTCTTGTTGAAGCCGGCCTGGCAAACGAGGCCGGCGATAACGTGTCTGTGGTATTACTGACGTTGGAGTATTGAGGAAACTGACATGGCTTCGCTTTCGCAACTGGTGGACAACGTGGTGGTCAACACCTTTGAACTCGGGCAGCCGGAAACCCGCCTTGGCCGCCGCCCGGATAGTGACATCCGGATTGATGAAATCTCGGTGAGTGGCCAGCACGCGCTGATTGAAGCGGTACCCAATGCCTATCTCGAAGACGCCGTGGATTACTACATTACCGACAGCAACAGCACCAATGGTACCTTTGTCAACGAATTGCGGATTGAGGGCCGGCAGCGGCTGAACAGTAACGATGGGGTGCGTATCGGCTGGAATGAGTTCCGCTTCATTGATGAAGAAGAGCAGGCGATGGAAAAGACGGCCTATATCCTCGACTGACGAAAAATGCCGGCCGGATATTACCGGGCTCGTTTGATAACCAGCCTTGAAAAACGAGGGAGAAGCGAGGATGCGTCCGGAGCGGGGCTCACACCGGCAATCAGTGCTTGCGCATCAAGCCCTTCCCGGGTCAGGTCCGGCGCCTGTACTTCCAGGTAGGCGCTCATGACGGTATCCGTGAACTCTGGATGGAACTGCACACCCCAGGCGCAGGGGCCGATTCTGAACGCCTGGTTAGGCTCGAAACCGTTGCGTCCCAGCAACACCGCGCCGGCGGGTAAGCGCAGTACCGACTGCCGGTGCGTCAACTGGGCCGGGAAAATCGCCGGCAGTCCCCGGAACAGGGTGTCTGAGTCGGCTTCGGGAAGCAGCTCAACCTGATGGGTGCCGGTCTCCCGGCCTTTCGGGTGATACCCCACTTCGCCGCCCAATGCATGGGCCAGCAGTTGATGCCCGTAGCAGACTCCGAGTACCGGGATTTCACCGGCAACCGCCCGTGCCAGCCAGGCCCCGGTATTTTCGCTCCAATCGGCCCGGTCACTCACCATGGCGGGGGAACCTGTCACCACAATGCCATCCCAGTCTTCAGGGCTTCCGGGTAGCTCGCCGGCTTCCACATTGGTGACAGTAATATCCAGCTCCGGTGACAGTCCGCGCAGGAACCAGTCGTCGAAATCACCGAATTGCACCAGGAGGCCAGGGTAGGTGCTGCCTGTTTTCAGGACCACCACCCGCGCCTTGCGGTTCGGGGAAGGGTTCTGCTGCACGGTGCGGTTTTCCTGCATGGCGTGAGCCTCTGGCTTACTGGTCCGGCAGCTCGGCGTTGTGGAACACATTCTGCACATCGTCCAGTTCGTTCAGCATATCCAGGAATTTTTCGAACATGGGGATGTCATCGCCTTCCACCGGTGTGGTGGTCTTGGGCAGGAACTGGATTTCGTCCACCTCAAAGTCGATGCCTTCGATTGCGTCTACCAAAGCCTGACGCGCCTTGGCATATTCCGTGTTTGGCGTGAAAACCGTAATCAGGCCGTCCTCGTTTTCAATGTCGGTCACGTCGACGTCCGCTTCCATCAGTGCTTCCAGAACGGCTTCCTCATCATCGCTCTTGAACGCAAAAATGGCACTGTGATCAAACATGTGGGCAACGGTGCCCGGGGTGCCGATCTTGCACTTGGTCTTGGTGAAGGCCAGGCGCACGTCGCCAAAGGTGCGGTTAGGGTTGTCAGTCAGGCAGTCCACAATCACCATGCAGTTGCCCGGTCCGTAGCCTTCGTAGCGGGCAGGGGAGTAGTCTTCACCAGCGCCACCCCGGGCCTTCTCAATTGCCTTCTCGATAACGTGGGAGGGTACCTGGTCTTTCTTTGCACGGTCGATCAGGCCACGAAGTGACAGGTTGCCATCCGGGTCTGTGCCGCCGGATTTGGCGCTCATGTAAATCTCGCGTCCGTACTTGCTGTAGACCTTGGTTTTTGCCGCAGCCGTCTTGGCCATGGACTCTTTACGGTTCTGGTAGGCTCTGCCCATATGCGCTGCCTCTTGGTTCTCTGGAAAAGGCCGGATTTTACTCAACATTGCCGGCTGGTGACAGGGTTATTTCGATTCGGGCAGAGACTCCGTTTCAGGTTATACGCGATCAACCGGCCTGCGATAATTGTCGCGGGTCAATGCTCTGACATCCCTCAAGTGACGATTTCTCAAGTGACGATTTGTTGTCGCCGGCCTTCAGGCCAACCGGGGTACCCGTTTGATTCCGCGGCGAATGCCCTGTTCAAGGGCCGTACGCACCACTTTTCCGGTAAACGGCACAATGTCGTCAAAAGAGATGGTGTAGTTCACCCGGGTCTTGCCTTCCGGCGTGTCCTCAAACCGGATCCGCCCCAGATGATTCCGGATCGGGCTCATACTGGTGATGGTGTACTCAATCAATGAATCCGGCTCGAAATTGGTGACTGTCTCTTCCAGGCCTACCGGCCCGATGCCAATCTTGCGGACCGAGCCGATGCCATTCGGGTCGGCCTGGTGGCTGTCCCTGATGCGTTTGGCCGGCGCACCCAGAAGTTTGCCAAAACGATGGTGATCGGCAAACAGGGCAAACACCTTTCTTCGGGGCAGGTCAAAGGTTTCATCAATTTCAATCCTGTACATGGCCATGGGCTCACTCTTTCTATCCATTTATCGGCCAAGACTAACCCTTTGGCTTCTGCAACAAAAGTCGTAGCAGGCGGCAGGTTTCAATCTGGCCCGGAGTGCCCGGTCAGTGCCGCGCGGTATGCCGGTAATCCCGGGGTGACTGGCCCATAACCTTTTTGAAAAGCCGGGAAAAATAATAGGCGTCGTCGTACCCGAGGCGCCGGCTGATGTCGGCAAAGCTCAGGCTGCTGGTGTCCAGCATCTGGCAGGCCCGTTCCACTTTCAGGTGCAGGAAGTGCCGGATAGGGGAGGTGCCGGTCTGCTCCCGGTAACGGGTGGCGAAATGGGCCGGGGACAGGCCGGCAAGGTCTGCAAGCTGCTCCAGGCTGATGCGTTCGTCCAGGTGTTCACGCATATAGTTGTGGATGGTTTCCAGTTCCGCCTGCCGCTCATGACCGGTCTCATCCGCGTTGATTGGGACTGCTGCCATTAGTTGCCGGAGCCGGTTGGCGGCGTGGATCAGCCCGCGAGCCCGGAAACCGGTCTGGCGTACCGATAACAGGCCGTTAAAGTCCACCAGCAGGCGTGGCTGGCGCCCCAGGTGGCGAATGCGGGTTGGGTCGTCAAACCCCATGTAATGGCGGAAATCCTCCGCCAGTGGCCCCGTGTAATGAACCCAGTGAATGGTCCAGGGATTGTCTGGATCAGCGGTATAGCGGTGGCTGGCTCCCGCCGGCAGAAGCAGCAGGTCACCGGCTTCCACGGTGTAGGGCTCGCCCCGGACATTCAGGAATGCCTTGCCTTCGGTGCAGTAAATCAAAAGATTGTCGTGGTGGTGTTCCCGGTGCATGTGATGGCCCATGGCCCGGCGGTAGTGGCCGAAGGCCAGGGGGTATAGGTCCCGGGTAAGTGGGTGGCTGGCCAGGAGCCGAATGATTGGCTCAGGTACCACATATCGAATGCTGTCTTTGGGCACCGGCCACTGCGAGGTTTGAGTCATGTCTGGTGTCGCCTGGGTTTCATATATCGAAATATAGTCCATTACGGGCGAAATTTAGTCAATCGCCCTCTCGCCGTACCCGTGCTAGTCTTTGGTTAAACGTGGTCGGAACCCAACGGGTTTCGGCTGGCTTCCCGCACAACAACAAACAGGGATATCAACATGAAAAATGTGCCGCTGTATCTCGCAGGTGAATTCGTCCAGAGCAACACCAGTGACTGGATTGATGTCACCGACCCCGCGACCAACGAAGTGATCGCCAAGGCGCCGTGCACCACCGATGCGGAAATGCGCAAGGCCATCGAAAGCGCCGGTGAAATGTTCAACACCTGGAAAGAAGTGCCAGTCTCCGAGCGTGCCCGGGTCATGCTGCGTTATCAGGCCCTGCTGAAAGAACATCATGACGAGATCGCCGAAATCCTCTCCAAGGAAACCGGCAAGACTTTTGATGACGCCAAGGGCGATGTCTGGCGTGGTATCGAAGTGGTTGAACACGCCGCCAACGTCGCCTCCCTGATGATGGGCGAGACCGTTGAAAACGTGGCCCGTGAAGTGGACACCCATTCCTGGATCCAGCCGCTGGGTGTTTGCGCGGGTATTACACCATTCAACTTCCCGGCCATGATCCCGCTGTGGATGTTCCCGATGGCCATTGCCTGCGGTAACACCTTCATCCTGAAACCGTCCGAACAGGACCCGCTGACTCCCATGCGCCTTGCCGAGCTGTTTGAAGAAGCCGGCGCGCCCAAGGGTGTTCTGCAGGTGGTTCACGGTGGCAAGGAGCAGGTAGACGTGCTTCTGACCGACCCGGCCATCAGGGCCGTTTCCTTCGTGGGTTCTGTGCCTGTCGGCCGTTATATCTATGAAACCGGCACCCGCAACATGAAGCGTGTGCAGAGCTTCGCCGGCGCCAAGAACCACATGGTCATCATGCCGGATGCCGACAAACAGCAGGTACTCAACGCCCTGGTGGGCGCTTCTGTTGGCGCCGCCGGCCAGCGATGCATGGCGATTTCCGTGGCCGTCTTCGTGGGCGAGGCCCAGCAGTGGATTCCGGAGCTGAAGGAAGCCATGGCCAGGGTTCGTCCCGGTGCCTGGAATGACGCCGGCGCCAGCTATGGTCCGGTGATTTCCGGCAAGGCGAAAGATCGTATCGAATCCCTCATTGCCACCGGCGAGGCTCAGGGTGCCAACCTGCTGCTGGATGGCCGTGGTTGCACCGTCGATGGCCTGCCTGATGGCAACTGGGTTGGTCCCACGCTGTTCTCCGGTGTGACCACGGAAATGGACATCTACAACGAGGAAGTCTTCGGCCCGGTTCTGTCCTGTGTTGAGCTGGACAGCCTGGGTGAGGCGATTGAGCTGGTTAACAAGAGCCCATACGGTAACGGTGTTTCCATCTTCACCAGCTCCGGTGGCGCTGCACGCCGGTTCCAGCATGAGATCGATGTAGGCCAGGTCGGTGTAAACATCCCCATTCCGGTGCCCCTGCCGTTCTTCTCGTTCACCGGTTGGAAGGGCTCCTTCTATGGTGATCAGCACGCCTACGGCAAGCAGGCGGTTCGCTTCTACACCGAAACCAAAACGGTTACTTCCCGCTGGTTCTCCAGTGAGGCGACGAGCTCGGAAGCCAACTTCTCTATCCAGTTGCGTTAATTGCGTTGAAGGTGGGGTATTTGGGCCGGAATCCGTTTCCGGCCCCTTGTTGTTCGCCCCTTTCAATGCCAAGCCTCTTTTATCTGGAGCGTAACGATGGACTTTAACCTCACTGAAGACCAGCAGGCGTTTCGCGAGGCGGCCCGGGCGTTTGCGGAGAAAGCCATGGCGCCGTACGCGGCAAAGTGGGACGACGAACATATCTTTCCGACGGATGTGCTCAAAGAAGCCGGAGAGATGGGCTTTATGGGCATGTACACCCCGGAAGCCCTTGGCGGCATGGGCCTGTCACGGCTGGACACCTCCGTTATCGTGGAAGAGCTCGCCGCGGCCTGCCCCTCAACGGCTGCATTTATCACCATCCACAATATGGCCACCTGGATGGTTGCCAGCTTCGCCTCGGACGACCTAAGACAGGAAATCGTGCCGAAACTGGCCAGCGGCGAATGGCTGGCGTCCTACTGCCTGACCGAACCGGGCGCCGGTTCAGACGCTGCCAGCCTTCGTACCAAGGCAGTCCGGGACGGCGACAGCTATGTGATTAACGGCAGCAAGGTATTTATCTCCGGTGCCGGCGCCACCGATATCCTGGTGCTCATGGCCCGCACCGGGGCGCCGGATTCCGGCTACAAAGGTATTTCCACCTTCGTGATTCCTGCAGACGCCGATGGCGTTTCCTATGGCAAGAACGAGGAGAAAATGGGGTGGCACAGCCAGCCAACCCGGATGATCAGCCTTGAGAACGTGCGCATCCCGGCCAGCAACCGTGTGGGCGAGGAAGGCGACGGTTTTGCCATTGCTATGAAAGGCCTGGATGGCGGGCGCCTGAACATCGCCACCTGTTCCCTCGGTGGTGCCCAGGCAGCCCTGCTGCGGGCCCGTAATTACATGCACGAGCGCGAACAGTTCGGCAAACCGCTGGCCGCGTTTCAGGCCCTGCAGTTCAAACTGGCCGACATGGGCACCAATCTGGTCGCAGCACGGCAGATGGTTCGCCTGGGTGCCTTCAAGCTCGATAACGCCGATCCGGAAGCAACCCTGCATTGTGCCATGGCGAAACGCTTCGCCACCGACGCCTGCTTTGAGGTGGTCAACGAGGCCCTGCAACTGCACGGCGGTTATGGCTATATTCGCGAATACCCGCTGGAGCGTTACCTGCGCGATTTGCGAGTGCACCAGATTCTGGAAGGCACCAACGAAATCATGCGCCTGATTGTCGCCCGCCGTCTGCTCGAGGACGGCGTGGCGGAAGCCATTCAGTAGGCATAAAGACGGGGTCAGATGAAAGTTCATCTGACCCCATTTTCAGAACGGGAGAATACGATGAGCGATCTGATTCAGCTCGAAAAACGCGGACACATTGCAATACTGACCATCAACAACCCCCCGGCCAACACCTGGACCCGGGATTCCCTGATTGCCCTGATGGACAGGGTTGGTGAACTCAACGAAGACCGAAACATCTTTGCCCTGGTAATGACCGGGCAGGGCGAGAAATTTTTCTCCGCCGGTGCCGACCTGAAAACCTTCGCCGACGGTGACAAGGCCCGGGCCAATGAAATGGGCCAGTTGTTTGGTGAGGCGTTTGCGACTCTCAGCCGATTCCGGGGTGTGTCAATCGCGGCGGTGAATGGCTACGCCATGGGTGGCGGCCTGGAGTGCGCCATGGCCTGCGATATCCGTATTGCTGAGGAGCATGCCCAGATGGCCTTGCCGGAGGCGTCCGTGGGCTTGCTGCCCTGTGCCGGTGGTACCCAGAACCTGCCCTGGCTGGTGGGTGAAGGTTGGGCCAAACGCATGATCCTGTGTGGCGAGCGCGTCAATGCGGATACCGCCCTGAGAATCGGCCTGGTTGAGGAAGTGGTGCCTTCGGGTAAGGGGCTTGAAAAGGCCCTGGAGCTGGCGGAAATGGCCTGCAAGCAGAGCCCGTCTTCCACTGCCCGCTGCAAGACCCTGGTGATGAGCGCCCGCGACGGTCGCAGCCATGACGACGGCTGGCGTATGGAACGGGAACTGTTTGTAGAGCTGTTCTCCACCGAAGACCAGAAAGAAGGCGTGAATGCGTTTCTTGACAAGCGCAAGCCGGAATGGAAAAACCGCTGAGGCCGGCGCCCTGAACCCTGGCTCAAGGATCTGTTATGAGTGATCACCCCATTATCTTTGAAGAGTGGAAAACAGGCGACGGCGCGCTGATTGCCGTGGCCCGGCTGAACATGCCGAAGACGCTGAACTCGCTGTCTCTGGAGATGATTCGCCTGCTGACACCGCAGTTGAAGCGGTGGGCAGAGGACCCGGCCATTCAGGCAGTCTGGCTTGAAGCCGAAGGCGATAGGGCGTTCTGTGCCGGTGGCGACATTGTCGCCCTGTATCGCAGTATGACCGAGCCCCAGGCTGCCAGTGAAGGTGAGGCGTTCTTCACCGAGGAATACGAGCTGGATTACCTGATCCATACCTTCCCGAAACCCATTGTTTGCTGGGGCCATGGCGTTGTGATGGGGGGCGGTATGGGCATCATGCAAGGCGCTTCCCACCGGGTAGTGACCGAAGGCTCGAAACTCGCCATGCCGGAAATCAGCATTGGCCTCTATCCGGATGTTGCCGCTGGCTGGTTCCTGAACCGCACCCCAGGCCGTACCGGGATGTTCCTGGGCCTGACCGGTGCCCGCCTTAATGGCGCAGACGCCCTGTTTACCGGCCTGGCGGATCGGTTTATCCGGCACGATCTGAAAGCGGATGTGGTAGCAGAGCTGTGCAAGCGCAACTGGCAGGATGACGAGGCCCACGCCGTGGTTGGCAGTGTGCTCAGACAGTTCGAACGCCACAGTGGTGATGCCATACCGGAATCACCGGTACGTGCCCATTTTGATGAGATTAACCGGGTCACGGATGCCGACTCCCTGGAAGCGACCGTCGACCAGCTGAAAGAACTTTCCGGTGGTGATGGGTGGGTGGCGAAAGCGACCCGTTCCCTAGCTGGCGCCTCACCAACGTCGCTGGCTCTGGTCTGGCACCACCTGCACGGCTGCAAACACGACAGCTTGAAAGAGGTGCTCGATAAGGAACTGGCGCTTTCCCGGAAGTGCCTGACAAAAGGGGAATTCGCCGAGGGTATCCGTGCGCTTCTGATTGACAAGGACCAGCAGCCGCGCTGGCGCTATGCGTCCCTGGCCGAGATGGACAGTGCCTGGATCGACGACTTTTTTACCCGGTAGCAGGCCTGCTGCCGGATTACGCTGCGCTAATCCGACAAGCTTTGACAAGAGAGCTCAGGGCTGCCGATAAGACAAGCCCTACGAATCAAATATAAGAATTAGGAGAAGAGACATGGCAACAATTACCTTCATCGGTCTTGGCAACATGGGCGGCCCCATGGCCAGCAATCTCATTAAAGCCGGCCACGAAGTAACAGTGTTCGATCTTTCGAAAGACGCCGTTGCAGCGCTGGTGTCCGAAGGCGCAAAAACCGCCGACACCGCCCACGAAGCGGCCAATGGCGCCGAGTGTGTCATCACTATGCTACCCGCCGGGCAACATGTGGAAGCCGTGTATCTGGGCGACGATGGCCTGCTGGCCAATCTGCCGGCCGGTACCCTGGTGATTGATTCCTCCACCATCGCGCCGGAAACAGCCCGCGGTGTGGCCGAGGCCGCAAAAGCGAAGGATATTCCGTTCCTGGATGCACCGGTTTCCGGCGGTGTAGGCGGTGCCAGGGCAGGCGCGCTAACGTTTATCTGCGGCGGTGCGGAAGAGACCTTCAGCAAGGCAAAGCCGATCCTGGAAGCCATGGGCAAGAACATCTTCCACGCCGGTGAGCATGGTTCCGGTCAGGTCGCCAAGATCTGCAACAACATGCTGCTCGCGATCCTGATGGCCGGCACCAGTGAAGCCCTGGCTCTGGGCGTGAAGAACGGTCTCGATCCGGCGGTACTGTCTGAAATCATGAAGCAGAGCTCCGGCGGTAACTGGGCGCTGAACGTCTACAATCCCTGGCCGGGTGTGATGGAAGGCGTGCCGGCATCCCGCGGCTATGAGGGCGGCTTCCTGGTAAACCTGATGAACAAGGATCTGGGTCTGGCTTTCGACAACGCGGTGAAGAACCACGCGGCGATCCCCATGGGCTCGCTGGCCCGCAACCTGTTTGAGCTCCATGCCGGGCAGGGCAATGGCACGCTGGACTTTTCCAGTATCCAGCGGCTTTACAAACCCGAGTAACGTAAAATCGGGGTCAGATGAAAAGTTCATCTGACCCCATTTTCATCTGACCCCATGTTCAGCCTTCACCACTGGATTTTCTGAACCAGTGCTGGTACTTTCCCCGCCAGTTGTTGTTCGTCAACCCGACCAGGATGTGGTTGGCGTGGAATTCGGGGTCAGATGAAAGTTCATCTGACCCCAACTTCAGGGATTGAAGATATGCC
>NZ_JBSXNZ010000086.1:0-214831 GCF_056857895.1 Marinobacter sp. B-21
AACACTTAAGGCCGGTGACTGGATGACATCAGAGCGACATTGGCGCGCATACTACTAATAATTCTCATATCTGGGCGTAATGGGCTAACCGAGAAAATTTCGTGGCTGCTGCTTGGGGTGTTTATGAAATGTTCGGGCTAACATCGGCTGCAAACAAGATTACTCGAAAACTGCAAGATCTCCCCGAATTCGATTATGGCAGCCTGAAGGTGGTGGATCGGATTTATGACATGCCGTCGTATGTGCCGGTAAATCTCTCTACCGACACTCTAATGCTGGAGTTTGCCGCCCCCGCTGCCGTCATGGGGGAGTGGGCGAAAAACGAACAAACCCGTCCACAGTGGAAGAAGTGGATCAGGCATGTCTCGAAACGTTACGGCATCGAGCTCCACGAGCGTGAAATCAATCTGAATGACGCAACAGAATTACTTCTGGAAGTTAATCGCAGATCGCTGGACGCGGCGTTGGGTCACAACCTTTCTGAATTCTCAATGACACCACTGGCAGCCGGCATGGCCGATGCTAGGATCAGGGGTTATCTGCGCGAAGGGTTGATGAACGTGTTCCACCTTGATCCGAATCTAAGAGACAACCCATTCGGGTGGCTTCACACACGCCTTGGTCCGTTTGTTGAGAGTATCAAGGAGAACCGGGGAAAGTTTATTGGGGCGGTGACCTTCTTTCAGGCGATCAATATGGCCAACCTGTTCTCGGGTTTGAAAGAGACCCGGGAAGACGTGATGCTGGGGGATCGCTCGGTACTCGACCGTTGGCTGCCTTTTATGGATAGTCTGGCCAATGTGGCCGAGGGTGTCATTAACGGCAGCGCTTTATTGGCAAAGTCAGAACACGTGCATGCTCTGAAATCGAGGATGTCATTGGCAACAGGGTCAAAGGCTTCAGTGGCCCTTAGCGCATCTAAAGAACTTAGGGTGGTGGGGCTTGTAACGAAGATAATTGCAAAAGGAATGGTTAAGACTGTTGCAATAGCTGGGCCGATATTAACGATGTGGTTGGAGTTGAGGACGATTAACAGATCCCTGGAAACTGGACACCACGCCTCCACAGCCCTAGGAAACGTTCAATTCGGGCTCAGTGTCAGTCTTCTTGTTTTACCCGGCTTGGCTGCGATTGGGGTTTTCTCATTAGGTGTGGGGGTGGCCGTAGGGGTTGCGTTGATCATAATTTCCATCGCGATTGGCATGGTACAGGCCTATATTGCCCGATCCCAGATTGAAGATTTTCTATCTCTGTGTTTCTGGGGTAACGCGCCCACGCTGCGATACTGGAATGAACAGTCCAGGCCATTGAGCGGAGAGCTGCTGGAGGAAAGCCGAACCGTAATTTCGCCGGATGAGGGCGTTGAAGTCAGGCGCTATTTCGAAGCGGAACTGGATGCGTTCTACTACATGCTGTTCTCCCCCATAGTGCAGATAACCGAGTACATGCCCAAGCATTGGGACGTTACCCAACAGGGCGAACAACGAGTTCTGTCGGAATTCACGAGTCTCGTAGTGTATTTCCCGGGTTTTATCGAGGGGACTTGCGCGGTTTCCATCAAGCTGTTCGAGGCGAATAGAAACTGGTTCTCTGACGACGATTCGAACGAGATTACCCGTCTGTTTGATAATAGGAAGAAGGTAGAGGCTACTTCCCATGGGGCGATTTACCGGTTTACCCACTACAACCACGACAATTGGGAGCAGCTTGAAATGCTGATTGAGTACGTAAAGGATGGCCGGAAAATCACGGGCGAAAACGGACTCCGCCTCATTTTAAATGGAAATGACGTAGAGGAGTTGAGTGTCGATGAAAGACTCACCTTTGATTTGTGATTTTCCAGAAACGGATCTGGAAGACCTGCTTGAAACCAGGGTATTCCATACGCGGGGAGCACGGCTTGCGAGTCCACCGGCGAAGCCAGTGGTTGGTGTATCTGATTCGTCGGAAGAGATGGAATTGGCCGTTGCTTACATCTGCGAACGATTTATAGATTTACGGACGGCATTTTCCCTTTTCCGAAGAGGTATGCTGGTTGTCGTAAATCTATTTATGGTGGCCATCCTGTTACTAATGTGGTTAATGGATAACTTCTATTCGGAAGCGCTAATGGCAACAGCGGCTTTCCTTGTGCCCGTATGGGCTGCGTGCTATTTATTCGAGATCTTCTTTCCGCTAACGCTGCCAGTCAGAATAGATCGCGAGGGCAAGTGTGTCTACGTTGTCCGTCGGGGTACCTGTTACCAGATCCCCTGGCAAGAGCTAGAGGTGGCCTTTTCATACAATTGGCAATATTTTGGTTCAGGCGTGATGTGGGATAAGCAATATTACGCCCATATCTATCTTCGGGATAAGAATTATTTATGTGGTAGACGCCCTAAAAAGCAACTGGAGCGTAAGAAGTTTTTTTCTTGTTATAAAGAGGAAGATCTTTATCGGAGGTGGAACTTTGTATTGAGATTCTTTAATCGAGGCAGACTTCCTGAAGATTCTGATAATCTTGCTTTGGCTAACTACGATTCATATTTGGATGAGATGCAAGGGAAGTCTTTAAGAGCCAAAGTTTTTGGTCATCTGGTTTTTATTTTTCTTATGCCAACCGTTATTTGGTGGAAATTCTCTCCTTTCAAATACAAGTGGCCGAAGGAAATAGAAGCCATTTTCGGGAAAGCCAACTACTACTAGCGTACCGGGGCAGGGCACTACAAAGCCATCCTCGTCAAAAAAGACAGCTATTTTCTGGAGCTTTGTCGGTACATTGTTCTAAATCCGGTTCGCGCTGCCATGGTTCGACCCGCTGTTGATTGGCTATGGAGCAGTTATCGAGCGACGGTGGGTTATCAACAGGACTTAAAGGCACCTTGAAACGCTATGCTGACATCGCCTCCTTCCGGAACGAGGCAATCATTCTATCCTGTGCAAGCGGGGCATACCGCATGAAAGAGATTGGTGATTTCTTTGGGCGGCATTATTCCCGTGTCAGTAGAATTCCTCGAGAGGCAAAAGGCAAGACTTGACCCCGGTTGTTGATGCGTCCATGTTTACCGCCACCCGTGCAGACGAGACATAGACGGCGTAGATAATTCGTACCTTTAGTGGACCTTCAAAGTGGATAACACTTCGTCGGAAACGCTATCAGTAGTGCTGATAATAATCCATGATGAAGGGTGTTGCGACGTTGCTATAAATGCAGTGGTGTAGCGGTTTACGGCCACAGAGAAGCCAAAGATTCCCTTGCCTAAGTCCAGTTCCGTCACGTTACCGGAGGATTTCTGCGCTTCCCGAAAACCCTGTCTGACTTCTTCTACTGCCGTTGAGAAGTCTGGGTTGGTTTCCATCGTCAGTATAGAGCCCACCAATTCCGTGTCGAGCCAGAGCTGAGTCTCAAACGGTTGGACATTGACACTATCAAATCGTCCACTACTGAGTTCAAATTTGATGTTATTGGAAGTGTGAAATTCGATGGATTCTTGATTAAGAGAGGCACAACCTGAGATCAGGCTGACCCAAAAAATCCCGCAAGCGATGAACGCTTTCATTAAACGGATCCCTGTTCAATTTAAAGAGTCGATGATACCAGGTTTGAATTGCGCAGCGCGGAAGCGCTTACACATTAGGTTAATGCGCACGTTTCCCAGTAGAAAGGGCTCTCCAGACTTTCTGATGATTCGCAGAGCCCACTTTCTTAATTTATTGCCGGGCATAAGCAAATCCTGCGGGCTGGGAACTGCGTCAATCCAAGTGCTGCAGTCTTCCGTTTCTGCCAATAATTCCACCACTTTAATAATAGTTCCATCCGTGATTGTGGATGAGGTAAACAGACGGGCATTGCCTTGCCCATAAAACGACCTGATGATTGCTTGAATGATATCAACATCATTCTGAATAATTGGGTCGCTCATGCTCTTCGTTCCTTGGAGTTCCAAAGCGGATACTCCGAACACCTCTCGGCCTCCGGAGCATCCATTCCGCTAGTGGCGGTCTGACTTACGCCTCGATCGGCGAGCGCCAGTCGTCGGCACCGGAAGTGCCGGCAACGGCGTGCTCCCAGGTGACCTTGCGGTAGGACAGGGAAACGGTGACCAGTTGGGTGAAGTCGGCGTTGCCGGCATCCTGGCAGTGCGGCATGTTGCAGTTGATGTCGATGATGGTGGCATCTTCGAGAATGGTGGAGAAGAAGTGCTCCTGCTTGCCCTCAACGGAGGTGCGGTACCACTTCAGTTCGACCTTCGGCAGCATTTCGCCGGAAGCCAGGGCGTTGTACATCAGCGGGGTGGCCTTGTTCAGTGCCGAGGTGAACTTGAATGGCTTGTGCACACGCTGGCCGGAGGGCTGACCGGACTGGGGGTCGGTCGGTACGGTGACAACGTGGCTGAATTCCTGGACCAGCACTTCGTCTTCGTGGCCTTCGACGTAGATGTTGCCTACGGAATCGGACGTGAATGCGCCGGCAGTGATGTTGCCCTGAGTCTGGCCTTCGATGCTGATATAACAAGGAGTTGGCATAGTCTGCTCCATGACGGGTGAGTGAGTAACGTCCCCGGGGTGTTCCCTGGACGGTTACTGATATTACAAAGCCTGTGCCAATTCAGTTAAAGCCAGTTAAAACGAGTTAAAACAGATGGTTGCCGGATTTCCGGGATTGCTTTCCACACTGGCGGGCAATCCCGCGCCCGCTTGCCAGGCAACGGATTGCTGGCGAGGCAAGAAATTGCTCGAGTGGCCCCTGCGTTAGTCAAAGGCCAGGGAGGTCAGCAAGGCCAACAATAGCAAGGCGGATACACCTTGCCAGAAGGCGATGGGATGCCGCTCGATCAGCGGCGGACGCTGCCGCCTGTGCCAGTCCATTGCAGGGTGGCGGAGGTCGTACAGGTACTCCGAGAGTGCCGGGTAGCGTTTGTGGGCCTGTGGATGAACCGCCTTTCCGATGGCCTCATCGAACCAGCCGGGTACATCCTCCCGGAACAGCCGGACCGATTGGTAATTGAGTCGGCGCAGCTGGTTGCGGCTATGCAGTTTCGGAACTTCGGCTCCGTAAGGCAAGCGGCCGGTAAGCAGCTGGTAGGTGATCACCCCGAGGGAGAACAGGTCGGATTCGGGGCCACCGGGTTCTCCGAGGAAGGTCTCGGGAGCACTGAACAGGGCGGCACCCCGTGGCCCGGTCTGCTCTTCCGGGGTTTCGGACTCCTCCAGGCCGGCGACCCGGGTGGCGCCGAAATCAATCAGGGTAATGGTGCCGTGGGCGTCCACCAGAACATTGTCCGGTTTCAGGTCCTGGTGCACCATTTCCAGCCGGTGGAAGGCTCGCAGGCCCCGGGCGATCTGCTCTACCAGATTGCGCACGGTTTCCAGGTCCGGAGCCGGGTTGTCCAGCATCCATTGCCGGAGTGTGCAGCCGTCCACGAATTCCGTGGCCAGGTACAGAAACCCGGGTTGCCGGTCCGGCGCAAACGGGCGCACAACATGGGCATTGTTGAGTCGCCGGGCAATCCACTGCTCGGTGAAAAACTGCTCCAGGTACACCGGGTCATGCCGCTGCTCCATGGATGGCAGCTTCAGTACCACGCGGGCTTCGGTGGCTTCATCCGCAGCGAGGTAAACATGGCTGCGGCTGCTGGCATGTATCTGCCTCAGAATCCGATAGCCATCAAGGCGTTGCCCGGGGCGAAGCTCGGGTGCGAAGGGCAGTCCCGCGAACTGCCGGAACAACTCGTCGTTCCCGCGCTCCGAGGGCACCGAGTCAACCCGGATAATCTGTGCGGTCAGGTTGTCATCGCTTCCCCGCTCAAGGGCGGCGGCCGACAGGCGGCGGGCGGCTTCGTCGAGATCGTCTCCGGATTCACGGATGATGGCCGCCATGCCGCGCTCATCAATGTGCTCATGGATGCCGTCCGTTGCCAGCAGGAAGGTGTCGCCCGGCTGGATCGGCAGGCTCTGGTAATCGATATCCAGCTGGTCCCCGATGCCCATGGCCCGGGTCAGGCAGCTGTCCTCCCGTGAAAGCCAGAGCCGATGGTCGGTGGTCAGGAGCTCAAGCTGAGCCGGGTGAACCCGGTAGATGCGGGAATCACCGATATGAAACAGGTGTGCCGTGGCGGATTTGAACACCATCACGCTCAGGGTGCAGACATAGCCACGGTCCCGGGCATAGCGGTACTGGCTTTGCCTGGTCTGGGCATACAGCCAGGCATTCGTTGCCCGCAAAACACGTTGGGCAGACTGCTTGACGGACCAGCTGTCTGGCGTTGAAAAATAATCACTGAGAAAACCGGCGACCGCGGATTCGCTGGCGATCTGGCTGACATTGCTGGAGCTGACGCCGTCGGCGATGGCAACGGCAATGCCTTTGGTCACCAACTGATGATTGTCCGGCACCAGCAGTCCGTGAAAATCCTGGTTGACCGGTTTTTTACCGGCTTCTGAGTGCTGGCCGGCAGAGATGGCAAGGAAAGCTGTCATCGTCAGGCAGGGTTTCCACTGTAAAAGAAAAGGCAACTCCGGCGGGTGCGGCTACCGGAGTTGCGGGAGTGCCGGGCTTAGGTGGACCGCGCCAGGGCGGCGGCGTTACGGGCGGCCGGAGCCTGACGTTTCGGTGCTGTGCGGACGTGGGTGGTGTAAAGGGTCAGACCGGTGAACGCGATCCCCCCGACCAGGTTGCCAAGAACGGTCGGGATTTCGTTCCACCACAGGTAGTCCATCACCGAGAACTCGCCTCCCATGATGAGCGCAGACGGGAACAGGAACATGTTGACGATGGAATGCTCAAAACCCATGAAGAAGAACAGCATGATCGGCATCCACATGGCCAGGATCTTGCCGCTGACGTTGGTGGAGATCATGGCGCCAACCACCCCCATGGAAACCATCCAGTTGCACAGCATGCCGCGGATGAAGATGGTGGCCCAACCGGCAGCGCCGTACTCAGCGTAACCCAGGGTACGGGCTTCACCAATACTGGCAATCTTGGTGCCAACCGCGCCAGGATCTGTGTTGAAACCATAGGTGAAGATAAACGCCATCATGAAGGCAACGGTCAGCGCACCACCGAGGTTGCCGAGAAAGACCCAGCCCCAGTTCCGCAGGATGCCTTGCACGGTCACGCCGGGCCGTTTGTCGAGCAGCGCCAGCGGTGTCAGCATGAACACGCCGGTGAGCAGATCAAACCCCATCAGGTACAGCATGCAGAACCCGATGGGGAACAGGATCGCCCCGATCAGAAAAACGCCGGTCTGGACCGCAACGGTGATGGCAAAAGCTGCCGCCAGAGCCAGGATGGCCCCGGCCATGAAGGCCCGGATCAGGGTGTCCCGGGTGGACATATAGATTTTCGATTCGCCCGCGTCGACCATTTTGGTGACGAACTCTGAAGGCGCGATGTAAGACATAGTGTGTTCCTCTGACCTTAACCTGATAACCAACCCGATGGACTGGCCACAAAAAACGGCGTTACCCGCCGCCTGCATTTCGCAGGTGCAAGTAGACGCCGTCGTCTGAATGAAGCTGTTGCCGTGAACAGAACCCACATTGGTTCCGTTAGCAGGAGAGATTGCAGAGACCGTGCCAGAGTGATTATGGTTTGCCAAACAGCACTGATTTCAATGAGGTAAAGGTCGGTGGCGGGTTTGTGGTGGTCGTCATGGTAACTGCGCTTACCCGAGCCTGCGCACCTGTTCGGTGCGTGGCCGGCCCCTTATGCTGCAGGCTGGCGCAATCAGCGGGGCAAGCTGTCAGCGCAAACTGAAGCGCACCGGCAGCGCGTAGCGGAAGCGATTCCCTGAGATCTCCCTGGGCACGGCGGGCAGAGGCGCGGCCTGTTCCAGCATGGCCAGGGCAGAGTCGTCCAGCAACGAGTGGCCGGAGCCGGTTTGCAGGCTGTGTGCTACCAGAGAACCATCTCGCCGGAATTCGAAGACGATCACCGGTGTGCCTTCCTGCCCTAGTCGCCTGGCCCGCCGGGGGTAGTCGTAAAAACGGGCCAGGTGGCGCCTGAGGCGGCTCAGATAGTGATCGACCTCGGAGCGCTCGCCTGCGTTTTGCAGTGGAATGGTGGCGCGGGACTCGGCTTCCTCCACCTCACTTTCCGCCGGTTGGGAAGTGGAAGATTCTGCCGCTGCCCCAGTCTGGGTACGCTCAGGCTCTATGGGGGTTGATTCCGGCTCCGGTACCTCCGCCACCATTTCTGGCTCTGGCTCTGGCTCTGGCTCTGGCTCTGGCTCTGGCTCTGGCTCTGGCTCTGGCTCTGGCTCTGGCTCTGGCTCTGGCTCTGGCTCTGGCTCTGGCTTCGCTTCGGGTTGCGGGCTGGGCTCGCGCGTAACTTCCGGTTCAGGCCCAGGTTCCGCGGCAAGCTTGATGCGGATGGCCGGTGCCGTGTTGATGGCGGCCTCGCCCAGGGAATTGAGCTCCACGGTTTTCCCGGGTGCGGTCAAGACCAGAGCGCCGGCTGTAATTGCCGCTGCAAGCATCAGCAAAACGAAGCGTGAGGGTTGGGGTTGCAGAGTCATTCACCCGGCTCCGTCAGCAACAGAATATCCGTGTGGCCACCCTTCTCAAGCACCCGGAACAGGGTTTCCAGATCCGCCATGGTGATCGTTTGTGCTGCAGCGATTCTCAGGGGGTGCAGCTCATTCGGGGCAGGCAGAGTTGATAGAAGGGACTCTTCATCAAGTGTCTCTCCGGCAATCCGCCAATTGCCCCCGGCATCCACTGTCAGATCGGCATCGGGTGGCCGCTGCTCCCGGGTCTGCGTTGTGGCGGGGAGCTCGGGCAGCGGGTCGTCGGCAAGCTGGCCTGCCACAATGAAAAACATCAGCAGCAGGAACACCAGGTTGATCAGCGGCAGAAGGGCATCTTCCACTCGCTCCATCAGGGATTTGCCAGAAGAAAACGGGGGTGGAACCAGGTCGGTCATGGTGCTTTGTCGTTTTCCCGTTTCCAGTGAGTGTCGATGCCACTGTCGGTCAGTTGGCTGAGTGCCAGGGTGAAGGCGCCAAGGCTGGCGTCGTTCGTCGTGGCGAGGTTGACCTCGGTTATCCCGGCCTGTGCAAGTTCAGGGAGGAGATGCTCCAGTGGCATTGTCATGTCCTGCCACTGAATCTGACCGTTTGCGATAACGGTCAGCTCCGGAAGCGGTTCACCAGTCGCCGGACTCCGGGCGGACGGGTTGTTGGCCAGTTCCAGGTGATCCACCGGCTGCAGGCGGCTGGTGAGCATAAAAAACACCAGTAGAATGAACACCACATCAATCAACGGCGTGATGCGGATTGGTATCGGGCGATTCGGCCGGGGTTCAACCAGTTGCATGGGCGAATCGTCGATCGCTGGCGCTGTCGTATGAGAGATCGGCCCCGGGCTGGGTTGACGCACACTCCCGGGTTGCCACGGCCTGCCGGGCATCAGCCTGCGCTTTGGCATCGGGGTCAACGGTTACGTTCAGGATCGAAACCAGGGTGCTGTTGATGGTTTTGTGAATGCGGCGTAAACGGAATTCCACCCAGGCTGCCAGTGCTGCAAAGGGTATGGCAACAACCAGGCCGGCTGCAGTGGTGGTCAGGGCCTCATAAATACCGCCACTCAACTGGGTGGCGTTGGCGCGTCCTTCGGTGGCTGCCATGGCGCTGAAGGCTTCCATCATGCCCAGCACGGTTCCCAGAAGTCCCAGCAAGGGTGCCAGGGCCGCAATCACTTCAATGATTTTAAGGGGCGCTTCGAACGGCTCCAGTGACTGCTGCGCGTCCCGTGCCGCGGTTTCACGAATCTGCCGCTCATCCTGCTGGCTGTTCAGTGCTTCAAAGGTGTTGGTAACCAGGTGCAGCAACGGATTCAGCCTGCCCCAGCGACCAGCCTGTTCACGAATGGCGGCGGGCGACACAGAGCCGGGGTTTTGTTGCCAGCTGATTACGGTTTTTTTAAGACTACCCGGCAAGCGGGGTGCGTATAGTGTCCCCAGCAACATCAGGTAGATAAAGGTAACGACGCCAAGCACGGCGATCACCAGGAGCACGACCATCACCGGCCCGCCCATCTCGGTCAGTTGAGCCAGCAGGCCGTTGCTAAAAGGCGCGGAAATGTCTGTCATGGCATGACCCTCAGGCGCAATGAAGTTGGATCTAAATAATAAAGATTATTATTTAATATGCAAGAGTGTAACCTGATACCGGTGATGCCTCTGTTAGAATTCGGTCAGAAATAAGAAGCAAAGGTATGCGATTGGAATCGGAGGTAAAGATCATCACTGTTGGTCGGGCTTACCCGAAAATGTGGCTGTTGTGTTGATCAAGCGTTGGTTGGGCAGTCTGGTTAACCGGGCGGTTGCCCTGGTGGTTGTGGTAATTGTTCTCTCGGCACTGTTGGTCACCGTTGCTGGCGCCCTTCTCAGCCGGGCAGAGCTGGAGCAACAGGCCCGTAGCCAGGTTGAGACCATTGCCGAACTGGTGGCGGGGGAACTGAATGACAAGCTGGTGCTGAGGCTTGAAACCCTGAGCCATGTCGCCCGGAGCCTTACCATGTCCATACACGCTCTGGATGCCCGCGCCCGCTTGCTGGTTCGGCGCCAGACGGCACTGCAGCATCTGTTTGATGGCATTTACCTGATCAATGAGTCAGGCCAGGTACTGGCGGAGTACCCGGAATCCTTCCAGCAAACCGGGCTGAATGTCAGTGACCGAGAGTATTTCCGGCGGGTCGCCTCCACCCTGACACCGGTGATCAGTGAGCCATATATATCAAACTATCAGGATAAACCCGCCGTTATGGTGGCGACGCCGGTCTTTGATCATCGCCAGCGTTTTGTCGGAATGATTGGCGGTGCCATCCTGCTGGATGGCGATAACTTTATGAAAGAGTTCATTAACCTCCGGATCGGTGAAACCGGCTACCTTGGCGTTGCTACCCGAAGCGGGGTGACGGTTGCTCACGGTCGTTCTGGCCGGCCAATGGCACCGGTGCGGGTCGCCAATCCGGTTTTGCGGGATGCGATGGAAGGTTTTGAGGGTACGCTGCAAACCCGCAATGGTGAGGGGGAGGCCACGATTATGTCGGTACGGCAACTGACCCAGGTACCCTGGTTCGTGTCTGCAGTCTGGCCATCCCGTGAAGCCTACGCGCCGATAACCCGCACCGCAGATGCCTTTATCTGGGTGCTGTTGTTGGTGATTGTATTGATAGCACCCATCGCCCTGTGGCGGTTCCGCCGGCTGATGGCGCCGCTGGAGATGCTGGGCAATCAGATTCGTGAGCGTCATCTCGGGATGCGGTCTGACCCGGTCGATGTATCTGGGGGTACCGAGATCCGACAAGTGGCGGAGATTTTCAATACCGTCATGGATGAGCGGGATGAAGTGCTGGTCTCGCTCGCTGAGCGCGAAGCGTTCTTTCGTTCACTTACTCAGAGTGCGCCTATCGGCATTGTGCAGACCGACGTTCTGGGTCGCATCGAATTTGCCAATCCTGCCTTTGAAGCCATTATCGGCCGTCCCTCGGAGGACCTTACTCAAACCTGGCTTGCAGGTCGCGTGCACGAGGCAGACCGTGACGCTGCCATTGCCGGCTGGAAACATGCGATCCGTAACCAGAGTGTGTTCCGGGGGCGGTTTCGTCTCGCGCCCCGCGAGCCTGACCGGCTGATCTGGGGAGACGTGATGACCGCACCTATTCAAACGCCGGAGAAAGCACTGGGTACGGTTACCGTTGTCAGGGACATTTCTCATGAACTGGAGGTGGAAGAGGCTCTTCGGGATGAGCAACAGCGGGCCGAGACACTCCTCGGTGTGCTTCAGGAAGGGGTTCTGATGGTCGATACCGAGGGTGCCATTCGTTACGCCAACGACGCAGCCTGCCGTTTTCTGGGTGCGGAAGGCGAATGCCTGCTTCGCAATTTTTTCCAGTTGGTAACAATCAAGGACCACGACCGCGAATTGACACGGCAGGAGTTTCTCACTGGCGAGGATCTGGGCAGCCTGTATGTAACGCTGTTGAACACGGCCAGTGAAACCTTCGATATCGACCTGACCCTGCTCCACATCCGCCGGGGCCTCGAGGATGAACGTCTGGTCTTCGTGTTGCGTGACGACAGTGATCGCCGCCGGCAAGAGGAGCGGCTCTCCTGGGAGGCGACCCACGACAGTCTCACCCAGCTGCTTAATCGCCGGGCATTCAATGCCGCCCTGGTCAGGTGCATGGGCGAGGCCGGCCGCCAGGAGGTGCGCTCAGTGCTGATGCTGATAGACCTGGATCACTTCAAACCGGTAAACGATGAGGGTGGGCACCTGCTCGGGGATGAGCTGTTACGCCGGCTCGCGGACCTGTTCAAGGAATCCGTCCGCCAGTCTGATACGGTAGCGAGGCTGGGTGGAGATGAATTCGGCATTATTCTGCCGGCCTGTGGGCTTGCCAGAGCCGAGGCGCTTGCCGAGAAGATACGGGCGAATGTTGAAGACCTTCGCATAGAACACGACGGTCGGTCGTTTGGTGTCACTACTTGTATCGGTCTGACCGAGCTGGCGCCGGATGACAGCAGCCCCAGGGAGTCCATGGGCCGGGCCGATGAGGGTTGCTATCTTGCCAAGTCCCGCGGCCGTAACGCGGTTGTTGTGGTGCCGTCACCACCAGCCGGCTGAGGCGCTGGCCTGCCAGAGCAGGCGAACCGCCAGGGCGGTTAACACGAGGTTGAAGATCAGGCTGAACCAGCGGTTGCTCAGGGATTTCAGCACACGCAATCCGAGCCAGGTGCCGGCAAACCCGCAGGCGATCATGGCGAGAATGAACGGCAGCCATTCCAGGAACACAAACCCTGCAATTCCAAACACCAGTGCCTTGGGTGCATGCTGTAACGTCATGGCAGTGGCAAAGGTGGCAACGGTTTTGAATCGGTCGGCGTGAATCTGCTTGATGAAGGCGGCAACCAGTGGCCCGGTGGCGCCCACGAATAAGCTCACGAAGCTGGTCAGCGCCGAGGCCAGGAAAACCCCTGGTGCTCCGAAAGCGCCCTTGGGCAAAGCCGGGCCCCAGCAAAGGTAAAGCACAAACAGGGCGATTGTGAGCTGCCAGATATGGGCCGGAAGATTTACCAGCAACCAGGCGCCCAGAGCCGCGCCAACGAGAACTCCGGGGGCGAAGGCGGCGATGACCCGCCAGTCCACATGGCGCCAGGTCAGTGTGGCCCGGCCAAAATTGGAACCCAGCTGAATCATGCCGTGCACGGGAATAATCGCCGCTGGCGGCATCCAGGTAGCCATCAGTACCAGCAACAGTACGCCTCCCCCGGCGCCCAGGCTGGCGGTAATCATGGAAGTGATGGTGGAGCTGGCAAGCAGGAAAAGCGCCACGGGAAGGCTCAGGCTTTCGGGAATCAGGTAGTCGGGAATAAACGCTACTTCCATTCACAGAATTCCGTTGGTTTCAGGCGCGGCGTGCGGCACAGCGCTTCGGTAGCCAGCTGCACATCGGCAACATAGTAAAGTGAAGCCAGCCCCAGTCTATCGCGGCCCAGGTTGTGGAAGATCAGGCCGAAGGCAATGTCGCCTGCGGTAAAACGTTCATGGTTGTCGGCAAAGTACTCTGACGGCTGTGACAGAACAGGGTCTTCGAGCAGAGCCTGAACCCGCCCAACGCCGCCGTGATAAGCCTGAATCAGCAAGAGGCTGAACAAGCGGTTCCGTTTGCTGTCGGGCAGATCGCCGAAACGTTGCTGGAATACCGGCTCAAGGTTGCGAGCGTTCTGGTTCATCAGGCGCAGGGCGCAGTCAATCTGGGCCAGCCGGTGCCAGGTGTTTCTCGGCGCGATTTCGCAGTCACCCAGGGCGGCGGGCGACAATTGCAGTATGCCTCGGGCATCAGCCCGGGAATGGGCCCGGGCCTGTGCCCCGCTTTCGATCAGAATCTGGCCGGCCAGATACCGGGGCAGGGTTTTGGGCAGAGAGAGGCGGTTCTGGCTGTTCCGGTATTGTGAAACATAAAGCAGGGCATCATGAAGCGCGCCCGGCGCCCCACTGGTGGCGAAGGAAAGATCATCCCAGGCGCCCCAGATACGGTCGCCGGGCAGCGTTCCGAGGTAGCGGGCAACCGCCTCATTGATGTTCACGTGTGGCTGGTTACACGACAGGGCAAAGGGATAGCCGGTTTGTCCGGCATCGCCCGGCACCCAGGTTTCCACACGGCCCTTGTCGTACAGGGATTGCCGGGCTTCGTTGAGACGGCGCTGGGTCGCTTCGCGGTCATCCCCGTCACTGATCCAGGCCAGAAACTGGCCACGCATGTCGAATATGATGTGGCGGTCGGGGCTTGAACAGTAGCCGGATTCCTTCAGCACCCAGCGCCGGATGGTCAGAATGTTTTCGAATACCCCCTGGCTGACCCAATAGGGCGATGTCCGGACAATTCGGGTCCAGTCACTGTCGCCGGCCGAGATCTCCTCACCCTCCTGAGCCAGGGCGGCTGTTGTTGCGGTCAGGATGAAAAACCAGGCCAGTTGGCGTAAGCTCTTGAGAAATCTGATCATAAGTGTTTTGTCCGTGACCTTCCCCAAAATACAATAACAAATGGAACCTGCCATGAAGCAATCCGAATACCTTCGTTACGACGCAACTGCACTGGCTGATCTGGTCCGCCGGGGCGAGGTAAGCTCCAGGGAAGTATGCGAGGCGGCTGTGGAACGGGCAACCCAGGTGAACGGTACGCTCAACGCCATTTGTTACCCTCAGTTCTCCGAGGCGCTTGGCCAGAACTTTCCCGGGCAGGCCGTTTTTGCCGGCGTGCCCCTGTTGCTCAAGGACCTGGCCCAGGAGCAGGCGGGGCACCCGTGTACCTATGGCAGCCGGGGATTGAAAAGGAATGTCGCGCCCCAGGACTCGGAATTTGTCCGCAGGGCCCGCAATGGCGGGCTGGTCTTTCTGGGACGAACCGCAACCCCCGAGTTTGGTTTAAAAGCGGTGACAGAGTCCGAGCTGTGGGGCCCGACCCGCAATCCCTGGAACACGGAACTGACGCCTGGCGGTTCAAGTGGCGGCTCAGGTGCCGCCGTCGCGGCCGGTATCGTGCCCATGGCCGGCGCCAACGATGGCGGCGGTTCCATCCGGATACCGGCTGCCTACAACGGCCTGTTCGGCCTGAAGCCGTCCCGTGGCCGCATTTCCGTGGGCCCCTTCATGGGGGAAGCCTGGACCGGCGCGTCCACCGATCATGTGGTCAGCCGGACGGTGAGAGACAGCGCGGCCATGCTGGATGTACTCAGTGGCCCTGCTCCGGGTGATCCTTTTGCGATTCCGTCGCCGGCCTCGGCCTATGCTGATCTGATGCAGAAGTCGCCGGGCAGCCTGCGAATCGGCGTGTTCACCTCCTCTCCCTACAACACCGAGGTGGCCCCCGAGTGCGTTGCGGCGGTTGAAGAAACGGCGCGGGTCCTGGAGAACCTGGGCCACAAGGTCGAGTACGCTGCGCCGGAATTCGACGGCATGGCCCTGGCGCGCTGTTATCTGGCCCTGTACTTCGGCGAAGTGTCGGCGCTGATGGCGAAGGCGAAAGAGCAATTCGGCGCCAGTGACCGTGATTTTGAGCTGGATACCCGCCTGATCGGCATGCTGGGCCAAACCATGCCGCTGTCGGAGTATGTCCGCCGTCGCCAGCAGTGGAATGAATTTGCCCGGGCCCTGGGGGCCTTTTTTGGCAGCTATGATCTCTATCTCAGTCCCACCACCGGGCAACTGCCGGCGGTGATCGGGGAGCTGGAGACACCGCCCCATCTGAAACTGGCGGCCCGGCTGATGCTCAAGCTCAATGCAGGCAAACTGGTGCACCGATCCGGCCAGGTAGACCAGATGGCCCTGGAAAGTCTGGCCCGTACGCCATTCACTCAGTTGGCGAACCTCACCGGAACACCGGCCATGTCTGTCCCCATGCACTGGACTTCCGGAGGTTTGCCGGTTGGTGTCCAGTTCGGTGCGCGCCACGGGGCCGAAGCGGTTTTGCTTCAGCTGGCGGCCCAGCTGGAAGAGGCGAACCCCTGGTTCAGCAACTACGAAAAGCTTGAGGACGCGTTTTGAGACAGCAGGGGTTGTGATCCGGCTGGTGAAACTCCACGTTTATCTTTGCAGGCGGAACAGGCTATGCTGTCAGACAGGAAGGCCCTTCTTCCTGACAGATCCTGATGGCATCGAGGAGGCGAGCGTATTATGAACCAACCGATGGCAATCGACGAACTGGTATCAGTAGCACAGGCCGAGGCCATGGGGGAGCTTGACGCCCCGATGATGGCCATTGTCCTGTCCAGCGAACAAAGCTATGACTTGCCCATCAATTCCCTTGAAACCGATGCCGACAAGGCCCGCTGGGGGTTAATCCTCCGCGCCGCCCGCGAGCATGTTGAAGCGGATGCCGTGGCCGTGCTCTATCCGGCCTGGACTACCATCCGCCATAAGAAACCGGACCTGGAAGCCGAAGCGGCCTCCGAGGATGTGCCGGACGAGTCCGATGACTTTGACGACTCAGACGGGCCCATCGATACCCTGTTTGTGCAGCTGCACACCCGGGATCATGTCTACTGGCGGGGTTTTGAACAGATCCGGGATCCCAAACACCAGCGCATTATCGGCTTTCGCCGGATCAAGGCGCTGTCCACCGACTACAAGCGTGATGAAGCGCCTTCGGTTGCCTCGTGGCTGAGTACGCTGTTTGAGCCGCTGCCTGAAGACGGTGCGGAGACCGATGTGGACCGCGAACTGGCGGATCTTCTGGAGGAGCCCGAAGTGAGTGCTGCACTCTACCCAAGGCAGTTGCGGGCTCTGCATTGACAGGCACACCCTTTACCCGGGGCAAAAGCCCCGGATATCAGCGGCTGGAGAGCAATGTAAGGCAAAGCTGGGCGTTCCGGATAAAATGCCCGAACGCTGACAGCTGCTCCTTCGAGGGCACATAGGCGCAGGCTGCGTTGTCCGCGTAGAACAAGCCTACCAGCCGACCGTTTGCCGTGATCGGGCCGGTCAGGGCGGGCACCTTGCCAAGCCACCGGTCGTAAGGCACGCCTTCCGATGCCGGTTCGGGTTCATAAATGGTGCAGTGGGCAGGAGGCAGAAGCGAGCCCAAAGGCCCCGTTCCATCTTTCTGAATGACCAGGTTCTCGCGCCATTCCTCAGTTCCGCGCCCGCCCAGTTTCCGCGGCACCAGTTCGTTACCGGTCCGGTCGCTCATCAAAAGGGCCACCCGCTGCATGCCGATTGACCTGTGGATGCCTTCGATCACAAGCTGGCACACCTCGTTGATGTCCGGCTTTTCCGTGAGGCATTGGCTTAACTCACGCAGGATTTCCAACTGCAGTTCGGCGTCCATGTCCGGTGCCCGTGCGGCATCACCTGAGTCTCGCTCCGCGCCCGGCATCATGGCCGTGACCTGGGGAATGCCCAGGGAGACCGCGACGCGAGTTGCTTCCGAGGCGTTTACCTTGAGCTGATCCCGGACCACGGCCGGGCTTTCGCCGATATTCCTGCCAAGCCGCTCCAGAACCTTGTTCATCTCCGGGCCGCTCCAGCCCTGTTCCGACAGCCTGGCCATCTCTACGGAGTTGCGCACCAGGCTGGACGCCACGGAATTGGCCTGGCCCGGGGAAACGACGTCCCGGATGAACGGCCCCAACGACCAGGCCTCTACCAGACCGCGGGTAATTTCGGTAAACGTTGTATGCAGTACGGACTTTTGCGCCTCCGCCGGGGGCTCATCCAGTCGAAGTCGTTCCTCCAGTTCGGTGGCCTGCTGAGTTTCGCAGGACCAGAATGCCAGCTCGCCAATGTTCATCAGCAGCGCCCCGATGAACACTTCCTCCAGCGCGGTTTCGTTCCTTTTGGGCATCAGGCTCCGGGCCTGCACGGCCGCATGGATTGCCCGGGCCAGGCAGCGCAGCAAGTGGGGGCGGTCATTGCGTTGCAGTAGCGTGTCCACGATCAGTGAGGAAATCGCCATGGATTTCACGGCGTCGAAACCGATCAGGGTAATGGCCCGGCTGACGGTGCTCACCTGGGTGCGGGTCTGGTTGTAGAATACGGTATTGGACAGCCGCAACACCTGGGAGGTCAACTGGGCATCATTGAGGATAACGTTGGCCAGTTCGTTGACGGTGCTGTTCCGGCTGTCCGTCAGTTCGCTGATGCGCCGGAGCGTATTTGCCAGTACCGGTAGCTCGACTTTGCTGAGATAGGTGACCCATGCCTGGGTGGAGTTCATCCTTGGGGGCGTTGATTGTTTTTCGTTGGTCACGTTAGTGAGTCTCTGGGCAGCGCGCCTCTGGGAAATGGAAGGTTATTCTGTGGCCCACAGTCTAGTTCAGGCGGGTGTCCGGTGTCAGGTAACCGTTTGTGTAGGGATATCTACCCACCCGGCGAATTCTGCCGGAATTCGGGTTTGCCCGCCGTATCGGCTATAATCGCCGGTTTTAACGCTGCACCCACAAGGCGCTGACCGTGATTGTATTTGACCAGGTACAGAAGTCGTATCAGGTAGGCGGCCGGGCGATCCCCGCGCTACACCCCACCGATATGACCATAGAAACCGGCGAGGTATTCGGCATCGTTGGCCACTCCGGCGCGGGCAAATCGACGCTGGTGCGTCTGATCAACCTGCTGGAACCACCCACCGGCGGCCGCATTCTGATCGACGATGAGAATATTACCGATTATGACGCCGCCGAACTGCGGGCCTTCCGCCGTAAAGTCGGAATGATTTTCCAGCATTTTAACCTGCTGTCTTCGAAAACCGTGGCCGACAACATTGCCTTCCCCATGAAGCTGGCGGGCATCTACCCGAAAACGGAAATCCGGGAGCGGGTCCGGGAATTGCTGGCCCGCGTCAGCCTCACTGACCATGCCAGCAAATACCCGTCACAGCTCTCCGGTGGCCAGAAACAGCGGGTAGGCATTGCCCGGGCTCTGGCTTGCCGGCCCACGATCCTGCTCTGCGACGAAGCTACCAGCGCCCTGGACCCGCAAACCACCCAGTCGGTCCTGAAGCTGCTGGCGGACATCAACCGGGAACTGGGCCTGACCATTGTACTGATCACCCACGAAATGGACGTGGTCCGCCGTGTCTGCGACCGGGTAGCGGTAATGGACGCCGGCCAGGTGGTGGAAATGGGACCGGTCAGCGAGGTATTCCTGCATCCCAGGCACCCGACCACCCGGGATTTTGTGTTCGAGAGTGAAAGTGTTGACCGGGACGAACTGCGGCAGGACCTGAGCAAGGCCGATGGCCGGATCCTGCGGCTGACGTTCAAGGGTGAATCAACCTACAAGCCATTACTGGGCAGCGTGGCCCGGGAATCCGGCGTGGATTTCAGCATTCTGTCCGGGCGTATTGACCACATCAAGGACACCCCTTATGGCCAGCTTACACTGTCCCTGGTGGGCGGTGACCTGCGCGTTGCCATGCAGGCGCTGGATTCCGCCGACGTTCATGTGGAGGTGCTGCGCTGATGGAAGCCCTGTTGAGCAATGTAGACTGGAGTGAGATCGGCTGGGCCAGCTGGGATACCCTGGTCATGGTCGGCCTGTCGCTGTTGTTCAGCGTGCTGATTGGCCTGCCCACCGGTGTGCTGTTGTTCCTGTTTGGCAAGCGCCAGTTGCTGGAGCAGCCCGTTGCCTACGCGGTGCTGTCGTTCGTGGTGAACGTGCTGCGCTCAGTGCCTTTTATCATCCTGTTGATCGTGATGATTCCCTTCACCGTAATGCTGATCGGAACGTCTCTCGGCGTTGCCGGTGCGATTCCGCCGCTGGTGGCCGGTGGTGCGCCGTTCTTTGCCCGGCTGGTGGAAACGTCCCTTCGGGAGGTGGACCGGGGCATCATCGAAGCCACCCAGGCCATGGGCGCCAACGTGCGCCAGATCATCTTCGGTGCCCTGCTGCCAGAGGCGCTTCCTGGCATTATCGCTGGCATTACGGTGACAGCCATCACGTTGGTATCTTACGCCGCCATGTCCGGTGTCATCGGTGGCGGCGGTCTCGGCGATCTGGCCATCCGCTTCGGTTATCAACGGTTCCAGACCGATGTTATGGTCATTACTGTGGCCCTATTGGTCATTTTCGTCCAGGTCCTGCAGATGGCCGGCGACCGTCTGGTTTTGTATTTCAGCCGCAAATAGGTACAGCCAGATATAGGCACGCGGTCGGAAACCCCTTCCGAAAACGTGGAGCGCCAGGGATGGCGCGACCGAGCCCTACATGGATGTATTTACGGGCGTTTTTCGGAAGGGGTTTCCGGCCGTGGGCCGTACTCCCGGACTGATTTCATTGTTCGTAATTTCTCAAAGGAGAACAGACGTATGAATCTGAAGAAAACATTCGCAGCACTGGCTGCGGCCGCTACTTTCTCTGGCGCAGTTGCTGCCGGGGAGCTGTCTGTAGCCGCAACTCCCGTACCCCACGCGGAGATCCTGGAATTTGTGAAGCCGCAGCTGGCTGAACAGGGTGTGGAACTGGACGTTAAGGTATTCACCGACTACATCCAGCCGAACATCCAGGTGGACCAGAAGCGGATGGATGCGAACTTCTTCCAGCACCAGCCGTATCTGGATGAGTTCAATGACGGCCGTGGTACCAGTCTGGTGACCGTGACCGGCGTTCACGTTGAGCCGTTCGGCGCCTACTCCAGCAAGATTGATTCGCTGGATGACCTCAAAGAGGGCGCTGTGGTCGCTATTCCGAACGACCCCACCAACGGTGGCCGTGCACTGCTGCTTCTGCAGAAGGCCGGTCTGATCAGGCTTGAGGATGCCAGCAAGATCACAGCGACACCTCGTGATATTGCCGAGAACCCGAAAGGTCTCGAGTTCAAAGAGCTTGAGGCCGCCACTCTGCCGCGCATCCTGAACCAGGTTGACCTCGCACTGATCAACACCAACTACGCACTGGAAGCGGGCCTGAACCCATCTGACGATGCGCTGGTGATTGAGGGTTCCGAATCACCCTACGTGAACATCCTGGTTGCCCGTCCGGACAACAGGGACAGTGACGCGATGCGGAAGCTTGCGGCCGCGCTGAACTCTGATGCCGTTCGCGAATTCATCATGGAGAAGTATGAAGGTGCCGTGGTTCCGGCATTCTGATAACCGAGAAGGTCGGAGAAGCCCGGAAGCCCGGGGTCAGATGAAAGCTTTCATCTGACCCCAATTTCATGACCCCAATTTCAGTTATCCAATCAATCACCGCTCCAGTTGGATTTCGGATCCGGTGTCATCCGCAGGTAGGACTTCACGGCCTTGTAGCCTTTCGGGAAGCGCTCTTTGATCTCTTCCTCATCCTGCAGGGACGGCACGATGACCACATCGCCGCCATGCTCCCAGTTACCCGGGGTGGCAACCTTGTGTTCATCGGTCAGCTGCAGCGAGTCGATAACCCGCAGCACTTCGTTAAAGTTACGGCCGGTGCTGGCGGGGTAGGTGATCATCAGCCGAACATTCTTGTTCGGATCAATCACGAACAGGGAGCGTACAGTCAGGCTGCTGTCGGCGTTGGGATGAATCATGTCGTACAGCTCGGACACTTTGCGATCCTGGTCTGCGATGATCGGGAAGTTTACTGCGCAGCCCTGGGTTTCGTTGATGTCCTTGATCCACTCCTTGTGGGAGTCCACCGGATCCACGCTCAGGGCGATGGCTTTGACATTGCGTTTGGCAAACTCGTTCTTGAGCTTGGCGGTCAGGCCCAGCTCAGTGGTGCACACGGGCGTAAAGTCAGCCGGGTGCGAGAACAGAACGCCCCAGCTGTCGCCCAGCCAGTCATAAAACGAAATTTTCCCTTCACTGGACTCCTGCTCAAAATCCGGCGCGGTGTCTCCGAGACGTAAAGTCATGTTTACTCTCCTGTGATCATGGTTGTGACGATTTCGTTTGTCATTCCGGCTCAACAGTGACCGGGGTTACATTCCGAATGTATAAGATAGACCTTGGTGCCGGGTGAGGCAATTACAAGGGGCTCAGAGCCCCATTGCCTTCTCTTTTTCAAAGTGCTCCCGGGTCAGCTTGAATACCACAGGGCTGAGCAACAACAGGGCGATCAGGTTTGGCAGTGCCATCATGGCATTCAGCGTGTCTGCCAGCAGCCACACAAAACCCAGGTTTACGGTGGCGCCCACCGGTATGGCGAGAATCCAGGCCACCCGGTAGGGCACGATGGCCCTTACGCCGAACAGGAACTCGACACTGCGCTCACCATAGAACGACCAGCCGAGAATGGTGGTGAAGGCGAAGACCGCAAGGGTAATGGCCACAACGTAGTTGCCGACGCCGGGCAGCGCGCCCTCGAAAGCCATGGACGTGAGGGCCGCGCCGGACTCCCCGGAAGTCCAGGTGCCGGAGGTGATGATCACCAGGCCGGTAATGGTGCAGATAATGATGGTGTCGATGAAGGTGCCGAGCATGGCCACCATGCCCTGATTGATGGGATTCCTGGTTTGCGCGGCAGCGTGGGCAATGGGCGCGGAACCCAGCCCCGCTTCGTTGGAGAAAATGCCCCGGGCAACACCGAACCGGATCGCCGCCCAGACGGCGGCACCGGCAAAACCGCCTTCCGCGGCAATGGGGCTGAACGCATGCCCGAGCACCAGGGCAAACGCCGCGGGAATGTCGGCGGCATTGATGGCCAGAACCACCAGCCCCGCGATCAGGTAGGAAACCGCCATCAATGGCACCAGGGTGCTGGCGACGTGGCCGATCCGGCGGATACCGCCGATCAGCACCATGCCGACGAGAACCATCAGGATCAGGCCGGTTACCCAGTGCGGCAGACCAAAACTCGTCTGCATCACATCGGCCACCGAGTTGGCCTGGACAGTATTACCGATACCGAATCCGGCAATGGCGGCAAAAATGGCAAACAGGATGCCGAGCCAGGCCCATTTGCTACCCAGCCCGTTGCGGATGTAGTACATAGGGCCGCCGACGTGGGCGCCGCGTTCGTCTACCTCCCGGAAACGGACCGCGAGCACCGCCTCGGAATATTTTGTGGCCATGCCAACCAGGGCCGTGAGCCACATCCAGAACAGGGCACCCGGGCCACCGAGGAACACGGCCGTGGCAACACCGGCGATGTTACCGGTGCCGACAGTGGCGGACAGAGCCGTCATCAGGGCCTGGAAAGGAGGGATTTCGCCTTCGGATTCAGCGCCCGCCGCGGTGCGGCCACTCCACATCAGTTTGAAACCGGCGCCAAGTTTGAGCACCGGCATCAATTTGAGGCCCAGGCTGAGGAACAGCCCGACACCCAGAATCAGGACCAGCATGGGGGGGCCCCAGACCAGTCCGTTTACATCAGCGACAAATTGTTCAATGGCTTCCATGGGTTCTCCCTGTGCGTGCCATGTATTGGATTCACTGTTTGACCCAAAGAGGGTATAACCGATTGAGTTTAGTCGGTTATATTCCCGTGTAAACTGATAGACCGGTAAAAGTGGTGGATTCGGGTGTGATTGCCTATGCTCATAGCAGAGGCAAGCACCCACAAACAGGAGGGATTGTGTCCATGCGTTCACTCAAGGTTTCAGACGTTATGTGGAATCACATCGAGCCGATCCGGTGTGGTGTGCCGCTCACCAGGGTCGTGAAAATCCTGCTGCACAACCATGTGACCGGTTTGCCGGTGGTTGATGAGCACCGCCATGTGCTTGGGTTCGTGTCCGAGCACGATTGCATCCATGCCCTGCTGGTGAGCAGCTATCACTGCGAGGGGGACCCGATCGTCGACGATGTCATGTTCCGGAAGCCGCTGACCATTTCGCCGGAGATGGCGGTTGTGGATCTCGCCCAGAACCTCGGTGCCGGCAAGCCAAAGGTGTATCCTGTCGTGGATCACGGCAAACTGATCGGCATTGTGACGCGCAGTGCCATCCTGGCAGAACTGGCGCGTACCGGTTTCGGGCTTGAGCTGCCCAAATACGCCAGCGCGGAGGACTGATCCACATCCCTCTCAAAGATCGAGGACACTATGGAACTCTTATCCACGAACGTCAGTTTCGAAGGAGAGCATCGCCGTTACCGGCATACCTCCGCTACCCTCGAATGCAACATGGAATTTGCGGTGTATCTGCCGCCAGCGGCGATGGGCCTGAACCCGAAAAAAGTGCCGGTTCTGTACTGGCTCTCCGGGCTGACCTGCACCGACCAGAACTTTATGCAGAAAGCCGGCGCCCAGAAACGGGCCGCGAAACTGGGCATGGCGATCGTGTGCCCCGATACCAGTCCCCGCGGACTGAACCTGCCCGGCGAAGACGACAGTTACGACTTTGGCTCAGGCGCCGGGTTCTACATCAACGCCACCCAGCAACCCTGGGCACCCCATTACCGGATGTACGACTACGTAGTTAAGGAATTGCCGCAGTTGATCGAGAGCGAGTTGCCGGTAACGGACAACCGGGCGATCAGTGGCCATTCCATGGGAGGTCACGGCGCGTTGGTCTGTGCCCTGAAAAACCCGGGCCGCTATGCCTCGGTGTCGGCCTTCGCGCCCATCGCCAACCCGACCGAATGCCCCTGGGGGCGGAAAGCCTTCACCGGGTACCTCGGTGACAATACCCGCAACTGGGAAGAGTGGGATGCGACCCTGCTGATCCCGACGGCCCGGGAGCGCCTGCCGTTACTGGTGGATCAGGGCACCGCGGACGAGTTCCTCGATAGTCAGCTTAACCCGGACGCCCTGGCTGATGCCTGTGAGAAGTTTCACCACCACATCAATTTGCGCATGCATCGGGGTTACGACCACAGTTACTTTTTTATTGCCTCGTTTATTGATGATCATCTGGACCATCATGCCGACGCGCTGGGATTATGAATTCAGTCCCCAGACCAGGCCGAAGTCTATGGATGGCATGATTTCGGGCTCCTCAAGAGCCCGGACGTTGAATTCCGGAAGGCTGGTATCGCGTTCAAAGGTTCCGGCATAACGGTTGCCCCGGGGGCCGAAGATCGCCTTGACGAAAGGCCCTCTTGCCCTCACCGGCCGCCCGGTGACTACGCCCACCTCATTGTTTTCCAGGCGCACCAGAATGCCCGGCGGAAATTCGCCAAGAACCTGCAACAGAGCTTTTGGTATCGCCGGCCGGAATTTCCCATCGGCCAGATTGGCAATGAGTTTTCGGGCGTTTGCCACATCCATCCGGTCGCGGTAGGCGCGTTTGGTAATCATGGCGATATAGCGCTCGGCCAGGGCCAGAATTTCCGCCTCCGGTCGGATGTCGGTGCCGCTCAGGCCTCTCGGATAGCCACTGCCGTCGGCCTGTTCATGGTGCTGGGCAATGATGGTAAGCATCAGTTTGTTATTGATGCCCGCCGATCGGAGGGCCTGAATGCTGCGCTCCGCGTGCTTGCGGATGACACCTCGCTGCTCATTGCTGAGTACCTTGTTTGACGCGTTAAGTTTGTCTGCTATCGGAACGAGCGCAAGGTTTGCGGTGAGTGCCGCGGTTGTGAGAACACTGATGCGCTTTTCTTCCAGCCCGAACTGCCGGCCAATGAACTGGCAAAGGATGGCGTGAAACAGAATCTGTTCATGAATGACCGGACCGATGGAGTATAGATGGATCAGCGCCAGACTTGCGTCAGGTGACTCGGTACAGGTGCGTTCAATCATTCGTGCCAGACCAAGCAGACGCTTATGTGCCGAAGGGTCGGCTCCGGTAATGGCGTTCAGCGTGGCTTCCAGGGTATGCAGCAGGTCCGGGTAGTCCGCGAAGGGGTTGCGTTCCCGGTTATCCTCGAAGATTTCCTCCTGTGGACGTTCAATCTTACGGGGCTTGAATCGGCCCCGCTCGAACAGCTGCTCCAACTGGGAGTTGGTCTGAATCACATAGCCCTGGCGCAACAGCACATTGCCGTCGGCGTCGTAGACGTTCCACGGTAACGGCCGGCCAATGGTGAGGGCGCCGGGAGCGATCCGGACGAGATTGGTCAAAACAGGTGTCTCGGGTACAGGTTCATGATGTGTCAAGTGTAACCCTGAATAACAGTCTCCCTCCACTCGGGGAAGGTATCGGTTTTTGCTCTGTTCCCGGGTTTTACCTGATTTGACAAGTGTGCAGGGTTTGGGGCCATGGAAGCTGGGCGTTCATCCACAATTTGTGGAAATAGATAGAGAATATGTAAAGAATCGTAGCGGAACAACGACCGCTCACATGACTTGCGCTATTCTGGAGCCCTGAAAAACTCTTATTGTCGGACGATCACTCTGTATGCTCCAGCGCCTCAAGACCGATTTCCGGTTGTCGATCATTACCCTGCTCGGCGTAAGCGCATTTCTGGGGGTCACGCCGTTCGCCGTGATGCGTTTTCTGCAGGGCAATCTGCTGGCGGGGCTGGTCGACACGGCCATCCTCCTCGCTATCGGTTCAGCGCTGGTCTACGCCTGGGTAACGGGTGATACGCGCAGAAGCGGGCTGGTAGTGGCGAGCACTGCCTGCAGTGGTGCAGTGGTTGTGGGAATCGTGGTGGGAGAGCCCGGACTTTTCTGGCTGTACCCCGCTCTGGTCACTACCTTCTTTCTCGTCAATCCCAGGATGGCCGTTGCCCTTAACGTTGCCTCCGTGGTGGCCCTGATGGTGCATGGCGGCGCCTTCCGGTCGGATGTCCAGATGTGGTCTTTTGCCTCAACAGCGTTTGTGGTCAGCGCCTGTGCCTATGTGTTTGCGCACCGGAACCACGATCAGCGACAGCGCCTGGAGCATCTGGCGACGATTGATCCGCTGACCGGAATCAAGAACCGCCGCTCCATGGATCAGGAGCTGGACCTGGCGGTGGCAAACTCTGAACGCACCGGCCTGCCCTATGCCCTGGCGCTGCTGGATATCGATCATTTCAAGAAAATCAACGACGAGCACGGTCATGGGGTGGGCGATAATGTGCTTATTGATCTCGTCGCCTTGCTGCAGCAGAACACCCGCAAGTCGGACCAGCTGTTCCGCTATGGTGGTGAGGAGTTTGTGCTGTTGTTACCCGGGGTCGATGGCGTGAGTCTGAACGCGGTGATGGGCAATCTGCAGCAGGTCTTGCGCAAGTATATGAAACATCCGGGAGGGACGGTCACTGCCTCATTTGGCGTCGCGCTGCTCGAACAAGGTGAAAGCGTGGACAGCTGGCTGGCCCGGGCGGATGCCGCGCTTTATGAGGCCAAGGAAACCGGCCGTGACCGGATCGTATTTGCGGATAGTCACTCACCACCGGAACTGGTAACGGCCACAGCCTGACCACCGCCGGGCGCATAGAGGAAGAGTCTCCAGCCAAGCAGGATGCTGGCAGAGGCCAGCCCGCCGGTCAGCCCGACCCAGAAGCCGGCCGCCCCCATTGCCGGTACCAGCCAGTCCGTGAAGGTCAGCAGGTAGCCCAGTGGGAGGCCCAGTCCCCAGAATGAAAACAGCATGATGAACATCGGAATCCGGGTATCCTTGTACCCCCGCAATGCGCTGATGCAGGTCACCTGAATGACGTCGGCAATCTGGAATATCGCCGCGAACATCAGCAGTCTGACGGTCACGTCCCGAACGTCGGTATCACCGGTATAGAGTGCCGAGATCTGGTGGGAGAAAGCCAATAGCATCAGCGCGAAGACCAGCGCCGCTGCCGCGGCCAGAATCAGGGTGCTGCGGGAGATCAGGCGCGCTGTGTCCGGCGCCCCGGCACCCACCAGAAAACTGACCCTGAGCGTCAGTGCCATACCGATACTGAGCGGCAGCATGAATAACAGCGACACAACGTTCAGGGCAATCTGATGCCCCGCCACGACCACCGGGCCGAGGGGGGCCAGAAACAGGGCGATCACCGAAAACATGCTGGCCTCGACAAAAATAGTGAAGCCGATGGGTACGCCGATTCTCAGGATGTACCGAATGCCCGGCAAATCCGGCTTCACCCAGTCTGAAACCAGATGGAAATGCCGATAGACACGGCTTCGGTTCAGGTACACCAGCAACGCAATGGCCGCGACGCCGTTGGAGATTGAGGTAGCCCAGCCGCAGCCGACGCCGCCCATGGCTGGCAGCCCGAGCTTGCCGTAAATGAAAATGTAATTCATGGGCAGGTTGATGAGTGTGCTGAGCACGGAGAACGCCATGATTACCCGGGTATGGCCCAGGCCATCGGTGAGTCCCCTCAGTGCTGTGATCAGCAGCAACGCCGGCACGCCCCAGGCGAAGGCGTCCAGATAGCCCTGGGTAATGCGTGCCGTGCTGGCTTCCAGGTTCAGGATCGCCAGCACCGGGTGCACGTTGGTGAGCAACAGGATCATGATGACGGACCCGGCCCCCGCCAGGTACAGGCCCTGCCAGGTGGCCGGCATGATCTTCCCGACGGCCCGGGCACCGTTGTAGCCGGAAATAATGGGCTGCAGCGCGCCCAGCATTCCCATGAAGAACAGGAACAGCGGCATCCACAGGCTGCTGCCGATGCCAACGGCCGCCAGATCTTTGGCACTGGCGTGCCCGGCCATCACCGTATCAATCACGCCATTGGCCATCTGGGCAACCTGGGCGATCAGGATTGGCCCGCCGAGAATGGCCAGGGTCCGCCATTCCGTGAGTGTTCGGGCGAACAGCGTCTGACGTGCTTCCGGTAATGGCTGGTGTCGTTCATCCATAGGGCGTGGGGTCCCGTGTTCCTTCAGATTCCTGGATGCGCGCCGGCAGCGCCGCACAGACCGAGCATCCTACCCGATTTGGTCGCTATCAGGGCATCGGGGTTTATCCTGTTCATCGTCCTTGCCGCCAGCACTGGCATCGCAGCGCCAGTGCTGGCAAAATCTTGCAATAATTGCCCTGGCAGCGCCGAGGCTGTGCCTTTTTAAAGACCTTCCTCAGCCAAATGCACAGGAACACAACATGACTCAGTCCAACTCGGTTTCGGGTAACGGTACAGGGGCCGCTCGTGGTCTCTGGTCCTCCCGGTTGGCGTTTATTCTGGCGGCAACCGGTTCTGCCGTTGGTCTTGGCAACATCTGGAAATTTCCCTACGTCACCGGTGAAAACGGTGGTGGCGCCTTTGTGCTGGTTTACCTGCTGTGTATCGCGGTTATCGGTATTCCCATCATGATGGCGGAAGTGTTCATCGGCCGGAATGGCCGGCACAATCCCATTACCAGCATGCGCCTGGTCGCCGAGCGCAACCTCAGTTCCCCGGGCTGGCGGATCTCGGCGATCATCGGGATGATTGCCGCGTTTGTTATCCTCTCTTTCTATTCCGTGATTGGTGGCTGGTCTGCTTCGTATGTCGGCCACGCTGCCATGGGTGATTTTACCGGCGGCACGGCGGATTCTATCGGCGAACTGTTTGGTGGTTTGCTGGCCAGCCCCGGCCAGTTGCTGCTGTGGCACACCATTTTTATGGCGCTGGTGATCCTGGTGGTTTCCCGCGGTCTCAAGGGTGGCCTGGAGCGGGCCGTGACCATCCTGATGCCGGCTCTGTTTATCCTGCTGCTGGTGGTGGTCGGCTATGCCGCAACAACCGGTCACTTTGGCGAGGCTGTCAGCTTCCTGTTCACACCGGACTTCGGAGCTCTCACGGTCAATGGGGTTCTTATTGCCCTCGGCCATGCCTTCTTTACCCTCAGTCTGGGTATGGCCATCATGATGGCCTACGGATCCTACCTTGGCAGCGATGTCTCCATCGGCCGCACAGCGGTCAGTGTCGCCCTTATGGATACCGTGGTGGCACTTCTGGCTGGCCTGGCTATCTTTCCGGTGGTGTTTGCCAATGGTCTGGAAGCCGGCGCCGGCCCCGGCCTGATCTTCCAGACCCTGCCGCTGGCCTTCGGCAACATGCCCATGGGTGGTCTGTTTGGTACCCTGTTCTTCATTCTGCTGCTGTTCGCCGCCTGGACCTCCGGCATTTCCCTGCTGGAGCCGGTGGTTGAGTGGGTGGAAGAAAAGACCAGCCTGGCCCGAACTGGCAGTGCCATCCTGGTAGGTGTGCTCTGCTGGGCCCTGGGTATTGCCTCGATTCTGTCGCTCAACGTCTGGGCCGATGTTGCTCCGCTGGCCATGTTCGAGCGCTTTGAGGGCAAGACCATCTTCGACCTGCTGGACTTCTTTACCGCCAACGTGTTGCTGCCGCTTTCCGGCCTGCTGACGGCGGTATTCGTCGGTTGGTTTGTGGCGAAGGAGTCACTTACAACCGATCTGGCCCTGAAAGGCGGTGCCTTCACGCTGTGGTACAACCTGATCCGGTTTGTTACGCCCATCGCGGTTGCGATTGTCTTTGTTTACAACCTGATGGCGTGATGCCTGCCTGAGTGCTCTATTCCTCACCCATGGCTCTCAGGGCACCGATGTGGGGGCGAACTGCCTTGACATCGGCTGCCGGTGCATTGCTTGCGCTTTGCATGGCACCCATGGCGCTTTCCATCATCGCCCGCATCTGGGCTTTCTGTTCGGCGGTCATGTTGGGGTTGTTTTCAATCTCTGCCATGGCCGCGTTCATCTCCTGCCAGGCGGCCGGGTTCTGCTGTTCCATCTCGATGGCCATCCAGGCCTGGAAAACCCTGTCTCCAGTCGAGGCCCATTCTTCAAGGTTGCTGAAGCCATGATCCCGGGCCAGCGCTTCAAGGCGGCTGTACGCCTCATGACCTTTCAGTTCGTTTAGTGCATCCGAAAAGATGCGGGAGAAGTCCGGCATAGTGCCATCGTCTTCCTCGTCCATTTCATCACTGAGATCTTCGAATTCAGGCTCCAGCTGCTCTGCCGCTCTCAGGCTATCGATAAACGACGAGACTTTCTGGTCTGACAGGGGCTGGGCCTTACTGTTCACGGAGAAAAATGTGAGCAGGGCGAACAGGATTGTTGTTACTGCGGTGCGTATTAAAGCAGGCGACTGACTGGGCATAAGTGTCTCTCCGTGTTTGGGCCTCCGGTTCCCTTGTTCCGGAGGCTCCTTGAGATTAGCGCTTACATGTGTTGGCTGGCAACTTTCCGGTTGATGTCAGACTCAGAAAAACAGGTCTGGCAGCCAGGTGGCAATCTCCGGGAAAATCATGATCAGGATGATGCCGACGATCTCCACGATCACGAAGGGAATGATGGATTTGTAGATATCCTTCATCGTGATCGACGGCGGCACGATGCCCTTCAGGTAAAACAGGTTGAAGCCAAAGGGGGGTGTCATATAGCCGATTTCCATGTTGATCACGAACAGGATACCGAACCAGATCGGGTCGAAGCCCAGGGATTCCACGATTGGCATGAACACCGGCAGGGTGATCAACATGATGCCTACCGGATCCAGCACCATGGCGAGCAGGAACACGATTATCATCATGGCGATGATAATGCCCCAGGGACCACCGGGGACCATGTTCATCAGGCCCTCGATCAGTTCCTGGGCGCCCATGCTCTGATAGGCAGCGCTGAAAGCATGGGCGGCGAACAGGATCCACATGATCATGCCGGTGAGCTTGAACGTGCGGATAGCCGCTTCTTTCAGAATGCTCCATTTGAATTGCCGGTAGACTGCCGCAGAAATCAGTGAACCCAGAACGCCCATCGCGGCCGCTTCGGTTGGGGTGGTGATACCGCCGATAATGGAACCCAGCACCATGACGACCACGCCAATGGGCAGCAGCACCGCTCGCAGGGCCCTCAATTTCTCCGGCCAGGTACCCCGTTCCTCTTTGGGCAGGGCCGGTGCCAGTTCCGGCTGCAGGTGGCAGCGCACCACGATGTAGATGGCCGTCAGGACCATTAGCAGGATGCCGGGCATGATGCCAGCAGCGAACATCTTGCCTACAGAAACGCCGGTGATCAGAGCATAGAGAATCATCAGGATGCTGGGTGGAATCAGGATGCCCCAGCCCCCGCCGGTATTGATTACACCCAGGGCCATACTCTTATCGTAGCCTCGCTCGAGCATGGAGGGCAGGGCAATGGTGCCCATCGCCACCACCGCGGCACCGCTGATGCCGACCATGGCAGCAAACACTGCACAGATTCCGAGGGTGCCAAGCGCCAGGCCGCCTCTCAGGCCGCCGCACCATAGGTGCATCATCCGGTACAGGTCTTTGGCCACGCCCGTACGTTCCAGCACCATGGCCATGAATACGAACAGGGGAATGGCAACCAGGGTAAAGCTGCCCATGGTGCCCCATATCTGGGAGGCGACCATGTAGAAGGAGTCAAAGCCCCAGGTGAAGTACAGGAACACTACCGAGACACCGCCCAGTACGAACGTCAGAGGCAGGCCCAGGAGCAGGAAAAACAGCAGTGCGCCGAAGAACATGAGAGTCAGGGCTTCAATGCTCACAGCTGATCCCCTTCAGATTCGGCTTCTTCGGGGGTGTAATAGTCCAGGTTGAAGGCCACCGCGATATCTTCAAGCAGCTTCACCAGGCCCTGTAATACCAGCAGCGCGGTGCCAACGGGAATGGCCAGCTTCACCGGCCAGATTGGCGGGTTCCAGGCCGAGTAGGAGGTCTCCCAACTGGACATGGATTCCTGGGCCATGTCGACCCCGAACCAGAGCAGGGCGAGTGTGAAAATGAAGAACACCAGGGAAGTGACAATGTCCAGCAACGCCCGCTGGCGGGGCGCCAGGTGCGAATGCAGCAGATCGACGTTTACGTGCCCACGGTGCGCCATGATGTAGCCCCCGGACATAATCGCGTAGATCCCGAACAGCATCTGGGTGAGCTCGTTGGTCCAGACAGTAGGGGAATTGAACAGATACCGGAATCCTACCTCGAGCAGTAGAAACGCAAACATGGCGAAGATGAGAAGGGCAACCCACTGGCCGATAAAATCATTGAGACGGGTAACCCCCCTCATGAATGCGGCAATCATCACACTCATGGCACTCTCCCGCGGGACGTTGGTTTGGTTCACGGACAGGAAGACCGGAGTCATGGACCCCGGCCTTTGTCAGATCAATCGCTGTTTAAAGGTAGCCGAGGTCGGCCAGGTAACCCTTTAGCAGGTCGAGCGTTTTTTTGGCATTTTCGCTGCGCCTGGCTTCCTCATCCCACATTTTCTGGGCGGTTGCTACCAGCTTGTCCTGTACCTCATCCGGCAGTACGTTGACCTGCACGCCCTGTTCTTCAATGGCTTTGGCCAGAGTGATGCGCTCTTTGTACTGGTACTCGTTGGTCCGGATCCAGAACTGCTCGTTGAGGGCATCCTTGACGATTTTCTGCATGTCTTCCGGCAGCTTGTCCAGTGCCTTCTGGCTGACAATAATGACGTCAGTGCCGGCAATGTTCAGGGCGGGCTGCACGTGGTATTTGGCCACTTCATACAGGCCCATGCTGTAGGCGCCCTGAGCGGCACCCCAATGGGCTCCGTCGACGATGCCGGAATCCAGGGCGGAGTATAGCTCGCTGCCCGGGATGTAGGAGGCGGCAGCGCCGGCTTCGGTCAGGAAAGTCTGAAGGGCGCCGGAGGAGCGGATCTTGAGACTGGTAAAGTCTTCCCAGCTCTCGATCGGCTTCTTGACGACCATTTCCGTCGGGTAAACCTTGTCAGTGGCCCAGTAAACGCCATGCTCTGCAGCTTCGTTACGGAGCATCTGCTCGAAGCCCATGTTCTGGTGGAAGTAGGCGGCTTCCCAGACATTGCGGAAGGCGAACGGCAGGCCGGAGGCAATCCCCGCCAGGGAAACTTTGTCCTGGGCGTAAGACGGAGAAATAGTGCCCATTTCGAGGATGCCGCGACTGACGGCATTGAAGGTTTCCTTGGCTTTGAACAAGGCGCCGGCTTCGTAAAGCTGGAGCTTCAGTCGCCCATCGGTGCGATCTTCCAGCACCCGCTTGAGTCTGCCCAGGCTGTCAGTGTAAGAGCTGCTGGAGCCGGGCCAGTGCGACTGGACCTTCCAGGTAACGGTGTCCTGGGCAGCGACGAGTGTGGCGGAGAGGGCGGCGGTAATGCCAAGGGTAAGGGCAGACGCATAAACCGTCAGGGTCCTGCGTGCATTAGCAAAGAGAGTCATGAAGGTGCCTCGTTCATTGTTGTCATCGTATTTTCCGTTATTTCACTATGCGGAATCAATAACTGCATGGTGAATTTTTATTCTCTGAATCTATCATAAGATGGAGGTTTTGCAATAGGATGTTTTGGGTTCACGACAAAAGAATCTTCTGAGAAGGATAGCCAAATGATCGATGTTCAGCAGTCTGGCGGTGTGGTTCACCTGATCATTAACCGCCCGGAAAAGAAAAACGCCCTGACCCGTGATATGTATGACGCTCTGGCGGATGGAGTCGTTAGCGCGGGCGAGGATCGGCGGGTCAATGCCATAGTCATTTCTGGGATGGGTGGCGTGTTCACGGCTGGCAACGATCTGGATGATTTCCGTACCCGGGCGACCGATGAGAGCTCCAGGCCCTCCGCGGGGCTGGCATTTGTCGAAACATTGATGAATTGTGATACTCCGGTTATTGCCGCTATAGAGGGGCTGGCCATAGGCATTGGCACCACCATGCTGTTGCATTGTGATGCTGTGGTGACAGCGCGGAACGCAAAATTCAAAACCGCGTTTGTCGATCTGGGGCTTGTTCCGGAGGCCGCCTCAACGGCTACCATGCCCTTGCATCTGGGCATGCGGCGGGCGACGGATCTACTATTGCTAGGTGAGGTGATTACCGGTGACGAGGCCCGGGAATACGGGCTGGCCAGTAGAGTAGTGGACGATGGCGATGCGGTGAACCAGGCGCTGACCCTTGCCCACCGTCTGGCGGACAAGCCCCGTGAGGCCTTGCTTGCCAGTAAGCGTCTGATTCGTGCGCCCTGGCGTGAGCAGATCAAGGAAGCGCTGGAGCGGGAGCGCACAGTGTTCTCGGCTCGCCTGCGCTCCGATGACTGCCGGGACGCCCTGGACAGGCTGACCCGGCGCTGAGGGCCGTTACTGCCCGGCCTTGTTCCAGTAGGGGGTGCGCAGTTCCCGTTTCAACACCTTGCCGATGGTGGAGCGTGGCAGCTCTTCCCGGAATTCGATGGCCGCCAGGCGCTGGGCCTTGCCCAGTTTGCCATTGGCCCATGCTAGAAGCTCTGCTTCGGATACATTATGACTGCGGCGGCGAACGGTCAACCCCAGAGGCGTTTCTCCCCACTGGTCGCTGGGAATGCCGATCACGGCCGCATCTTCGATCGACGGATGGGCCAGCAGCACCCTCTCCAGGTCGACTGCGTAGATGTTGAATCCGCCGGAAATGATCATGTCCTTGCGACGATCGAGAATAGTGATAAAGCCATCCTCGTCGATCCGGCCCATGTCACCGCTCCGATAGAAAACATCACCCTCCGGGCTGGTCCAGAGTATCTCCCGGGTCTGCTCCGGCCGGTTCACGTAACCCCGCATCATGGAGATGGCCCGGCCAACCAGCTCACCGGTTTCCCCTCTGGGCAATTCCTTTCCATCTTCGTCGATTACCCGCACCTCGGCGCCGTCTGTGGGCACCCCGACCGAATCCCATTTGTCTGGGTGCGCTGCGCAGTCGAGGCTGGTCGAGATGCCGCCCTCGGTAAGGCCATAGACTTCACGGATATTCCCGGGCCAGCGGGCCATGACATCGGCGATGACTTCCGCGCGTAACGGTGCACTGGTACAGAGTTTCAGTTTGAAACTGGAGAGATCAAATCGGTCAAAATCCGGGTCGGTCAGAATGCGCTGGTATTGCACAGGCACCAGCATGGCATGGGTAACCCGGTGCTTTTCGGCCAGTTGCAGGAATCGATGCGCATCGAATTTTGCCATGATCACCAGGGTTCCCCCATGAAACAGCGTGGGTAATACGGACACCAGCGTGGTGTTGGAATACAGGGGTGTGGAGACCAGATTGATGGCATCGCCATCCAGTCCGAACCGGCTCATACGGACCATTTGCCGCTGGCGGAAGCGGTAGTCATGGAGGATACCCTTCGGGGTCCCCGTGGTTCCGGAGCTGTAGATAATGTTGAACGGGGCGTCCAGAGAAACCTGCGCCGGTTCAGGGTTGCTCGGCGCATCGGCCAGCCAGTCCGTCATGGTTTCGCCGATGCCTTCCCCTCGCTCGCCCAGAGCGAGGATCCTTGCCTCCGGCAGTGATGAAAGCTTATCCCGGAAAGCGCCAAGGAGGTACCGGTTTTTCCGTGACACGAACAGGAACCTCGCCCTGGAGTCCTCCAGCATCAAAGCCAGAGCCTCCGCACTCGCCATGCCCGAGAGTGGCACCATGCAACCCCCTGCGGTGAGTGTGGCCAGATAAAGAGCCACGTAATCGGCGCTGTTTTCCGACAGCGCAGCGACCGATTCGCCCTGCTGGAGGCCGGCCTGTCTCAGGCGGTTGGCGATCCGGTTAACCTGATCGAGCAGTGTTTCCCAGGTGACTGCGCCTGCCTCACTGATCAGGGCGGGGTGGCCGCCGCGGCGTAAACCATGTGCCTGAATCCTGTTTCCAATGGCCTCAAAGGTTTCGCCTGGAATCTCCGGAGCGTAAACCGGCATCACTTTCAGGTTATTTTCCATTTTTCGCCTTTCCGGTGTTGTTGTGTTTTAACTAGTGAAATTAACTTCCGAATATATTGACTCAAAACCGGAAGGCGTGACAAATTATTGAAAAGGGAAAATAGCCAAGCCAATAGCAAGACAGTAAAACGAGGAGTTGCGGTATGGGGCGTTTTGAAGGCCGGGTAGCGATGGTGACCGGTGCAGGCAGTGGGATTGGCCGGGCCACGGCATTGCGGCTGGCCCGGGAAGGTGCTCGCGTCGTGCTCGCAGACACCTCTGAGGCCGGGCTGGTTGAGACCGAGAATCTTCTGCCGGAAGCCTCGGAGTGTCTTCGCCGGCTGGTGGATGTGTCGGACGAGAAGGCGGTGCAGGCGCTGGTCGACGAAACCCTGGCCACATTTGGCAAGATTGACGCCCTCTGCAATGTCGCCGGTATTGCCAGTACCGGCAACGGCCATCCGCCGGTCACCGGCAATGACCGGGACGAATGGAACAAGGTACTGTCGGTCAATCTCGTTGGCACCATGCTGTTTATCAAACACGTCGCGCCGTACATGCAGGCCCGCAAACTGGGCTCCATCGTGAACACGGCGTCGGTAGCGGGTATCCGGTCCGGTGCCGGCGGTAACGCCTACAGTGCCTCCAAGGCGGCGGTCATCAACCTGACCATGACTGCCGCCTGCGATCTAGGTAATGACAATGTCCGGGTAAACGCCGTTTGCCCCGGCCTGGTGGAAACCGGCATGACCCGCGCCGTGTTTGATTACGCCCGCGCCCACGAAAAAGCCCACAAGCTCGGATCACGATGTGAGTTGCGCCGCTATGGCGATGCCGAGGAAATCGCGGCTGCCATCCTGTTTTTTGCCAGTGACGATGCCAGTTACATCACCGGTCAGGCGCTGCCCGTAGACGGTGGCAACACCGCTTCTCTGAACCTGCCAGGAATGAAAGTGTAATGAAGCAACAAGAGACCGAGTTTGTCGACGGCAATGATTTGCCCGGGTTTCACAGCCTTCTGGGGTACCGCCAGGCCTCGTGGGAGGAGGACGAAGCCGTCATCGAACTGGAGCTTCAGTCCCGACACCTGAATCTCGGTGGCGTCATTCACGGTGGCGTGCTCACTTCCTTGCTCGATATTGCGATGGCCCAGGCGGGTACCTACTGCGCTTACTCCGGCCGGATGCGCAAGGCTATCACCCTGGCACTAACCACGACCTTCACCGGCCAGTGCTCCGGCGGAACCATCCGTGTGACCGGGCGCAAGCGTGCTGGTGGCACCCGGATCTTTAACAGTACCGGTGAGGTCCACGACGATAAAGGCAATCTTCTGGCCATTGCCGAGGGTACCTTCCGGATCCGATCCGGCAGTGACAAGCCGGAGGGCGTCCCGATCTGAGGGTCAGTAAAACCCAATAACGAGGTTGATTGTCCCCACAGGCCGGTCACCGACTCAATGCCAATAAAAGAGGAAGCGGACATGTTTGAACTGTCTGACAAGGCGAAAAAACTGCAGTCGCAGTTGAATGAATTCATGGATGCTTACGTTTATCCGAACGAGCACAAGCATCACCAGCAGGTCGAGAAGGCTGAAAACCGCTGGGCCCCGGTTCCCATTATTGAAGAGTTGAAGGTAAAGGCAAGAGCCGCGGGCCTGTGGAACCTGTTTTTGCCGGAGAGTGACTACGGTGCCGGCCTGACCAACTTTGAATACGCCCATCTGTGCGAAATCATGGGCCGCTCCGAGATGGCCCCGGAAGTGTTCAACTGCTCCGCCCCGGACACCGGCAACATGGAAACCATTGCCCGCTACGGCAACGAACAGCAGCAGGAGCAGTGGCTGAAACCTTTGCTGGCCGGTGAAATCCGTTCGTGTTTTTCCATGACGGAGCCGGACGTGGCCTCCTCGGATGCCACCAACATCGCCTGCGAGATCCGTCGCGAAGGCGGTGAATATGTGATCAACGGCAAAAAGTGGTGGTCTTCCGGCGCCATGACCACCACCTCGAAGATCGCCATTGTCATGGGTAAAACCAATCCTGATGCACCCAAGCATCAGCAGCAGTCGATGATTCTGGTACCACTGGACACCCCGGGTGTGAAGATGGTTCGCCCGTTGACGGTGTTCGGTTACGACCACGCCCCTCATGGCCACGCAGAGATTCATTATGAAAATGTACGGGTACCAGCCAGCAATATACTGCTGGGTGAGGGCCGGGGTTTCGAGATTGCCCAGGGTCGTCTGGGGCCGGGCCGCATCCACCATTGCATGCGCACCATCGGCGTGGCCGAGCGCGCGCTGGAGCTGATGTGCAAGCGTGCCAACGCTCGTGAAGCCTTTGGCAAGCCACTATCCAGCTTTGACTCCATTCGTAAGGACATTGCTCGCAGCCGGATTGAGATCGAGCAGGCCCGTCTGATGACGCTGAAGGCTGCTCACATGATGGATACCGTGGGCAACAAGGTGGCTCGCCAGGAGATTGCCATGATCAAGGTGATTGCCCCGAGCATGGCCCTGAAAGTGATCGATCGTGCGATTCAGGTCCACGGTGGAGCCGGTGTCAGCCAGGACACCTTCCTGGCGTCGGCCTGGGCCAAAGTTCGTACCCTGCGCTTGGCGGATGGCCCGGATGAGGTGCATCTGGATTCGGTGGCCAAGCTGGAGTTGCGCCAATACCGTTAATTGGAATCCTGCCCGTGACATTGGGCGAGGGAACACGCAAACAGGGGCCTTCCGGGACACGCCGTTAATACGTCCCTGTAGGCTTGAGCAAAACATCCCTGTTTTGCACAGTCCCGGAAGGCCCCTGTTTACGTGTTCCGCCAGTTTTGAGCATGAGGATCGAATAATGAACAACCCGCTTTTTGATATGACCGGCAAGGTTGCCCTGATTACCGGCTCCACCAAAGGTATTGGCCGTTCGATTGCCGAGGAAATGGCCCGTCTGGGCGCAAAAGTTGTGATTTCCAGCCGCAAGGCCGACGCCTGCGAACAGGTGGCTAATGAACTGATGGCGCAGGGCTACGAGGCGCTTGCCATTTCCTGCCATGTGGGCAAGAAAGATGACCTGCAAAATCTGGTAAATAAAACCAACGAAGCCTGGGGCGCTATCGACGTCCTGGTCTGCAACGCCGCCACCAACCCGGTCTATGGCCTGACCTCCGAAATGACTGACGAGGCCTGGGACAAGATCATGGACACCAACGTCAAAGGCTCCTTCTGGCTCACCAACATGGTGCTGCCGCAGATGGCCGAGAAAGGCGAGGGCGCTGTCGTGCTTCTGTCCAGCATCGCCGGTATCCGTGGCAACACCACCATCGGCACCTACGGTGTTTCGAAGGCAGCTGAAGCGGCGTTGGCTCGGAATCTGGCAGTTGAATGGGGTCCGAAGGGCATCCGCGTGAACAGCATCGCCCCCGGCCTGATCAAAACTGATTTCGCCAAAGCGTTATGGGAAGACCCGGTTCGGGTAAAGCGTGCGGAAGACAAAACGCCGCTCAGAAGAATCGGCGAGCCCGTCGACATTGCTGGGCTGGCGGTTTTTCTGTCCACCAAGGCCAGTGCCTATATCACCGGTCAGGTGATCGTCGCGGACGGTGGCGAAACCATTTGTTGAGGCAGGGACTCGTGAGTGACGGGGAGGCCGGCGGGTGGGGAGCCTTTCTTTCGGGAAAAAGAACTCGCTGCGCTCAGACACCTTAGTTCCCTGCAGAAAGGCTCCCCACCCACCGTCCGCTGAACTCGTTGCGGGCTGCGGTACACAAAGATTAAATAAGGCTGAGACGAGCTATGAGTATTGAGCCGGAGTTGGTGGACGTTCTGCCAGCGCACAGATTCGACGAATCCGGGCTTTTGGTGTGGCTGCAAAAAGAGTTGCCAGAGATTGGTAATCGCCTGGACGTCAGACAATTTCAGGGCGGTCAGTCCAACCCCACGTTCCTGCTGGACACCGACAGCGGCCGTTATGTTCTGCGTAAGAAACCGCCCGGAAAGACGCTGTCATCCGCCCATATGGTTGAGCGTGAATACAAGGTGATGCGCGCTCTTTCGGAGCATACCGCGGTGCCGGTTCCGAAGGTTCGGGTGCTCTGTGAGGAGAATTCGATCATCGGCACGCCGTTTTACGTCATGGACTATATGGAAGGCCGGATCGCCAGCCATTCGGCTCTTCGGGCGTTGGACCGGAGCGAGCGACTGCCTGCTCACCAGTCCGCGATCGACACCCTGGCGAAACTGCATTCGGTGGACGTAAATGCTGTCGGTCTGGGCGACTTCGGGCGCCCCGAGGGCTATGTGGCCCGTCAGGTTTCACGCTGGACCAAACAGTATCTGGCGTCCAAGACCGATGATATGCCGGCGATGGACAAACTGACGGCCTGGCTGCCAGAAAACCTGCCATCGACCGACGAGTGCGCCATTGCCCACGGCGATTATCGGTTCGGCAACCTCATGCTGGCGCCGGACAAACCGGAGGTGATTGCGATTCTGGACTGGGAGCTGTCTACGCTCGGGCACCCACTGGCCGACCTGGCCTATTACTGCCTTCCTTATTACCTGCCGTCGGACCTGGAAGGAATGCGGGGTCTTGAGGGTGAAGACCTGGAAGCGCTGGGTGTGCCGGATGAGCAGGAAACCATTGCCCGATACTGCGCCAGAACCGGCCGGGACGGTATTGAGGACTGGCACGTGTACCTGGCGTTTTCCCTGTTCAGACTCGCAGCCATTTTGCAGGGCGTTTACAGGCGGGCGCTGGATGGCAACGCCGCCAATGCGAACGCTCTGGGCGTGGGCAAGCGCGCCAGTCTGCTCGCTCAGGTGGGGTGGAAGATCGCCAGTGAAGGAAAGCAGCCATGAGTGACCTGAACGTCCCATCACAGCCAATCGTTCAGCGCATCCTGGTCACCAATGATGACGGCATCGACGCCCCGGGCCTAGCGATACTGGAAAAGACCGCCCGTAACCTGGCGGAAGAAGTCTGGATCGTTGCGCCCGAGCATGATCGAAGCGGAGCGGGTCAGAGCATCTCCATTCACGATCCCTTGCGGGTGTACGAGACCGGGCCAAAACGCTATGCGGTGTCCGGTACCCCCGCAGACTGCGTGCTTTACTCCCTGGCCCAGTGGTTTGGTGAAACACCGCCCGATCTGGTGCTGTCCGGCGTGAATTGCGGCGCCAACATCAGTGACTCCGTGCAGTACTCCGGTACCGTTGGCGCGGTGCTCAGCGCCCTGCACATGAACATTCCGGCAATCGCCCTGAGCCAGGCCTTCCTGACACGGGAAGGGATTCAGTGGTCCGCGGTGGAGCGCTTTGGCGAGGCGGTAATCCGACAATTGTGGCAACCGGGGGACGTACGTGCCTGGAACGTGAATTTTCCGGCCTGTGCCGCCGAGGATATAAAAGTTGCCCGTTGGTGCCGGCAATCGACCGGTTCCATCCAATGGGCTCGCCTGCTGGCGGGGCGTGATGCTCGAAGCCTGCCTTATTGGTGGCTAGGTTTTGAGCGCAGTTCCCGCCACATCGTGGCTCCGGACGCTGACGTCACTGTGCTTCGGGACAGCGCCATAGCAATTACACCTTTACGACACGACGACCCCCTGCCGGGGGGCACCGATGAATTTGATCTGTCCGCCTTTGCGGATTGCTGACTAATCCTGGGGAGAACAACAAACATGTTCACACGCCATTACAAGGTCTGGCCAAAAGAACTGCCCAAGACCATGACCCTGCCGAAGACCAGTGTCTTTACTAACCTGGAGATCTCGGCCCGTCGCTACCCGGATCACCCGGCTATCATCTTCTACGATGCACCGGTGACATTCAGCCGTCTGCTGGCAGAAGTCGAGGCCATGGCAGGCTACCTGCAAAGCCAGGGTGTAAAGAAAGGCGACCGGGTACTGCTATACATGCAGAACTCGCCGCAGTACGTGATTTCCTATTACGCTATCCTGCGTGCGGACGCGGTGGTAATTCCGGTCAATCCTATGAACCGGGCGGCCGAGCTTGAGCACTACATCGCCGACACCGGTGCGGCAGTCTGCCTCGCGGGGCAGGAAGTGGCTGAATTCATTGCGCCTCTGCTGGCGGAAACGGATCTGGAGCAGGTGGTTGTTGCCTCGTACAGCAGCTACATAAAGCCGGACACCGATCTCGATCTGCCGGCCGAGGTTGCCGCGCTGGTGTGGTCAAACGACCGCCCGGGTCTGGTGAGCTGGGAAATGGCCATGGCGGCCGGCTGCACGCCGTCCGAGCATACCGCCGGCCCCGAAGATCTGGCAGTGATCCCTTACAGTTCCGGCACCACCGGCGCACCCAAGGGTTGCATGCATACCCACCGGTCGGTCATGGCGACGGCCGTGCACCGGGTGTTCTGGAACCTCAGCACTCCGGACAGCGTTCAACTGGCCACGCTGCCGTTCTTCCATGTGACCGGCATGACCGGTTCAATGAACGGGCCGATTCTCAGTGGCTCCACGTCCGTGATCATGACCCGTTGGGATCGGACCACTGCGGCCCGGCTCATCGAGCGCTACAGGGTGACCGGCTGGACCAACATCGTCACCATGGCGGTGGATTTCCTGTCCAACCCGGAGATCGGCCAGTACGACCTTAGCAGTCTGAACATGATCGGCGGCGGCGGCGCGGCCATGCCCGTTGCGGTTGCCGAGAAGCTCAAGAAAATCACCAGCCTTGACTACATCGAAGGCTATGGCCTGTCCGAAACCATGGCCGCGACCCATATCAACCCCAATTCCGCCCCTAAAGCCCAGTGTCTGGGCATTCCAGTGTTCGACGTGGACAGCCGTATCATTGACGTGGAAACCCTGGAGGAGAAAGCCCCGGGCGAAACCGGTGAGATTGTGTCCTGTGGCCCACAAGTCACGATCGGGTACTGGAACCGCCCAGCGGAAACGGAGGCCGCCTTCGTTGAAATTGACGGCAAGCGATTCTTCCGCACCGGCGACCTCGGGTATTACGACGAGGACGGCTACTTCTTCATGGTGGACCGGGTAAAGCGGATGATCAACGCGTCCGGATTCAAGGTATGGCCCTCCGAAGTTGAGGGGCTGATGTATCGCCACCCGTCGATTCACGAAGTCTGCATCATATCGTCACCGGACCCCAAGCGCGGCGAAACCGTGAAGGCCTGCATCGTGCTGACGCCCGAAGCGGAGGGCCAGACCACGGCGGAAGACATTACCGGTTGGTGCAAGCAACAGATGGCGGCCTATAAGGTGCCCACCATTGTCGAGTTTGTGGACGCCCTGCCCAAGTCCCCCACGGGGAAGCTGATGTGGCGCGCGTTGCAGGAGGAAGAATGGAAAGAAATTTAAGCCTCAAAGATTTCCGACAAAAACAAACAACGGAGGGGCAAAATTGAATCTTTTCCTGCAGCAAATCATCAACGGGTTAACGCTCGGGAGTATCTACGGTCTCGTAGCCCTCGGCCTGACCCTGGTCTACGGCATTCTGCATATTCCGAACTTCGCACACGGCGCCCTCTACATGGTCGGTGCGTTTATGTCCTACTTCTTCATGGTCGATGTCGGCGTTCACTACTGGCTCGCCATGGCCGGCTCCGCGGCGGTTATTGCCTTGCTCGGTATTCTCTGTGAACGTCTGGTATTCCACCCTCTCAGGCACTCACCGCCCATCCACGACAAGATCGCCGCCATTGGCATCCTCCTGTTCCTGGAAGCGCTGGTGCAGATGTTCTGGGGCTCGGATTTCCGCCGCATGAACTCACCGTTTACCGGCATCATGAATTTTGATGGCCTGATCATTCCGGAGCAGCGTTTGCTGATAATCGTCGGGGCCTTTGTGCTGGTGTTTGCCCTGCAGATGTTTCTGCGCAAGACCATGACCGGCGCCACCATCATCGCCATGGCCCAAAGCCGGGAGGGAGCGTTCCTGGTGGGTATCGATGCCAACCGTGTGACGATGATGACCTTTGCCATCTCCGGCGCCCTGGCAGCCATTGCTGCCACGCTGTATGCCCCGATTAATCTGGTGTACCCGGCGATGGGGCATCTGGTGATCATGAAGGCGTTTGTGATCATCATCCTCGGCGGCATGGGCAGCATTCCCGGCGCCATCGCCGGCGGCATGATCATCGGATTCGCCGAGGCCTTCGGCGGCTTCTACATCTCCACCGCCTATAAAGACATCATTGCCTTTGGCTTGCTGGTACTGATCCTGTCGGTACGCCCACAAGGCCTGTTTGCGAAGGGAGCGCACTGATCATGTTGTTCAAACTCGGATACCTGTTGATGAAGCCGGGCTCGAAACTGGCCCTGCTGGTTTTCGCCCTGCTTTTTCCGCTCCTGGCCAGCAACGAGTACCAGGTCTACGTCATGGCTTCGGCCTTCGTGTGGGCCATTGCCGTCTACGGACTGAACATAATTACCGGCTACTGCGGGCAGCTGAATCTGGCCCATGGCGGTTTCTTTGCGATCGGCGCTTACACCCTGGGTCTGCTCACCGCTGATGCTGGCTGGAGCTTCTGGCCTGCGTTTCTGGCCGCACTGGTCGTTACGGCGGTGCTGGGCTTTTTCGTCGGGATCGTCTCCTTGCGTTTGAAGGAGCACTACTTCGCCATCTTCACCCTGTGTGTGGGTTTCATCATTTACCTGCTGATCGATAAGTGGGAAGAGCTGACCCATGGGCCTATCGGTGTCAGGGACATTGCCGCACCCTACGGCTTCGGCGTGGTGGACTTCACGGAGACCACACCTTTCTACTATCTGGTGCTGGCGTTCCTGGCCTTCGCGACCTGGTTCATGGGCAGGCTGTCCCGCTCCCTGCTGGGCCGGACTTTCATTGCCATCCGCAATGGCGATGAGCTGGCACAGTCGCTGGGCATCAACCTGATGCGCAACAAGGTGCTGGCGTTCGTGCTGTCGACCACCTACGCCGGCCTGGCGGGGGCGCTCTATGCCGGAATGGTCCGGTTTATCGGACCGGAAGAGGCCAACATCGTGCATACCTTCGACATGATCACCTACCTGCTGGTGGGCGGCATCGGCACCATCACCGGGCCGCTGCTGGGCACAGTCGGCATTGTCTGGATTACCCAGTCCCTGCAGTTCCTGGAGGAGTACCGGATGATTATCTTTGGCCCGCTGTTGGTCCTGTTGGTGATCTTCTTCCCGAGGGGCATCACGGGCTCGTTCCTGACCTGGATGCACCGCAAGGCCCAGGTTCTGGTACCGGGTAAAAAACGCAAAGAGAGCAAGATTGTGACTGCTCAGACCCGGGAGGCCGAAAACAATGCTTAAGGTAGAACATCTCACCAAAATGTTTGGCGGCCTGGCGGCGGTGAACGATGTGTCCGTGGAATTCGAGACGGGCAAGATCAACGCCATCATAGGGCCGAACGGAGCTGGCAAGAGTACTTTCTTTAACCTGATTTCCGGCCTGCATCAGCCCACCTCGGGGCGCATCCTGCTAGACGGCACCGATGTAACCCACATGCCCTGCGACAAGGTCGCACGGCTCGGGGTGGGCCGGACGTTCCAGACCACCAACCTGTTTGAACAGGCGTCGGTGCTGGACAACCTCATCGTTGGCCATCGCCTTCGTACCCGATCCGGCCTCTGGGATGTGCTGGTCAACAGCAAACGCCTCCAGCGTGAGGAAAGGGCGGCCCGTGACAAGGCCATGGAGGCCCTGGACTTTGTTGGTCTGACCCATGTTGCCGGCCAGTTTATCGCTGACATTACCCAGGAAGAGCGCAAGCGGGTGGCCTTCGCCCTTGCCCTGGCTACCGATCCCAAAATTGTGTTGTTGGATGAGCCTGCGGCCGGTGTGAATCCGGAGGAAACCCAGGGTTTTGCCGAATTGATGCGCAAGATGGTGGATAGCGGCCTGACCGTGTGCCTGATTGAGCACAAGATGGACATGATCATGAGCCTGGCGGACAAGATCATGGTGTTGGACCACGGCGAGAAGATTGCCGAGGGCACACCGGAGCAAGTTCGTAACAATCCGGTGGTGATTGAGGCCTATCTGGGAGGTGATGAAGATGCTGCAGCTTGAGAACGTTGATGTCTGCTACGGCAGCTTCAAGGCACTGACGGATATTTCCATGACAGTGGATACCGGTGAACTGGTGGTTCTTCTGGGCGGCAATGGCTCTGGCAAGACATCGCTGTTTAACGCCATCAGCGGGTTGATCAAGCCCGCCGCAGGCGAGATCCGGTTTGAAGACAAGAAGCTCAATGGCATGAAAGCCAGCGCGATTGTTGCCGGCGGTGTCGTGCAGTGCGCCGAAGGGCGCAAGCTGTTTCCCCAGATGAGCGTGATGCAGAACCTCATGATGGGCGCCTTCGTTCACCGTGGGGACCGTCAGGGTAACAAGACGCGTCTTAACGAAGTTCTGGAATTGTTCCCGATCCTGGAAGACAAGGGCCACCAACCTGCTGGGTCCCTGTCCGGGGGGCAGCAACAGATGGTGGCCCTCGGACGCGCCATGATGAGTCGTCCGCGCCTTCTGATGCTGGACGAACCTTCCCTCGGCCTGGCACCGCTGGTGGTCAAGCAGATGTTCGAAACCATCAAACAGATCAACAGCCTGGGCACGACCGTGTTGCTGGCTGAACAGAATGCCTTTGCGGCCCTCAAGATTGCCCACCGAGCCTATGTCATGGAAAACGGCCACCTGGTGATGGAGGGTGACCGTGAAACCATACTGGGTAATGAACAGGTCCGCAAAGCATATATCGGAGCCTGATGGCTCCGACGATTGATTAACGACGAGCGCAAGCAACCAGGAGAAAACAATGAAAACAGTAAAAACACTGGGTCAGGCTGTCGCGGCGGCAACCCTGGGAATGAGCCTTACCGCTGGTGCGATGGCCGGTGAAGTGAATATCGGCTTTACCGGCCCGCTGAGTGGGGGCGCCGCTCTGTATGGCGAAAACACCTTGTCCGGCCTGAGGATGGCCGCCGAGGAGATCAACGCCGCTGGCGGTTTCGACCTGAACGGGGAGCAAACCACCATCAACCTCATTTCCCTGGACGACCGGTACTCTCCGGCTCAGGCGGCGACCAACGCCAAACGCTTGAAGCAGGAGTCAGACGTTCCCGCCATTTTCATTCCCCATTCCGGTGGGGTCTTTGCCCTGCAGGACTTCAATGAGAAAGACGGTTTCCTGGTCATGGCCTATACCAGTGTGCCGACGGTGACGGAAAAGGGTAATTCTCTGACTGTCAGGATCCCGCCGACGTTTGACGGCTACGTGCACGCGTTTACCGACTATGCCCTGGACAACCTGGGTACAAAACTCGGCATGGCGGGTGCCACTCACGAGTACGCCAAGATCTGGGGCTCTATGATCGAGAAAGAATGGACCTCCAAAGGCGGCAAGGTGGTGGCCAATAACCCGATGGACTATAACAAGTCCGCCGATTTCTTTACCGGTGTAAGCCGTATCATCGCCGAGGACCCGGATGTGATGTTCGTGGGCGGTGCCTCGGAGCCGACCGGTCTGGTGGTCCAGCAGGCCCGTCAGATGGGCTTTGAGGGAGGCTTTATCGTGATGGATCAGGCCAAGATTGACGAGGTGGCAGATGTTGCTGGTGGTTTGAATGTGGTGGAAGGCGCTATTGGTGTGGTGCCTCTGAGTATTTATGAAACGGAAGCTGCGAAGGATTTCATCAGGCGGTACCAGGCGAAATACGGAAAGGGTCCCGGTTCGGAGGCTGCCTACAACTACCTTGCCCTTCATGGCTTGGTTGAGGCGATGGACATGACAGAATCAACTGACCCGAAAGTCGTCAGAGCTGCCCTTGGCGGCGCAATGAAGAATATGGATTCACGCAAGAACCCTTATGAAATTACCGATGTGACCGAGAACGGCGGATTCGTCACTGAAACTACCTTGGCCGTGGTGAAAGATGGCAAGATCGTTCGAGTGCAGATTAAATAAACGTTCGAACTCAATGCGAGGGCAAGTCAGCGGTGACCTGCCCTTTTTCGTTACTGCTCGGCCTCTGTCGCGAATAGATAGAAAGGAGTTGTCCACAGCATGAGTAGCAAACCCAGTATTTTGGTCATTGGTGCTGGTGCCATTGGTAGTTTTTATGGCGCTGTTCTTAAAAAGGCGGGGTGTCGCGTGAGTACCGTATTGCGTTCCGAGTTTGACGCAGTCAGGGTTAACGGTATCCGTATCAGTAGCCCGATAGGAGATTTATCCTTCAGGCCGGACAGCATTTATCGTGAAGATGAAGTCCCTGAAGAGATGCCGGATTACGTTTTGCTTTGTGTGAAGGTTCTGCCCGGAGTGGGGCGGGCTGGAATTGTTTCGCGCTGGATGGGAGAGGCGACCCGGCTGGTACTCATTGAAAATGGCTTGGGTATCGAAAGAGAGCTCGCCGATGCATTTCCTGGTAATCCGCTGATTAGTTGTCTTGCATTTATCGCCGTGAGCCGAATGGCTCCCGGCGTCATAGAGCATAAAGCCTATGGCAAGCTTGTCATGGGTAAATTTCCACATGGTGTCGATGACCACTGTTGCCAGTTGGCCCAGCTTTTTATTGCAGGTGGCATTAATGTTGATCTCACTCAACAGGTCGTGGGTGAGCGCTGGCGAAAATGCCTCTGGAACACACCGTTTAATCCTCTTTCGGTAATAGCTAACGGTGCAGATACCAGAACTATTCTCGATACCGAGGGCGGAGAGGCGCTTATTCGGGCAATGATTCGAGAAGTCATGATGGTAGCTGCTGCAGAAGGGTATCCCATGGATGAGTCTCTGATTGACGAAAACATTGAGGGCACCCGTAAAATGCCGGCCTACAAGAACAGCATGGCGCTGGACTATCTTAATAATCGTCCCATCGAAAGAGATGCTGTCATAGGCAACGTCGTATCCATTGCCCAACACCATGGTATTGATGTTCCCCATCTCAATACCGTGCTGGTTACCTTGAGAATGCGGGCGAGGCTGGAAGGCAAGGCGTGACTGGGTTCCGTCACGCCTGGTTCCTCACCCATCTTGCCACATCGTCGTGTGTTATTTCTTCAAACTGGTGCCCGTCCAGAAACTCACCAAGCCCCATACCGACATCATCGTCAAGGGGGGGCGGGATGTACTCTACGGCCATAAGGTCAATCTGAGCAGCGATAAAAACGGTTTTATCACGGCGTTCTCCATTGAGGACGGCACAACCTTCCGACAAGGACTTGTTTCTGCCCGTGCTGAGATACAACCTGGTGCGATTGGCTTGACTCCGGCTTCCCGAAGCCAGTCGGATTACTCGAGAGTGGCGGTTTCTGGATGGGCGCCAGCTACTATCCATCGATGAACCTCTCGGCCCACAGTAGAGAAAATAGATACCGCTTAGCAGAACATCATTAGAATTAATTACCTATTACCCTCTGTAAATTCTGTAAGACCCAACTTTAAGATCCTTGTATACACATTTTTATGAAACTTGGTTTTGTAGGGTTGTTGTATGGGATGACATTGTCTATATTTATGATTACGGAAAACAGTGCTGCACTGCGAAATAAAAAAAATAGTAATACCGCAGTGCGAAACAATGGTTGCCGCTAATCAATAATTACGACACGAGGTTTGCAATGACAAAAACAACAACTTTTACAAAACGTCCGATCAGCTATGCGATTGCCCTGCTCACCGTGCCGTTGCTATCGCTTGGTGCGCCGATTGCGGTTTCCGCCGAGAGCGTGGATGTAGACAACGCTGACCTGCAGGAGCTGCGTGATCTGGTGAAGCACCTGGAGTCAAAGGTAAGCCACATAGAAGCAGTCGCGCCGGTTTTACAAGAAGACAATCCTTATCTGCTCAGAGATGGAGACGGAATGAAGGTGGGTGATACCACTTTTTCTTTCAGTGGCTTTATCAAGGCTGACGCGAAAGTGGGTTCTAACGGTAACGGGTCCAAAAACGCCTACGCCATCGGTATCCCCCGCACCCTGGCCGGATTTGCCGCCAACGACACCAGTGACTGGAAGACTGGCTTCTCAGCACGTGAAAGCCGCCTGGGTATCGGTACCAAAACCGTTAACGTGGCCGGCCGCGACCTGACCACCTACATCGAGATAGGCTTCAATACCGACATCAACGCACCCGGCAACGAAGTCGTTTCCAACAGCTACAACCCACGATTGCGTCAGGCCTACGGTTCGTGGAATGGCTGGGATTTCGGCCAGGCCTACACGACCTTTACCGACCTGGCGGTGCTGCCGGAGATTCTGGATCAGGGTAAACAGGCGGCCTTCATCTATTCACGACAGCCCTTGATCCGTTACAACATGGCAGCGCCAGGTGGCAAGTTCATGGTGTCTCTGGAGAACCCGGAAGACGGCTTTGGTTCGTCGTCCTATGACGACCAGTCCTACCCGGATCTGGCCGCCCGCTATCAGCTTCGCAATGAGTTTGGTACCTACTCGCTGGCCGGTATTGTCCGCAGTCTTGAGGATGACGCCGCTGATGAGACCACGGTGACCGGTGCGATTTCATTGAGTGCCCGTATCCCGACAATCAGTAAGGATGACCTGCGTCTGCAATACAACTATGGCGCTCTGGGGCGCTATATGGGGCTGTTGACCTATCCCGATTTTGATCGCACCGAACTGGCCGCAGGTAATGTCGATCCTCTGAAAACCTTTGGTGCAACGGCGGCGTATCGCCATTTCTGGACCCCCCAGTGGCGCAGCACTCTGAGTGTCTCCTACACTGAGATCGTAGACGACATCGCCTCGGCAGCCAGCACCCTGAGCTATTTCGATACCTCAACGTCGGTCCACGTCAACCTGCTGTGGTCACCTCACAGCAAATTGACCCTGGGTCTGGAATACGCCTACTGGGACTTTGGCGTTATCGGCTCTGCCAGCAGCAACCAGTATGAACAAGTGATGGCTTCCGCCAGACTTGGTTTTTAATCGCACCACCATGAACGGTAAGACTGGGGCCTCAACGGCCCGGTTTTCGCAGTTATCGGACATCCAAACAGGACAAGAACGATGCGCAATATCCACAAGAGTCTGCTCGTCGGTGTTTTGAGTGTTGCACCTTTTTTTGCTCACAGCGCCGAAAATGTTGACCTGCCTCGTACACTGGCGATGACCGCCTACGGTACCGGGTCAGCGGGTTACACCCAGATGGTTTCCATCGGCAATCTGCTGCAAAACGAGTACGGTACGTCCGTACGTATATTGCCCGGCGAGAACGACGTCTCCCGCATGACACCTCTGCGCATGGGGCGGGTACCGCTGTGCGCTTGCGGTATTGCCAGTTACTACGGCTCGGAAGGGGTGCTGCTGTTTGCCGATCCGCAGTGGGGGCCGCAGCCCCTGCGTCTGGTCAGCACCTCCACCGCCAGCTTTGGCCTGGGCGTTGCCGTCGCTGGTGATATTGGCGTAAAAACCCCGGCCGACCTGAAGGGTAAACGGGTGGCTTACATTCGTGGTGATGATGCCCTGAACATCGGTACCGAGGCGTTTCTCGCCTTTGGGGGGTTGACCTGGGACGACGTTGAGCGGGTTGAATTCCCCGGTTATGGCCGCTCCTTTGAAGGCATTGTCGCCAATCAGGTTGATGCCGCCTTTACCATGAGCGTGGCGCCACCGGCCCAGCAATTGGCCGCCAGCCCCAGAGGCATTGTCTGGCCCGAGCTTGACCCGGCGAACAAAGAGGGGTGGCAGCGATTGCAAACCGTGGCGCCGTATTTCCAGCCTCACAAGGCCACCTCGGTGGCCGGTGACAACTACGGCAAAGACAACCCCTGGGTCGGTGCCAGCTATCCGTATCCGATTCTGGTGGGAAACGAGACGCTGGACGACAAAACTGCCAGCAGTCTGATTCGGGTCTTGATTGAAGACAACGACAAATACAAGGATGCAGCTCCGGGTAACGCCGGTTACGCCCTGGAGAACCAGAACCTGCAATGGGTGATTCCGTACCACGACGCGGTGGTGGCGTACTACAAGGAAATCGGCCACTGGACCGATGCCATGCAGCAGCACCAGGACCGTCTGATACAGCGCCAGGGCATCCTGGCTAACACCTGGAAGAGCTATCTCGCCACCCATCCGTCCGACGATGCCGATGCGTTCCGCAGTGGCTGGATGGCGGCTCGCGCCAAGGCGCTTGAGGCGGCGGATATGAAGCCCGTCTTCCACTAAGCGGTTCGCTATCCAGCAGCGGGTACCCGCGCGATCGTTAATGATCGGCGTGGGTGCCCGTGGTTGCTGTCCCTCTGCTTTCAACCGGAGTTTTTCACTATCATGAGCGTGCCCCAGAAAACACCGGTCAGTCCCGGTGACGTATCCGGCATTCGCCGCCTCCAGGGTTTCTGGCTCTGGGTTCCCCGAGTCGCCACCGTCGCCCTTACACTACTCGCCATTGATTACCTGTTTAATCTGGGCCTGTTTACCCTAGTGACGACAGTTGAGAGCCAGTTTTTCTACACCGTGGTGGCGTTGATGCTGCCCCTGGTGTTCATTTTATGGCCACCATTGAGCCGCACCTTGCGGGATACGATGCCCTGGTATGACATTCTTCTGTTTGTGTTTGCCGCCTCGGTGTGCGGCTATTTTGTGTTCAATGCCGAGCGCATTCTGGACCGGGGCTGGGAGTATGCCGCGCCGGAACACGCGGTAGTGATGAGTTTTCTGCTTTGGGGTGTGATCCTCGAAGCGGTGCGTCGCGCTGGCGGCTGGCCCATTGCCGTCATTGTTGGTATCGCCAGTATCTACCCCATCTTTGCCGGCGTGATGCCCGGACCGATTCAGGGTTTCCCGTCGTCGCCATCACAGACGGCGATTTACCACGCCATGAGCCGCGAAAGCGTCATGGGGATTCCGCTGCAGGCGTTCGCCAATCTGGTCATTGGTTTTTTACTGTTTGGGGTGGCGCTGCAACAAACCGGTGGTGGCAAGTTTTTCATCAATCTCGCGTTTGCCTTATTGGGTCACGTTCGCGGTGGTCCGGCCAAGGTGGCGGTGTTTTCCAGCGGCCTGATGGGCTCCATGAGTGGCAGTGTGATCACCAATGTGCTGACCACCGGAGTGCTGTCCATTCCGGCTATGCGCCGTGTCGGCTTCGGGCGTTCCTACGCCGCCGGTGTTGAGGCCTGTGCCTCCACGGGTGGGGTGCTGATGCCGCCGGTGATGGGGGCGACGGCCTTCATCATGGCCAGCTTCCTGAATATCTCCTACGGCACCATCGCGCTGGCGGCGGCGGTACCGTCGTTCCTGTATTTCATGGGACTGTTTATCCAGATTGATGCTTACGCGGCGCGCCATGAGCTAGAGGGCTTACCGGCGGCTGAGTTGCCATCATTGCGGCAGACGCTAAAAGAAGGCTGGTACTTCATTTTTGTGTTTGTGCTGCTGATCTGGCTGCTGTTTTTTCTGCGTCGCGAAGCGATTGCGCCTTTTTATGCCACCGCCCTGTTGCTGGTGATCAATCAGGCGCTGCCTTATCAGCGTTGGGGTTGGCAGCAAGTGAAGGATTTCTTTTCCAGTTCCGGCAGGTTGTTCGCGGAACTGATCGCTATTCTGGGCGGGGTCGGGCTGTTGGTCGGCGCACTCTCGGTCACCGGCATGTCCGGAACCATTGCCAATGACCTGATTTTCCTGGCCGGTGGCAATACCCTGGTGCTGCTATTTATGGGCGCCGCCACCAGTTTTATTCTCGGTATCGGGATGACCGTCACCGCGGCCTATATTTTCCTGGCCGTAGCGCTGGCGCCAGCACTGATCAACGGCGGGGGGATGGACCCGCTGGCGGTGCATCTGTTCATCCTGTACTGGGGAATGCTCAGCTTTATTACACCACCGGTGGCGTTGGGTGCCTTTGCCGCCGCCTCAGTGGCCGGGGCCCGACCGATGGAAACCGGCGTACAGGCTATGCGTCTGGGCAGTGTGATCTATTTTATTCCGTTTCTGTTCGTGTTGAATCCGGCGCTGATTCTGCAAGGCACCTGGGGCGAGATCGTGGTGGTGTTGCCCCAGGCGGTGGTGGGTATCGCGCTGATAGCGGGGGCCATGCAGGGCTATGTGTTGGGCGTTGGCAACCTGGCCTTGCATAAAATGCTGCAGTGGCCGCTACGGTTGGCGTTGGTGTTGGGAGGGATGAGCCTCGCCATTCCCGGCGGCGGCCCGGTGCCCCTCAGCAACCTGACGTTATCGATGATCAGCTCGGTATTGATCGTGCCGGCATTGATCTTCACCTGGTGGTCCAATCGGCGGTCGCCTGGACTGACTGCGCCCTAACTCGTTCCCGCTCATAAGCATAAGGCACTGATATTAAACGGCCCAAACCGAGTCACCTTGAAAACAAGCCGTTTATGGGCGGGCACAAGCTAAGTACATAACGAGATTTTCGGCCACGCAGGCGGGTTTGTCTTCCCCTTTGATCTCGACGGTGGTCCGGTAGGTGGCGAGGGTTCGTTGCTTATCCACACGGGCAACGTCCAGCAGTTCCACTTTGGTGCGGATATCGGAGCCGGATTTGACGGCAGAGGGGAAGCGCAACTTGTTCATGCCATAGTTAATGGTGGCTGTGGGGCCAGCCACCTTGAGGGCCTGGGGGTTCAGCCTTGATATCAGTGATACGGTCAGGTAGCCGTGGGCCACCGGGCTTTCCCAGGGGGATTCCCTTTTTGCCCGCTCGATATCGACGTGAATCCACTGGTGGTCTCCGGTGGCATCCGCAAAGGCTTCAATCATTTCCTGGGTGATGGTCAGCCAGGGGCTGTGGCTGATAAGCATGCCCTGGTGGTCAGCCAGCTCCTCGAGTTTTACATTAATCATCGTTTTGCTCTCCTTACACCGCATGGCCCGGGTTTTTGCTGTCCAGCAGTCGCAACAGCGCCGGCCAGGTCAGCTTTGAGGCTGCCCCCAATGATTGTGACTGCTCTGCCGTGGTCTGGATAGCTTGCTCCGAAGGCATCCGGGTGGGACCGCAGCTCTGGGCCTTCACCTGTATTTCGCAGGCTTTCATCAGGAAATACAGGTAGGTGAAAGTCTCCGGCACATCCTTGCCTGCGGTTAATACGCCGTGATTGCGCAGCAGCATCATGGACTTGTTTGCCAGATCCCGGATCAGCCGTTCCCGTTCGTCCAGGTTAAGGGCCACGCCTTCGTAATCGTGGTAACTCAGGTGGTTGAGGCACAGCATGGCCGTCTGGCTCAGGGGCAGCAGGCCGTCCCGGTGGGCGGACACCGCGACACCATCCGCTGCATGCAGGTGCATGACGGCCCCGGCATCTTCACGCCCCATGTGCACCGCGCTGTGAATTGTAAAGCCGGCCGGGTTGACGCGGCTAAGGCCGCCGGATTCCACGACCTGGCCATCCCGGTCCACCTTCACCAGAGACGAGGCGGTGATTTCGTGGAACAGCAGTCCATAGGGGTTGATCAGGAAGTGATGATCCGGCCCGGGCACCCGGGCTGACAGGTGAGTGAACACCAGATCATCCCAGCCAAACAGGGCCACCAATCGATAGGCGGCGGCCAGTTCGGTACGAACCTTCCATTCGGTTTTCTTCAGATCCTGTTCGGTCGACTGTTCGCTTGTTGTCATTGTGATGTCCCTAATCCCCTAAATAACGGTCGTCTGCAGTTTACTGTAGCAGGGCCGCGTAACGCTGCAGGTGGAAGTCGTCGTCGCCGAGCTGATGGTTGATCATCACCAGACGTTTTGCGTAATGAGCGAAGTTGTATTCCCAGGTCATGCCGATGCCACCATGGGACTGGATGCCCTGCTCGGAAATGAACTGGCCGCTGCGGCCGATCACATTCTTGGCGGCTGCCAGGATACGGCGCCGCTCGTCGCTCTGGGGCTCGTCGGCGACGCTTGCGGCCAGGATCGCCATGGAGCGGGCCTGCTCCAGCTCAGACATCATGTCCACCATACGGTGCTGAAGCACCTGGAATTTGCCGATGGGAACGCCAAACTGCTTGCGCTGCTTGAGGTAATCAAGGGTCAGGTCGTTGGCGACTTCCATGACGCCCACCGCCTCGGCGCAGAGCGCTGCGATGGCACGTCCGGCCTGATACTCGATGACGTCGGCCGCTTTGCCCTCTTCGCTCAGGCGTGCATTGGCACTGATTTCTACATTGGTCAGGGTGATGTCGCAGCCTTTGGAGCCATCGATAGTCGGGTAAACCCGGCGTTCCACGCCAGCGGTATCCGGACTCAGGGCAAACAGGCTGATGCCCCTGGCATCGCGGCTGTCCCCGGAAGTGCGTGCGGAAACCAGAATAAGGTCTGCGCAATGGCCACCGATGACCACAGCCTTGCGACCGTTCAGGACATAGCCGTCACCGGATTTCTCAGCCCGGGTTTCCACATCGTTCAGGTTGTAGAAACTCTGGGGCTCCTGAAGGCCCACGGCCGCGCGCATCTCGCCGCTGGCGATGCCACCAAGCCACCGTTCGTGCTGCTGGTCGTTGCCGGCGTGACTGATCAGTCCGCCACCAAGGACTATAGACTGCAGGTAGGGTTCGATGCACAGGCCACGACCCAGTTCGGTCATCACGCTCTGCACTTCAACGCCACTCCCGCCAAAACCACCGAGTTCTTCCGGGAAGGGCACAGCGGTGAGGCCCAGCTCACCCAGCTGTCTCCAGAAGTCGGCGCTGAAGCCCAGCTCCGATTCGCTGTACTCCAGGCGCTTTTCAAAGCTGTATTCACCGCGCACCAGGCGGGCCACGGTGTCCTGCAGCATCTGCTGTTCTTCGTTGAGTCGGAAATCCATGGTCGCCTCCTTAAAGCCCGAGAATCATTTTCGACACGATGTTTTTCTGGATCTCATTGGATCCGCCGAAAATCGACAGCTTGCGGTTGTTGAAGTACTGGGCAGCCAGCGGCGCGGCGTTCTCGTCAGAGAGGAAGTCGCCGTCGTAATCCAGGTCCAGCTCTTCTTCCACGAACGGAATGGCATAGGGACCAATGGCCCGGCGAGCCAGATCATTGATAGTCTGGCGGATTTCGGTGCCGCGGACTTTCAGCATGGAGCTTTCCGCACCCGGCATGCCGCCGCCCTCCACTGACGCAATAATGCGCAGGTTGCTGATCGCGGCTGCCATCAGGTCAATTTCCACCTGGGCGATACGCTGGCTGAACGAGGCATCCTCGATCAGCGGGCGGCCATTCTTGATGCGGCGAGCAGCCAGCTCTTTGAGATGCTGGAGTGCCGCCTTGGAAATACCGATGCCGGCCAGACCGGTGCGCTCATAGGTCAGCAGGTACTTGGCGTAGGTCCAGCCCTTGTCTTCCTCGCCCACCAGATTCTCCACGGGGACCTTGACGTCCTCGAAGAACACCTCGTTCACCTCGTGCTCGCCATCGAGGGTGATGATCGGACGCACGGTAATGCCCGGAGTGTTCATGTCGATCAGCAGGAAGGAAATGCCCTCTTGGGCTTTCACTTCGGTATTGGTGCGCACCAGGCAGAAAATCATGTTGGCGTGCTGGCCCAGGGTGGTCCAGGTTTTCTGCCCATCGATGATGTAATGGTCACCCTCGCGAACGGCGCGGGTCTTCAGGGACGCCAGGTCGGACCCTGCGCCGGGCTCGGAATAGCCCTGGCACCACCAGTCCTCGCCACTGAGGATCCGGGGCAGGTATTTCTGCTTCTGTTCCTCGTTACCGAACTTGATGATGACCGGGGCAACCATGTTGACGCCAAAAGGCACAGAACGCGGGACGCCATACCGGCAGGACTCCTCATCCCAGATGTGCTTCTGAACGGGGGTCCAGTTCACGCCGCCGTATTCTTCCGGCCAATGGGTGGCGTACCAGCCCTGCTCGCTCAGGATCTTCTGCCAGCGCTGATGGTCCTCTTTGGACAGGCGACGGAACCCCTTTACCTTGGCGGTAATATCCGCTGGCAGTTTCTTGTCCAGGAACGCGCGGACTTCATCACGGAAGGCGAGTTCCTCGGCGGTGTAGTTCAAGTTCATTTGGTAGCCTCTCTTACATTACAGCGAAAATAAATACCGCATAGCAGAATACTCCAATGATCGGAGATTGGGCCGGTGTCTGTCAATAGAAATGAAACCAGCGAAGAAATAAAGGGTAAAAATGTCATTTCGGGTGGATTTTTAACGCTATCTAATGGGGGATTTACAGGCCAATGCAAAAAACTATACCGCTCTGCAGAAATTGTAATTTGAAGAAGACACCTTTGGGTGGTTAAGCCAGGCACTTCCGATCCGGGTGATGTCAACTGGCAGATCACTTGAGCGCATTGCGCACTTTTAACGTGGTCGAGAGTTTGCATTGGACCCAAAAGGCTATATGTTTGTAATAGACGAGACGTTCAAATAACGACAGCAGACCCTCCATATGCCGAGTTGTTCCATCAACAGAAGCAGCCTGAAGCTCAGCCTCCTGGCACTGCTGGTCACCGGTCTGTTTGTGTTGTTCCTCAACGGACCGTCCCACCCGGCAATTGATCCCCAGATTGATGACCACTTTACCCCGACACTGATTTCGGTTGATGGGGCGGGGGATTCCTCGTCGCCGGATGCTTCCGTCTTCATCACGTCGTCCCTTCTGTTCCCGGAAGGGGATTTTCGGCCCGTCTTCTCCGCCAGCCTTGATTTTATTCGGCCGCCATTGAGGTTGCTGAGCTACCCGGTATTGCCTCAAGGGCCGCCCCGCCTCGCCTGATTCTGACAACAACGGGATTGCTCATGCCTGCGCAGGGCTGTTCCAACCTGAATTCAGATTCACGAGGTTTATCATGAACAGTGTATTCAATGCATTGCCAGTGCGGGATCTGGCGCGCACCGGTGCGTTACCGACCGCCAAACCGCTGTCGCACATTAGTAGAGAAGATTCGGCCGTTCACCTGCTCACCGATTTTGCCGAGCAGAAACTGTCGGAGCTGAATTCCGATATGTCCGTCTCCGAGGCGAGACTCTGGATGAAGCTTGCCGACAACTCCTTCAAGGTAGTGGAAAACCAGGCGGGTGACTGCCTCGGTATTCTGGCCATCGAGGATGTGAACGGCGAGAAGCCGATGAGTGTGGCCAGCCGGCAGGGTGTGGCCCTGAAAGACTTGCGGGTGCGAGACATCATGCGCCCCATCAGCGATTTGCCGGCCATTCATTACCGTGATTTGCGGGCGGCAACTGTCGGGGATCTGGTCAGCACTTTCCGTGAGGTCCGTGAGGAGTATTTGTTGGTGCTGGATGATGATCGGCACCAGCAATCCCGTTCCTATCTCAGAGGCCTGGTATATGCCCGGGAGTTGTTGCAGCGGCTTGACCTGGCCATCGATCTGGAGCACCGGGCAACCAAGTTCTATGAAATTGTCCATGTGGTAAAAGGAGGCTTCTAGATCGGGCAACGGCTTCGGTGCCCATACGGCGCCGAAGCTGTCATCAATCGAAAAAGTCGATGCTTCTCACCCAAAAAACCGTATTGAACCGATGTGATAATCACGTGACACTGACTAAGACTTTAGTCACCTTAAAGGACGCCCACCAAAATTGCCGGATTCAGGTGCTACGCCTCGTTATCATTCTGGCACTGGGTCTGGATTCATTGCTCGCCTATTCTGCTGAAAATGCGCCGGTGCTCCCGGGCTGTGAGCCGGCCTCCTGCCTGTTGTGCTCAGATGCGATGGGCGATGGTGCTCAGGAAGGAGACGTGCCCGGCAGCGACCGTCTCCGGGATTTCACTCTGACGCCCGGCGGTATCCTTTGCGAGATCCGGGGCTTTTCCGGATTGGTGCCCTGCGCCAGTTTCCCGGTGCTGCCACAGGCACCGCCCCTGGCCTGACGGCCATCTGCGTGAGCGGCACTCGTGCCACTCCAACCGACCTTTCGATTCAAACGACTTCCATCACCTGGAGGATTTTCCATGGCTATACGGAAGCTGCTGATCGCCAATCGCGGAGAGATTGCGGTCAGGATTGCCCGGGCCTGCAGCGAGCTGGGTATCCGCTCAGTCGCCATTCATTCGGAGGCTGACGAGTACTCCCTGCACGTCAAGAAAGCCGACGAAGCCTATCAGATCAGCAAGGATCCCCTGTCGGGGTATCTGAATCCGCACCACATCGTGAACATGGCGGTGGAAACCGGCTGCGATGCCTTGCATCCCGGCTACGGTTTCCTATCGGAAAACGCCGAGCTTGCGGCTATTTGTGAGCGGCGTGGCATTACTTTTGTAGGACCCACGGCCGACGCCATCGCGTCGATGGGGGACAAAACCCAGGCCCGGCAAACGGCTTTAGCCGCTGGTGTGCCGGTAACTCCCGGATCCAAAGGTAATCTCAACGACGTGGAAGACGCTGTGGCCCAGGCTGTCGACATTGGTTACCCGGTGATGCTGAAAGCCACCTCCGGTGGTGGCGGGCGCGGCATCCGACGATGCGATAAGGAGAAGGAGCTGCGGCAGAATTACGAGCGGGTGATTTCCGAGGCCACCAAGGCCTTCGGCAGCGCCGAGGTATTCCTGGAAAAGTGCATCATCGAGCCCCGTCACATTGAGGTTCAGATTCTTGCGGACACTCATGGCAACGTCGTTCATCTCTATGAACGGGACTGCTCGATCCAGCGCCGCAACCAGAAGCTGATCGAGCTGGCACCGTCCCCCCAGCTGGAGGAGAGCCAGCGGGAGTATATCGGTGATCTCGCCAGGCGGGTCGCAAAACAGTGTGGCTACGTTAATGCCCGCACCGTGGAATTCCTTCTGGACCACGATGGCAGCTTCTACTTCATGGAAATGAACACCCGGGTTCAGGTGGAACACACCATCACTGAGGAGATTACGGGTGTGGACATCATTAAGGCCCAGATTCGAATAGCCGCGGGTGAGCCTCTTGGGCTGAAGCAGGAGGATATCTCCTATCGGGGTTTCGCAGCCCAGTTCCGGATCAACGCCGAGGACCCGAAGAACGGCTTCCTGCCCAGCTTTGGCCGGATCAGCCGTTACTATTCGGCCGGCGGCCCCGGTGTCCGTACCGATGCCAATATGTACACCGGCTGCGAGATTCCACCTTACTACGACTCCATGTGCGCCAAGCTGATTGTCTGGGCCATGGACTGGCCGGAGCTGATTGCCCGCTCCGGTCGTGCGCTGGGCGACATGGGCATCTACGGTGTCCAGACCACCATTCCGTATTACAAACAGATTCTGGAGCATCCGGATTTTCAGGCCGCTGAATTCAATACCGGCTTCGTAGAGCGTAATCCGCAGTTGCTCGAGTACAGCACCAAGACCCGCCCCGAATCCATTGCCACAGCCATTGCTGCTGCCATCGCGGCCCAGGCGGGCCTTTAAAAGAATATCGGAGAGATCCCATGACCAAGCGCAAGATCCATATTACCGACGTTATCCTGCGGGACGCCCACCAGTCACTGATCGCCACCCGACTGCGTACCGAAGACATGCTGCCGGCCTGTGAATGGCTGGACCAGGCTGGCTACTGGTCGCTGGAATGCTGGGGCGGTGCCACCTTCGACGCCTGCGTGCGTTTCCTGAAGGAAGATCCGTGGGAGCGCCTGCGTACCCTGCGCAAGGCCCTGCCCAACACCCGCCTGCAGATGTTGCTGCGTGGCCAGAACCTGCTGGGCTACCGCCATTACGGCGATGACGTGGTCGAGGCCTTCGTGGCCAAGGCCGCCGAAAACGGAATAGACGTGTTCCGCATTTTTGACGCCCTGAACGACGTGCGCAACCTGGAAACCAGCATCAAGGCTGTGAAGAAGGCCGGCAAGCATGCCCAGGGCACCCTCTGTTACACCGTGAGCCCGGTACACGGCAGCGATGCCTATCTGGAGCAGGCCAAAGCCATGGCGGACATGGGCGCTTTGACACCGCCCTGTCGGCCTTTGCCGGTGGTACCAGTCATCCGCCCACCGAATCCCTGGTGGCGGCATTGCACGATGCTGGTTTCGAAACGGGTCTGAACCTGGAGCTGCTGGACAAGGCCACGCGTCACTTCCGGGAAGTGCGAAAAAAGTACCACCAGTTTGAAAGCGACTACAACGGCGTGGACACCTCGGTACTGCTGTCCCAGGTGCCCGGCGGCATGATGTCCAACCTGGCCAACCAGCTGAAGGAGCAGGGCGCCCTGGATCGTATCCAGGAGGTGTTCGAGGAGATCCCCCGTGTCCGCAAGGATCTGGGCTATCCACCGCTGGTGACCCCCACGTCCCAGATTGTTGGCACCCAGGCGGTGATCAATGTGCTGGGGGGCAAGCGCTACGAGTCCATCACCAATGAGGTGAAAAAATACCTGCAGGGCTGGTACGGCAAGGCGCCCGCCAACGTAGATCAGGAGCTTCAGCGCCGGGCCGTGGGTAAGGAAGAGCTGGTGGATGAGCGCCCGGCCAACCTGATCCCCCGTGAGCTCGACGAGTTGCGAAAACAGGTGGGAGAGTTGGCGACCAGTGAAGAGGGTGTGCTCACCTACGCCATGTTCCCGGATCAGGCCCGGGGCTACCTGGAGCAGCGCCGTGATGGCAACCTGCAGCCAGAGCCGCTGGAGCCGATAGCAGCGAAAGGCAGCGGCGGGCCGGTGGCGACCCGCTTCAAGATTACGGTGCATGGTGAGAGCTACGACATTCATGTGACCGGTGCCAACCCGGTCAGCGACAATGAGCGGCGCTTCTACATGACTGTGGATGGCGTGCCCGAGGAAATCCACCTGGCCTCGGAAGGTGATGAAAACCAGGCTGGCGGCAAGGGCGGTGGCCGCGCGAGTGCGACCAAAGAAGGCCATGTCACTACAAGTATGCCGGGCAATATCGTGGATGTCCTGGTCAAGGAAGGTGACGATGTCCAGGCCGGCGATCCGGTGCTGATCATCGAGGCGATGAAGATGGAAACCGAAGTTAAGGCGACCATCGCCGGGTCGGTGAAAGGCGTGTTCATTGCCAAGGGTGACCGGGTGGTCCCCGGCGAGGTGCTGATTGAGATTGAATAAAAGCGCTATCGCCTGACGCGAAACAGCCCCTCATCGTGAGGGGCTGTTTCGCGTCAGGCGTCTCCGTGGGTATCAGTTGAATGCCTGAATCCCGGTCTGGCCCCGGCCAAGAATCAGGGCGTGCACATCATGGGTGCCCTCGTAGGTGTTCACCGCCTCCAGGTTCATGACATGGCGGATCACGTGGTACTCATCGGCAATGCCGTTGCCGCCGTGCATGTCCCGGGCAACCCGGGCGATGTCCAGAGCCTTGCCGCAGTTGTTACGTTTTAGCAGCGAGATTGCATCCGCAGTGGCGGTTCCGTCATCCATCATGCGGCCGAGCTGCAGTACCGCTTGCAGGCCGAGGGTGATCTCGGTTTGCATATCCACCAGCTTTTTCTGGATCAACTGATTGGCGGCCAGGGGCCTGCCAAACTGCTTGCGCTCCAGGGTGTAGTTGCGGGCGGCGTGCCAGCAGAACTCGGCCGCGCCCAGTGAGCCCCAGCTAATGCCAAAACGGGCCTTGTTCAGACAGCTGAACGGACCCTTCAGACCTTCAACCTCCAGCCTGTTTTCGTCCGGCACGAACACTTCGTCCATAAAGATGGAGCCGGTCTCGGACGCCCGCAGGGAGAATTTGCCCTCGATCTTCGGCGTGTCCAGACCTTCTGTGCCTTCACGCTCGATCACGAAGCCGTTTACCTTGCCGTCAAGCTTGGCCCAGACCACGCAGATGTCCGCGATCGGGGAGTTGGTGATCCAGGTTTTCGAGCCGCTCAGCAGGTACCCGCCGTCGACCTTTTTGGCGCGGGTTTCCATGCCACCGGGGTCGGAGCCATGGTTGGGCTCGGTCAGACCGAAGCAGCCCACGTATTCGCCGGAAGCCAGTTTTGGCAGGATGCGTTTTTTCAGGGCTTCCTGGCCGAAGACATGGATGGGGTGCATAACCAGAGAGGACTGTACGCTCAGAGCCGAACGGTAGGCGGAATCCACCCGCTCCACTTCCCGGGCAATCAGGCCGTAGCACACGTGATTCAGACCCGGGCCGCCATACTCTTCCGGCAGGGTGGCGCCCAGCATGCCCAGCTCGCCCATCTCGTTGAAGATGTTCCGGTCGAACTTCTCATGCCGGTTGGCCTCGACGATGCCGGGCATCAGTTGCTGATCGCAGAAGTTGCGGATGCTGTCGCGGACCTGACGCTCGGTTTCTTCAAGTTGTTTGTCAAATTGCAGCAGGTCATCCCAGGGTGCGGAAGCCATGGTGTTTCTCCTCGGTAGAAAATTAGTTGTTAACCCGTTCAATCACAGCAGCAATGCCCTGGCCGACGCCAATGCACATGCTGATTAGGGCGTAGCGACCGCCACTGCGTTCCAGCTGGCGGGTAGCAGTGAGTGCAATCCGTGCGCCGGATGCTCCAAGTGGGTGGCCGACAGCGATAGCGCCGCCGTTAGGGTTCAGCCGGGAATCGGTCGGGTCTATACCCAGTTTAGTGGTGCAACCGAGAACCTGGGCGGCAAATGCCTCATTGATTTCGATTACATCCATATCGTTAAGGGTAAGACCAGCGCGGGCGAGTGCTTTTTCACTGGCAGGAACCGGGCCATAACCCATCACCCGGGGCGGCACACCAGCAATGGCTGACGCTACAATTCGGGCGCGTGGTCGCATGCCGGCCTGTTCCCCGGCTTCCCGGGATCCGATAATCAGAGCGGCGGCGCCGTCGTTAATGCCGGAAGCATTACCCGCAGTCACAACGCCTTCGTCAAACAGCGGGCGCAACCCCGCAAGTGCTTCGGCGGTGGACTGTGGGCGCGGATGTTCATCCCGGTCCACAATCACTGGTGGTTTCTTCCGCCCCTGAGGGACCTCAATAGGTAGAATCTCGTCGTCGAAGAATCCGGAACGGCGGGCATCTTCATAGCGGGCCTGACTCTGGGCAGCGAACCGGTCTATTTCTTCCCGGACCAGATTCAGCTCCCGGGCGATGTTGTCAGCGGTTGCTGGCATAGTGTCGGCGCCATACACGGTTTCGATGCGCGGATTAGGGAAGCGGGCGCCAATGGTGCTGTCAAAAGCGCGAAAATCCCGGCTGAACGGAGATTCGCTTTTGGCCATAACAAAGGGCGCGCGGCTCATACTTTCTGCACCACCGGCCACAAAAAGTTCGCCTTCGCCGCAGCGAACGGCGCGGGCGGCATCGATAATGGCGGCCAGACCTGATCCACACAGACGGTTCACCGTCAAGCCCCCGGTCTCGATTGGAAGGCCGCCCAGAAGTCCGGCGTGGCGAGCAATGTTGCGGGCGTCCTCACCGGCTTGGTTTGTGCAACCCGCGATCACATCCTCATAGGCTTCCGGTGCGAACGCGTTGCGTTCTACAAGTGCTTGTATCACGCGGGCTAGCATGTCGTCTGGGCGAACCCTGGCCAAGGAGCCTCCATGGCGACCAAATGCACTCCTCAACCCATCATAGATATACGCGGCCATGATTCTTCTCTCTATCGACGGTGACAAAGCATCAGTCTGTGGATCGTGGCTGTTCCAAAGGTGCCAGCCTTGCCTTGCCGTTAATGTTAATATAGTTTCGTTCAGCGAAATACAGTTTTGTATTTTATTCGCAAAAGACTAATCCGGGTGTGTTTGAAATGCAAGCAGCGTTAAAGTTCGTTGGGACGATGACTCCATGAGTGTCTTGGTGCACCGGTTGTTGCCAATTGCAGTTTTGCTTGAGCTGATAGCTATGTGTGCCTCGAATCAATCGCTGAGTGCCGTGGCGGGGCTGTTGTTCGTAGTTTGTTTTCTGGTGGCTGGCCGACACTTACAAGGGTATTCCCGGGCACTTCTGCTCACATCCCTCCTCGTGACATCGTGGTTGGGGCTTCGTGGGCAGCTGAGCATGGCGCAGTTGACAAAGGCGTCGGCGGACGCCGGCTTTTATGCGGCCTTTCTCGGAAGCCTTGGCATGATGCAATGCCTGGTGAAGCGTTTTGAGATGCTCCGGCGGATTCATGATCTCTTGCTGGGTGGCAGGTCTGTCTGGTTGTACCCTAAATACGCTCTGGTTAGCTGTGGTGTGGCGTCGGTGCTTAGCTTTGGCATGATGAATCTCCTCTGCGGTAGCCTGTCAGAAACTCTCCACGATCGCGGAATAACCGGCTCGTCGCGAGTGCAGTGGTTGAGGTGTGTGCTGATTAGCGCTCTCCGCGGCTTCGCTCTGGTACCGTTAGTCGCACCGACCAGCGTAGCAGTTGCCATCCTTACTAGGGAACTGCCCGGATTAAGCTGGTCGATGCTGCTTCCGTTCGGCGCTGCAGCAGCTTTGATACTGATCTTGGTGGGTTGGTTGCTTGAGCGGCACCGGTTTCACCAGATTAGCAGTGAGCGGGTGGTGCTCGAGCACTGGCCGAGCGGAACGCTGACGCTGTTTGTGCTCGTGTTGGCCGTGTTTACCGCCATGGCTGTCCTGGTTGCAATGACTGACTTAAAGGTGTCGGCAGCCGCGATGCTGGCTGTGCCGTCGATTACTCTTCTGTATATTTCATGGGAAGACCGGTCCCTGACTACCGGGTTCGACGAAAGTGTCTCACAGGTTTCGTCCATGATTAATGAAATGGCCATTTTTGCGGGCTCGGCGATTCTCGGCGTAGCATTGTCCAGCCTCATCCCGAGGGATATCCTCGGCGGGCTGGTCGGCTCGACCAGCGGTGTGCTGACACTGGCGGCAATCGGGCTCCTGTCTCTTCCATTACTGTCCGCCGTCGGCATTATTCCGATAACCGTTCTCAGTATCCAGGCGGGGCTGCTGTCAGGCCTTGTGGCCGCGGGAATGGATCCCCTGCTGATGTCCGTGGCGCTGGTCATTGGCTTTTCCCTGGCCATGATGCTGTCACCCTTCGGCCCCTCGGTTATGTTGCTTTCACGCTTTGGCCAAGTATCGCGTTGGGTGGTGGCGTTTCGCTGGAATGGCCTGTTTGTGCTGATCACGGTACCGTTGTTACTGGCGCTTCTGGCCTTCGAGGCTTTGCTTATGCCGGCCATGCGGTGAGGGCCGGCCCAAGATGGCGATTCAATAGCCCCCTGACGGTATCCACAACCCCGGTAATCGGTCTGCCCCTGGCGTGGTCCCGAGTTTTCCCGGCGATCTGCTCCAGGGCCGCCTCCCGGAGGGTGCGGGCCGAGGTGTGGGGTGTGATCGTAATCTCCTTCCGGGCAACCCTTTTGCCTATCTGGCCAAGCCCCATAACGCCAATGGGTCAGCCCGAACGCTTGATGGGGCGATGATTTTTCGAGATTCCGCTAAACTGTTGTTCCCTATATACTTCCATTTCCAGGCATGCACTTCCGCTTCCGCCAATCAAAATGCCTCACGTTTTAAGATCCAAAAGGGTCCACCTACTGGAAAAAAGGACGCTATTGTGAAACATAAAGCACAGGTGTTTCACATCAGGCATGAATTTTGACAAGACTCAGTGGTACTTGATTTAGCCAACGATTAAAATGATCCATCTATTTTATTTTCGGGGCTTATATCCGTGGCATCGGATTAGGCGAAATTTTTTGAAGGGCACCAGTATATGTCAAAATCAAAGATCGCCTCACCGGAGCTTATGGCTGCGTCTGGTGACGGCGAACCGGTGAAACCGGAAAAAGATCGTAAATTTGTTGAGTCTCTTTCCCGGGGCCTCGATGTCCTCCGTGCCTTCAGTCAGGGCTCTGTTATCCTTGGCAATCAGGATATTGCCCGGATTACCGGACTTCCGAAGCCCACGGTTTCCCGGATGACCTACACTTTGACCAAGCTTGGCTACCTCAGTTACAACACCCAGTTGGAAAAATATCAGTTGAGCTCCGGTGTTCTTGCTCTTGGTTACGCCTATGTTTCGAATCTCAAGGTGCGACAGCTTGCCAAGCCCTACATGGACGAGTTCGCGCGCCAGACCAACATGTCAGTGGGACTGACCTGTCGGGATCGACTGCACATGATCTATGTTGAAAACCGACTTCCGCCGGAGGCCTCGCTGTTGCGAATGGATATAGGCCTGAAGCTGCCAATGGCAACCACCTCTGCGGGCCGCGCCTATTATTGCGCGATTGCAGAAAAGGGTCGAAAGGTGATTGAGGATGCCATGGCTGTCAAATACGGACCAGAGGGGTGGCCGGAGAAAAGAGAGGGACTGGAGCGCGCTAAAGAAGACTACGAGAAGTATGGTTTCTGTCTGTCACTCGGTGAATGGGACCGCAATATCAATTCGGCAGGAGTCCCCATTCATTTGCAGGACGGCACCATCATGGCGCTTACTTGCGCAGCGCCTTCCTATTTAGTCTCCGCTGAAAAGCTCCGTGGCTCAATCGCTCATCAGCTTGCAATGTTGGCCGGGGATATCGAGTCTCTGGGTGTTTGAGCCCAGAATCTGCCGGTAGACAACAGCAGGCCCTGGGCCTGCTGTTGTCCGTCTGGTTCAGCGAACACAACCTTCACCACGTCATAAACAGCCGCTGTGGAATTCCATAACGCCCCACCAGGTATTTGTGACAGTCCCTTCTAAAGAGGTGAAGGGAAGATGTCACCAGCGTGGCTTTCAGAGATTGCTTCAGAAATGGCATGATTTCAATCCTTTATTGAGTGAGAGGTTCGCGAGAGCGTTCACTCAAATTTTGTGGTTTTTAGTTTTGCCTAGCAGAATAGGATGCTGCCAAGCAACTTGACTGATGCTATGAATTATAGAACTGTCAAGATAATCATTGAAAGTGAGGTTTAATTTCGCGGAAGAAATATGGTTGAAAATATCGGAACGGACGTAGTACATTGATTTCAGTTTCGCACCTTAAAACTTCGTTTCAAAAAATATAAACCGAACAGTGTGGTCCCGGAGAGTTAAGGGAATTGGGGTTCACCATTCTGTCCCGGTCCATCAGAGGAGGCTTTATGTCTGGAGTCGTCACCTATTCCCGCAAAGATAATGTCGGCGTCATAACTGTGAACTACCCGCCGGTGAACGCCCTCGGCCAGGCTGTCCGCTCCGGTCTGCTCGCAGCCCTGGAGCAAGGCCAGAAGGACGCAGACGCCAAGGTGCTGTTGCTGGTTTGTGAAGGGCGCACCTTTATTGCCGGTGCCGATATCCGGGAATTCGGCAAGCCGATGCAGGAGCCGACCCTGCCGGCGCTGGTGAATACCTTTGAGAACAGTGACAAACCGCTGGTTGCCGCAATCCACGGCACGGCCCTGGGTGGTGGCCTGGAAACGGCGCTGAGTTGCCATTATCGCGTTGCGGTCAGCAGTGCCAAGGTGGGACTGCCGGAGGTGAAACTGGGGCTGCTGCCCGGCGCTGGCGGGACCCAGCGACTGCCGCGCCTGATCGGCGCCCGAAAGGCGCTGGAAATGATCACCACCGGTGAATTCGTCGGTGCCAGGGATGCCCTGGCACTGGGCATTCTGGATGCAGTGGACGATGGCGACAATATCCGTGGCGTCGGCCTGGCTTATGCGCAAAAGGTGGCCGAGGAGGGCAAACCGGTGCGTCGGGTTCGGGACATTACCGACAAAATTGAAGCGGATAAGGGCAGCGATGTCTTTGGCCAGTTCCGCGACGAGCTTAAGAAGCGGGCCAGGGGTCTGTTCTCTCCGTTCAAATGCGTCGATGCTGTGGAAGCCGCGTTCAACCTGTCGTTTGACGAGGGTATGAAGCGCGAGCGGGAACTGTTCATGGAATGCATGGAATCGCCCCAGCGCGGGGGTCTGATCCATTCGTTCTTTGGTGAGCGTGAGGTCTCCAAGGTGAGGGGGCTGGCCAAGGACACCCCGGTTCGTGACGTGAAGAGTGTGGGCATCATCGGTGCCGGCACCATGGGTGGCGGTATTGCCATGAACTTCGTGAACGTGGGGATTCCGGTCACCATCGTCGAGGTAAAGCAGGAAGCCCTGGACAAAGGCCTGGCCATCATTCGCCGTAACTACGAGAACTCCGCGAAGAAGGGCAAATTGACCCAGGCGCAGGTGGAACAGCGCATGGCGCTGATAACCCCGAGCCTGACCTACGACGATTTCCGGGATGTCGACCTGGTGATCGAGGCGGTGTTCGAGAACATGGCCATCAAGAAAGAAATCTTTGCCAGGCTGGATGAGGTCTGCAAGCCCGGGGCCATCCTGGCGTCCAACACGTCGACCCTGGATATCGACGAGATCGCTTCTGCCACCAGGCGTCCGGAAGACGTTGTGGGCATGCACTTCTTCAGCCCCGCCAACGTCATGAAGCTGCTGGAAAACGTGCGCGGCAGCAAGACCTCCGATGAGGTAAAAGCCACCGTGATGGCGGTGGCCAAGAAGATCAGGAAGGTCGGTGTCATGGTTGGCAACGGTTATGGCTTTGTCGGTAACCGGATGCTGCACAAGCGCGGCACCGAAGCCATGTCACTGGTGGACGAGGGGGCAACCCCGCAGCAGGTAGACAAGGTGCTGACTGATCTGGGTTTCCCGATGGGCCAGTTTGCGATGTCCGATCTGGCCGGGATTGATGTGGGTTACCGTATCCGGGAAGAGCGCCGCAAGGCGGGCGAGGACATTCCGGCCAGCTGGATGGACAAGCTGGCGGAGCAGGGCCGTCTTGGCCAGAAGACCCTGGCAGGTGTATACAAGTATGAAGAAGGCAGCCGCAAGCCGGTTCCGGACCCGAAAGTGGAGCAGCTGATCGAGCAGTTCCGCAAGGAGCAGGGAATTACGCCGCGGGCGATTACCGACCAGGAGATCCTCGAGCGCTGTATGTATGCGATGATCAACGAAGGTGCCAGGATCCTGGAGGAGGGTATCGCCGACCGTCCGCTGGATATCGACATTGTCTGGATCTACGGTTACGGCTTCCCGGCCCACCGCGGCGGCCCCATGTTCTGGGCCGACCAGGAAGGTCTGGACACCATTCTCTGTGCGGTGAAGAAATACCGGGATACCGTCGGCGGTGAGCAGTGGGAGCCTTCAGCCCTGCTGGAAAAGCTGGTCAGCGAGGGCAAGAAATTCGGTGATCTTTGATTTGTACACGGGGTCAGATGAAAGTTTTCATCTGACCCCACTTTCTCCTCCGGGGTCAGAAGAAAGCCTTCTTCTGCGCCCTCCTTCAAGGGAACAAAACCATGTCTGAAGCAGTCATCGTCTCCACTGCCCGCACCGGCCTCGGCAAATCCTATCGGGGCTCCCTGAACAACACTCACAGCGTTGATATCGCGGGCCATGTGATCAAACACGCCGTCGACCGCGCCGGCATTGATCCGGCCATCGTTGAAGATGTCATCCTCGGTGTCGCCTTCCCCGAGGGAGCCCAGGGCAGGAACATCGCCCGTCTGGCGGCGATTCGCGCCGGCCTTCCGGTCACCACCGCGGGTCTGTCCATCAACCGTTTCTGCAGCTCGGGCCTGCAGTCCATTGCCATTGCCGCCCAGCGAGTTGTGTCTGAGAAGGTGCCGATCATGGTGGCCGGTGGCGTTGAGTCCATTTCCCTGGTTCAGAACGACAAGCTCAACAGCTTCCATGCCACCAATGAGTGGCTGATGAAGCACAAGCCCGAGCTGTATCTCTCCATGATCGAGACAGCAGATATCGTGGCCCAGCGCTACAACGTGAGCCGGGAGTCCCAGGACGAATACTCCCTGGTCTCCCAGCAGCGCACGGCGGCAGCCCAGCAAGCCGGCAAGTTTGATGATGAAATCGTGGCGTTTGACACCACCATGCTGGTCAAGGACAAGGAAACCGGTGACATCAGTGAAAAGCAGGTAACCCTGACCGGCGACGAATGTAACCGCCCGAACACCACGCTGGAAGGTTTGCAGGGGCTGGATCCGGTCCGGGGGGACGGCAACTTTGTGACCGCCGGCAACGCCAGCCAGCTGTCTGACGGTGCATCTGTGTGTACCGTGATGAACAGCACCTACGCCGAGAAGCACAACATCGAACCCATGGGTATTTTCCGTGGTTTCGCGGTGGCCGGTTGTGAGCCCGATGAAATGGGCATCGGGCCGGTCTTCGCCATTCCCCGGCTGCTTGAACGCGCCGGCCTGACCATGGACGATATAGATCTGTGGGAGCTCAACGAAGCCTTTGCGTCCCAGGTGGTGTATTGCCGCGACCGCCTTGGTATCCCCATGGAGAAACTGAACGTGAATGGTGGCTCCATTTCCATCGGCCATCCTTTCGGCGTCACCGGATCCCGCATGACGGGCCATGCCCTGATCGAAGGCAAACGTCGCGGTGCCAAATATGTGGTGGTCACCATGTGCATCGGGGGTGGCCAGGGGGCTGCTGGCCTGTTTGAAGTCGTATAAGCGGAGGGAGCGTCGTCATGCAACAGAAAATCATCAACCCCGGGGACCTGGCTTTCCAGCTCTATGAACTCCACGATGTGGAGAGTGTCCTGAGGTTTGATCGGTATGCGGATCACAGCCGCGAGACACTGCAGGCGGCACTCAACCTCGCGCTTGAGGTCGCGGCCGAGGAATTTGCGCCTCACGCCCGACTGGTGGATGAGGAAGAACCCACCTTCGAGAACGGTCGGGTCGAAATGCGACCGGAAGTGCGGAAGGCGCTGGATGTCCTGAAGGGCACCGGCCTGATGGCGGCCAGTCAGGATTACGAACACGGCGGCATGCAACTGCCCGCCGCAGTGGCCCAGATGTGCGTCGGGATGCTCAAGGGTGCCAATGTGGGCACTCAGGGCTATGCCGGACTGACCATTGCCGCCGCCAATCTGATTCTCGCCCATGGTAGCGACGAACAGAAAAGCCGCTACGCCGAGCATATGCTGGCGGGGCGGTTCTTCGGCACTATGTGCCTCACCGAACCGCACGCCGGTTCCTCCCTGGGGGACCTGCGTACCCGCGCGGAACCCCAGGCCGATGGCAGCTATCGCCTGTTCGGCAACAAGATCTACATTTCCGGGGGCGATCACGAGCTGAGCGAGAACATCATCCACATGGTGCTGGCACGGCTTCCGGATGCGCCTCCGGGCGTCAAGGGGATTTCCCTGTTTCTGGTGCCCAAGATTCTCGTGAACGACGATGGCAGCCTGGGTGAGCGGAACGATGTGGCCCTCGCCGGTCTCATCCACAAGATGGGCTATCGGGGCACCACCTCGACCATGCTCAATTTTGGCGAAAAAGACGGTGCCGTCGGGTATCTGGTTGGCCAGCCACATCAGGGCTTGGCTGCCATGTTCCACATGATGAACGAAGCCCGGATCGGTGTCGGTCTGGGCTCGGTGATGCTGGGTTACACCGGTTACCTGCACGCGCTGGAATACGCACGCGAACGCCGCCAGGGTCGTCCGGTGGGCGAGATAGATCCACAAAGTCCGCAGGTTCCGCTGATCCGTCACGCTGATATCCGCCGCATGTTGCTGGCCCAGAAAGCCTACGTGGAAGGCGGGCTGGCCCTGTGCCTGCAGGGCGCCATGCTGGTGGACGAGAAGAAATTCGCCGAGACGGAGGCGCAGCGGGAGCTGGCCGCCGGTCTCCTCGATCTGCTCACGCCGGTCATCAAGTCGTGGCCGTCACGGTATTGCCTGGAGGCCAACAATCTTGCGATCCAGGTGCACGGCGGCTATGGCTATACCCGGGAGTACCCGGTCGAACAGTTCTATCGAGATAACCGGTTGAATCCGATTCACGAGGGCACCCACGGTATACAGGGGCTCGACCTGCTCGGGCGTAAGGTATCCCTGGCCGGGGGGCGGTTCTACCTGGCGTTGATGGCCCGTATCGAAACATCGATTGGCGAGGCACGCCAGCAAGAGCGCCTGGCGGACAATGCCGGGCGCCTGGAGCACGCAGTGCGGGCCATGACCGCTGCAACTGATACCATCAATGCGGAAAAGGCCGGCGGCGACAAGGAGAAGGCGCTGGCCAACGCCACGTTGTACCTCGATGCCTTCGGCCAGGTCGTGGTCGGTTGGCTCTGGTTGCGTCAGGGTATCCGGGCATTGGCCGGCCTGGCGGGCGATGGTGAGCAGGCAGCCGGGTTCTATGAGGGTAAGTTAAAGGCCTGTGATTACTTTGCCCGGTACGAATTACCCTCGGTGCTGCAGACAGCTGGGCTGCTCAAAGCGGTCGATACCACAGCCCTAGACATGGCCGACGAGCAATTTTAGACCAGCGAGTTAACGACAAACAGCAAGGGGAGCACAGATGGACAGACAAGCCAAAGCGGTGGTTTGCCGCGAATGGGGCAAACCCGTTCAGGTCGAGACCATCACCGTCGAAGGGCCCAAACGGCGTGAAATTACCATCAAGATCGCGGCCTGCGGTGTCTGCCACAGTGATCTGTCCGCCACGACCGGCAAGATCCAGTGTCCGCCTCCCCTGGTTCTCGGTCACGAGGCCGCTGGCGTGGTGATCGAAGTGGGCGAGGGTGTCACAGAATTCCAGGAGGGCGACCATGTGGTCAGTTCCTTCATTTCCATGTGCGGAAAATGCCGCCAGTGCGTCCGGGGCCGTCCGGTGCTCTGTGAGAACGCCAGAAAAGCCATGTTTACCCTGCCGGACGGGACAGTACGCACCAAGGACGTCAATGGCGAGCCGCTGAACGTGTTCGGGGCCTGCGGCGTGATGGCCGAGTACGCCACCATGCACGTGGACAACTGCGTCAAGGTGGAAGAGGGTGTGCCTCTGCAGAACGCTGCGCTGGTTGGTTGTGCCGTGATGACCGGCGTGGGTGCGGTCTTCAATACTGCCCAGCTCGAACCGGGCTCCCGGGCGGCGGTCTTCGGTATTGGTGGTGTGGGCCTGAACGCCATTCAGGGTTGTGCCATCGCCGGTGCGGAGATGATTGTCGCCGTGGACAGCAACACGAAAAAACTGGAGATGGCCCGGGAATTCGGCGCCACCCACACGGTCGATATCAACGAGGTCGAGGACGCCGGAAGGGCGGTCAAGAAGCTCACCGGCGGTGTTGACTATGCCTTCGAATGCGTTGGTGCCGGTCCGGTGGTCGAACAGGCTTACAAGAGCTTGGGCCGTGGCGGCACGGCCGTGGTTTTGGGGGTTTCCGATCCGAAGGACAAGACATCGCTCACCACCCTGACCCTGCCCGCCGACGAGAAGACTCTCAAAGGCAGTTGGCTGGGTTCGGCCCGGCCCCAGCATGATTTTCCGCGGATCCTGGGACTTTACAAGGCCGGTAAACTCAAGCTGGACGAACTCATCACCCGTACCTATCAGATCGAGGAAGCCGCCCAGGCGTTCGATGATATGGTGGCGGGCAAGAACGCCCGGGGCGTGATCGTGTTCGACTGAACACCCGGGCGGACAGAGACTGATCAAGGGGAAACGTATGAACGAGCTGAGCAAGAATTACATCAATGGCGAATGGGTCGATTGGTCCGGCGAGACCATCGACGTGTACGAATCCGGCACTGGCGAGGTGATTGCCCGGGTGCCGGCCTCCGGTCGTGAAGAGATGGAGCAGGCAGTGGCCGCAGCTGACGCTGCGTTCGAGTCCTGGTCGGAAAGCACTCTGGAACAGCGGATCAAGGTGCTGGAGCAGCTCTACGTCGGACTGAAAGAGCGCGCGCCCGCGATTGCCGAGACGGTGTGCCGGGAAGTGGGTATGCCCATCAAGCTGGCCACCGCCATTCAGGCAGGTATGCCGGCGACTGTCACCAAGACCTACCTGAAAATGCTGCCGGACTTTCCGTTCACTGAGCAGTCCGGCAATTCCGAGGTGCAGTATGCTCCGGTTGGTGTCGTGGGTTGTATTACTCCGTGGAACTACCCACTGCATCAGGTGATCCTGAAGATTGTTCCGGCCATCGGGGCCGGTTGCACAGTGGTGCTAAAACCATCCGAAATTGCACCCCAGAGCGCCTACATCCTGGCGGAGATTCTCGATGGTACCGATCTCCCCAACGGCGTGTTCAACTTGGTGTGCGGCCTTGGCCAGACCGTGGGCGATACCCTGATCAAGCATCCGGATGTACGCATGGTGTCGTTTACCGGTTCCACCCAGACCGGCCACCTCATCGCCCATGCGGCCGCGGATGACTTCAAGCGGATCGCCCTGGAAATGGGGGGAAAGTCTGCCTCGGTCGTCCTGCCGGATGCGGATCTTACGGCTGCCGTCAAGGGTACGGTCAGCAACTGCCTGCTGAACTCGGGCCAGACCTGCACCGCCCTGACCCGTCTGTTGGTGCCGGCGGACAAGCATGATGAAGCTTGCGAACTGGCCGCGGCAGCCGTGGCCAGGATGACGCCCGGCAATCCGCTGGAAGAGGCCACTCGCCTGGGGCCATTGGCGTCCGCCCAACAGCGTGATCGGGTTATCGATTACATCAAACTGGGGATAGAGGAGGGCGCGACCCTGGTGGCTGGCGGGCCCGAAGCGCCGGAAGGCTGCGACCCAGGCGGCTACTTCGTCAAGGCAACCGTATTTGGTAACGTCAAACCGGACAGCCGCATTGCCCAGGAGGAGATCTTCGGACCGGTCCTGTGTGTCATCCCCTACACCGATGAGGCGGAAGCCATCCGCATCGCCAACGGCACACCTTATGGTCTCTCCGGTGCCGTGTGGTCCGCGGATCAGGATAGTGCCAGACAGGTTGCCGGAAAGCTTCGCACCGGTCAGGTGAACATCAATGGTGGCGGCTTCAACCCGGTGGCACCGTTTGGTGGCTTTGGCCATTCCGGCATCGGTCGCGAGTTCGGCAAGTGGGGCCTTGAGGAATTCCTGGAGGTCCGTTCTCTTCAGCTCTGATCAGGGCAGGAGGTCAGACCTTGCCGCCGAGCAGGATGCGCACGGCGGTACAGGCGTCCTCCAGTTCCTCTTCCCGGGGTTCCCGGCCGCCGAGGATGTCGCTGTACAGGCAGGATTCCGCCAGCCGGACCATGAAAGCGGACAGGCTCTCTATCTTCATCGGTGGCTTGATATAGCCCCGAGCCACCTGGCCCCTGAGAATCCGGGTGTTGGCCTCTACCGTTCGGCTGCGCAGTGTGGACTTGGATGAGGTCAGAATTTTCAGGGCGTATTCCGGGTCCTGATGGATGAAGCGCCGGAGTGGTTCGAAATGCAGCACTGTGGAGTTGATACGCCGATACACCCCGACGACGAAATCGATACCGTGACCGGGTGTGGAGGCCAATGCGTCCTGACGCAAAGGTTCGTAGAGAGACCAAAGCACTTCCCCGATCAGCAGATCCTTGTTGCCTACCCAGCGAAAGAGTGTAGCCCGACCAATATTCAGTTCATCGGAGAGGGAGGCCAGGTGGATGCGTTCTCCCTTTAACCACATCCTCCGGGCACGTTCGAACGCGTCTGCCGGTGTCGGTTTCGTTGTCGTTGTCGTTGTCGCTCTGGCTGTCACAGGGACCTCATAACACAGTTCCGATCCATTCTAACGAGAAAAAGGAAAACCCGCTATGAAGACAAGAATTACTGAACTTTTTGGCATTCGTTACCCGATTATTCAGGGTGGAATGCATCACGTAGGTTATGCCGGACTAGCCTCGGCGGTTTCCAATGCCGGCGGTCTAGGTATCATCACAGCGCTGACACAGCCCACTCCGGAAGACCTGGCAAAAGAGATTGCCCGCTGCCGGGAAATGACCGACCAGCCGTTCGGCGTCAACCTGACCTTTCTGCCCTCATTCGAGGCGCCGCCTTATCCGGAATTCATTGATGCTATTGTTCAGGGCGGTGTGAAAGCCGTTGAAACTGCCGGGCGCAGCCCAGAGCAGTACATGCCCCAACTCAAAGCGGCGGGTATCAAGGTGATTCACAAATGTACGTCGGTGCGCCATGCCCTCAAGGCCGAACGTATCGGCTGTGACGCGGCGAGCGTCGACGGTTTCGAATGTGGCGGACATCCGGGGGAAGATGACATTCCCAACTTCATACTGCTTCCCCGGGCGGCGGAGGAACTGGCCATCCCGTTCGTGGCATCCGGTGGTATGGCCGACGGACGCAGTCTGGTGGCAGCGATGGCTTTGGGTGCCGAAGGCATGAACATGGGAACCCGTTTCCTGGCCACCCAGGATGCCCCCATCCACGATAACGTGAAGCAGGCCATCCTGGGGGCGGACGAACTCCAGACCCGTCTGATCATGCGCAATCTGCGCAACACCGAGCGGGTCATGAACAATGCCGCGGTGGAAGAAATTATCCGGATCGAAAAGGCGAAGGGCGAGGCGGAAACCATTGATGATATCCGGCACTTGGTCACTGGCGCCAAGGGCCGGCTGGTTCTCCAGGAAGGCAAGATGGACGAGGCGGCCTGGAGTTGTGGCATGGTCGCCGGACTGATTCACGATATTCCGACCTGCGACGAGCTGATCCGACGGATCGTTGACGATGCTAACGCTATCGTGCGAGAGCGCCTGAGTGGCTTTCTGGAGGACTGAGCCATGAGCGGACTGTCGTTGCTGGCCGCTGGCGTGACAGTTCTGTGATATTTTTGCGATAGACTTTTTAACCAGGCGTGACGGGGGCGTAAGCCCCTGCTGCGACACTGCTTCGTGTCGGGTGGCGCAGTCACCCAATCACTATGAATGACACGGAGAAATTACCATGAACTTGCTGAACCGAATTTTTGCAATTGCCCTGCTGGGTTGCTCCGCGACCCTTGCTTTGGCAGGCGGTATGGCGGCTTCTGATGACGCCACCAAAAACAAGGGGATGTCCGAGGAGTCCATGAATCAGCGCATGGACGAGCACGATATGGAAAAAGATGACATGGGGCACGGTATGAAGGATGACGGCATCAAGCGCGATGCCATGGAGGCGAACGGCATGGACGACATGAAGAAGGACGGCATGTCGATGAAGGACAATACCATGGATGACAAGGATGCCATGAAGTAACCGGTGGTGGCGAACTCTTCCGGAGCCCGGAACCCATGACAAGAACCGTACTGATTATTGAGGACAACCCCGGCATCGGAGAGCTGGTCCGCATGCAGGTATCGGACCTGGGTATGAAGGCGGTCCTGATGGATCGGGGCGACACCGGTCTGGAGCGTTTCCGTGAGGGCGGCATCGATCTGGTGATTCTGGATCTGATGCTGCCCGGGCTGGATGGTCTGGCGGTGTGCCGGGAGATCCGGGCCGAAGGTGGCTACGTGCCGGTGCTGATGCTGACGGCCAAAAGTACCGAACTCGACCGTGTTCTGGGGCTTGAAATGGGGGCGGATGATTACCTCACCAAGCCGTTCAGCGTGGCTGAGCTGTCGGCCCGCATCAAGGCGCTCTTTCGGCGTGTGGACGCCCTTTCCTCCCATCGTGCTTCCGACAATGACGCCCGAGAAATCGAAGTCGACGGGCTGCGTATCGACCCTGTCCGCAGACGGGTCTTTGTGCAGGCGGTGGAAGTGGAACTCACCGCCCGGGAGTTCGATCTGCTCTGGCACTTTGCCAGCCATCGGGGCCGGGTATTCAGCCGGGCGCAACTGCTGGATGCGGTCTGGGGCTACAACCACGAAGGCTACGAGCATACCGTGAACACCCATATCAACCGCCTGCGCAACAAGATTGAAACCGATCCCGCCGCACCCCGGTATGTGCAGACCGTTTGGGGCGTTGGGTACCGGTTTATGGATTAATCATGGCTCTGTCGGTGTTCCGAACGCTCTATGCCCGGCTGGCAATTGGCCTGTTCCTTCTGCTGTTGGTGGTGGGGGGGCTGTTTACCTTCCTGAGCCTGGCCTCGGTCCGGGAGTATTCCGCGGCGGTGAGCCATCAGCTCAATCGCGATCTGGCCCGTAACCTGGTGTCAGATCGCAACCTGGTTACCGACGGCAAGCTCAACCGGGATGCCCTCAGGCAGTTGTTCGAACTGTACATGACCATCAATCCAAGCATTGAGATTTACCTGTTGGACAGGGAGGGGCAAATCCTTTCCTATTCCGCCGACCCGGACAAGATCAAGCGTAACCGGGTTTCCCTGGAGCCGATCAGGACCCTTTTGGAAAATCCGGAGGCCTACCCGCTGCCCGGTGACGACCCCCGCAGCCATGACCGGCACAAGGTGTTCTCGGTAACGCCTGTCCCTTCCGCAGAGGATCCCACCGGCTACCTGTATGTGGTGCTTCGGGGAGAGGAATACGATCTGGCCGAAAGCATGGTGCACAGCGACCGGTTACTGCAGATGGGGGCCGGAGCTCTGGCGGTGAGCCTGGTTGTCGGACTGCTTGCGGGCCTGGTGTTTTTCCGCCTGCTGACCCGTCGGTTGTCCCGACTGACCGAGCGGGTTGAGGCCTTTGAGAGTGGCATGTCTCCTGAACGAACACCCGCGGTCGACGGTAAAGGCGACGATATTGATTACCTGACCGCCAGGTTTGACCAGATGGCGGAGCGCATTGCCGCGCAACTGGACCAGTTGAAAGACAAGGACGCCCAACGCCGCCAACTGGTAGCCCAGGTGTCTCACGACCTGCGCACCCCCCTGGCGTCGATCCAGGGCTACATTGAGGCGTTACGTCTTAAGCAGAATACTCTGAGTGGCGATGAACGCGCCCGGTTTCTCGATGTGGCACTGGCGGAAACTCACCGGCTCGGGCGCCTGGTGGAAGAACTGTTTGAGCTGGCAGCTCTGGATGCCCGGGAAAGGCAGCCCACACCCGAGCCGTTCGTGCTTGCCGAACTGCTGCACGATGTGGTGCAGAAACACCGGCCCGAAGCCGAACACGCCGGCGTGTCCCTGGCCATTGTGGAGGTTGCTCCGGTGCGGGTTCTGGCCGACATCGCCATGACCGAGCGGGTACTGGATAACCTGATTGGAAATGCCATCAACCATTCGCCCAGGGCCAGCGAGATAACCCTGGGCGTCGCAGCCAGGGCAGGTGGCGCGGAGATTACCGTGGCTGATGCCGGCCCCGGTATTGACGCGGCCGATATGGATCACCTGTTCGAACCTTTCTATCAGGCCCCTGGCTCCTCTCGCATCGGCCACGCCGGGCTCGGCCTGGCCATTGCCCAGCGGATGGTATCCCTGCAGCAGGGCCGGCTCTCGGTCCGCAGTGACACCGGCGCCGTTTTCTCTGTCTGGCTTCCGCTGGCGAATGAGCCAGAGGGCACCGCCGGTAAATAATCCACAACGTTATGGATTCGTGACAACTACCGAACGCTTTCGTGAATCCGGGGCGGTACGCTGTCGGCATGGAATCACGTAGAGGAGAGTTATCATGAAATGCACGATTACGGGTATGTTGGCCGCCTTGGCGCTGGTGTCTTTCGGTGGCCTGTATACGGCTTACGCGACCGCTGACAAGCAGGATCGCAGAGACACAGAGTTCGCACCGGATGATCCCGGGCTGGCGGTGGCCACCTTTGCCGGCGGCTGTTTCTGGTGTGTTGAGGCCGGTTACGAAAAGATTCCCGGCGTGGTCGAGGCGGTTTCGGGTTACGCCGGCGGCGATGAACAGAATCCCACCTACCAGCAGGTCTCGTCTGGCCGCACTGGCCACACCGAAGCCGTCCAGGTGTATTACGACCCGGAGAAAATGACCTACGAGGGTTTGCTGGCCGGGCTGTGGCGGATGATGAATCCGACGGACATCAAGGGTCAGTTTGTGGACCGTGGTCAGCAGTACCGCCCGGCGATCTTCTACCACAACGATGAGCAGAAGCGCCTGGCGGAGGCGGCCAGGCAGGCGCTTGAGGCATCAGGTGTCTACGACAACCCGGTGCTGATTGAAATTGTGCCGTTGAAAACCTTTTATCCGGCAGAGAAGTACCACCAGGACTATTACAAGAAAAATCCGGTTCGCTATAACTTCTACACCTTCAATTCAGGCCGTTATCAGTTTATCGAGAAGGTGTATGGTGAAGACTACGAACTGGACTTTTCCCGGTTCAGGCCGGCAGCTATGGCGACCGGCGAGGCGGACCCGGGCTTTGATCGCCAAAGCTTTGTGAAGCCTGATCAGAAAACCCTGAAACAGCGGCTGACCGATAGGCAGTATGAGGTCACCCAGGAAGACGGCACCGAACCGGCATTCAATAACCCGTACTGGGACAACAAGCGGGCGGGCCTGTATGTGGATATTGTCTCAGGTGAGCCCCTGTTCTCCTCCCGGGACCAATACACATCCGGCACCGGCTGGCCCAGCTTTACCCGTCCCATCACGCCGGATGCGGTGGTTGAGCGGGATGACAGCTCATTCTTCACGAGCCGGACGGAAATTCGCAGCCGCTACGCGGACTCCCACCTGGGCCATGTGTTCAACGATGGCCCGGCCCCCACGGGACTGCGCTATTGCATGAATTCCGCTGCCATGAAGTTCATTCCCCTAGAGGACATGGCTTCGGCGGGTTATGGCGAATGGGTCAACGAGGTCCGACCCAAGGCCGATATGGTCAGTCAGTAGCCGGGCCGGACGCCCAGGCGGTGGGACTGGAGCATCTGGGCAGGTCGGATTAGCGCAGCGTAATCCGATAATAAGGCTACAGCCAGAGATCGCCAATCGCCGTTTGCCGGCTGAAGTGATGCAACACCTGGGCCTGCAACAACTCCGCCGTGGCAATGGCATCGATCAGCGCATTATGGGCCGCGTAATGGGGCAGCCCATAGCGCAGCCGGCTGTCCGCTAACCTGATCGATACCGGACTTTTCCCCGTGAATCGCTGCCAGAGGGTAGGTTGCCGGTTCGGGTGCAGGTGGGCCTCAATGGCCATGGTGTCGAGGACCGGAAAGCGGATGCCTTCACCAAGCCGCCACTTCAGCGCCACATCCAGGAACGGTCGTTCGATATTCCGGTAGTGGACAACAGGGACACGGCCACTCAGGCAGGCAAACAGATCCTCAAGAATGTCTTCCAGATCCGGTGCCTTGTCGATATCGCTGTGGGTGATGCCGTGGATGGCAATGGAGGTCCGGTGCAGGGGCAGTTTCGGGCGCACGATCCAGTGCCGCGCATCGGCCAGTCGGATGGCGTCCAGCGTGAACGGAACCAACCCGATACTGACAATGGAATTCTGGTTGGCGTCCAGCCCGGTGGTCTCGAAATCCATGGCCACCATGGGAACCTCGGAAATTGGTGTATCCGGCGATACGCATCCAGCCTCGTAAAAGGACCGCAGAAGCGGTGATTTGGACTGGCGGGCCAGAGCCTGATATTGCTCGGGCCATGGCAGGCTGGTGGCGGGGTGTTCAGCCCGCGAGTCATCAGACATTGCGGGTCACCTGGGTGTGGTACCGGAATTTCAGGAATTTCTGGGCATTACTGACCACCTGGAAGGCATCCTTGAGGTGGCTGCGCTCAAAGGGCGACAGGTCTTCCGGCCGGACATTGTTGTCCGGCTCCCGCCCCGCCTCAATGGCCAGGGCCTGGTGCCGGATCCGGACAATCGAAATGAATTCCAGGGCGTCCCGAAGGTTGCCGAGATCATCGTCCAGCAGCAGCTTGGTGTTGCCGATGGCTTTCAGCCGCTCGAAGGAATTCTGGGCCCGGGAGCCGCAGGCCAGGGCGTGGACCCTGATCAGATCCGACAGCGGAGCGGTGCCCCGGCGTTTGAGGTTGAAGGTTTTCTGCTGTTTGCCGTCCTCCTCCAGCACAAAGGTGCGGAAGAAACCGATGGGCGGCGTGCGGTTCAGGGCGTTGCGGGCCAGGAGTGCCAGGAATCGCTGGCTGTTACTGGCTCTCTCCGCCACCAGGGTCTTCAGTTGCTCGGCAAATTCGGTCTGGCCATAGATGCCGTCCAGATCGAAGAAGATGTTGCTGTTGAGCAGGGCCTGGGCCTTCGGGTTGTCAATCCAGTCGGTGAAGTAGCCTTTCCACACCCGCAGCGGCTGCCGCCACTTCTGGTTGGTGGCCATGATGTCGCCGGTGCAGTAGGTGTATCCGCATTCGGCCAGTCCGTCACTGACAAATTTCGCCAGTGCCAGGAAGTAGGCGTCGTGCTCCTCCGGTATAAAGCCGTCGTCCAGGATCATGGCGTTGTCCTGGTCCGTCACTACCAGCTGCTCATCACGGGCCATGGAACCCAGGGCCATGAAACAGTAGGGAACCGGGGGCGGCCCGAGTTTTTCCTCGCCCAGCTCAAGCAGCCTCTGGGTAAAGCTGCGCCCGATGCCGGCCATGGCACTGCCGATCATGTGGGAATTGGCGTCTTCGTTCACCATGCGGACGAAACTGTCACGGACATCCCGGCTGATCTTCTTCAGCCCCTTGACATGCTGCTGGTGGAAAATATTGCTGACCAGATAGAGGCTGCTCTGGCTCTCGTACTTCACGATATCTGACAACGCAACCACGCCCCGCACTTCGTCCCGATCCATCACGGGGAGGTGGTGCACATTGTTGTGAAGCATGGTGAGCATGGCTTCGAAGATGAAGGCGTTCGAGCGGATGGTGATCAGGTCCTCCGACATGATGTCACTGATGGGTGTCTCCGAGGGCAGGGCTTCGCTGAGCGCACGGGTGCGAAGGTCGCGGTCAGTAATAATACCCTTGAGCAACGGCTTTTCGCCTTCCTCGTCCATCAGTAACAGGGCGGAAACGCCATTGTCCGTCATGATCCGGGCAGCTTCCTGGAGCCTGACCGTGCAGGGCGCCGAGACCGGTTCCCGGGCAATCAGGCGGGTGACTTTTGAGGTCATCAGCTGGTTCGACTTTTCCCGCCGGGAGAGGGCAGATCGCAGGCGGCTGCGGTCCTCAATTTCCACGAAATCGGCAAAATTTTCGTCGTTTTCCCACAGGTAATGGAAGATTTCACCGGGGATCTTGTAGATCAGCGTGTCTTCCAGAGCCTTCGCCGGAAACCGCACCTTCTTGCGCATCAGCAGGCCAAACTGGCCGAATATCTCTCCTTCGCCGATCCGGTTATACAGCTCGCCGGTGCGCCGGTAGATCTCCACGGCCCCGCTGCGCACATAGCAAAGCCAGGTGTTCTGCTCACCGAACTCCAGGATCTGGGTGCCGGCCTTGAAATACACCACCTCAATGCCGCCAACCACCCTGTCGAGCAGCTCCTCGGGCAGCTCGTCAAACGGCGGGTACTGCGCCATGTGATTGCGGATGTCGATAAGCTCGGCCTGCATAAAACTCCCTGTTTTGACGGAGGAAAATCAATCTGAGATAAGCAATATAGCAGTGGCAGGGAGCAGCGGCCATGTCGGCATTTGACGGATCTCATTGACCGCTTTCGCCGGAGTTGCTAGCCTTCCACTACTTTTTTTCAGGTGTCCGTCGCACAGCGCGACGGGTGAAACGGGAAATCGGTGAGCCTGGCAACGCCAGCGCAAGTCCGATGCTGCCCCCGCAACGGTAAGCAGGATAACGGCAATCTGATGCGCCACTGTGTCGTCATGGCATGGGAAGGTGATTGCCCGGGAACCTCGGTTCCGCCTGCCAGCCCGGAGACCGGCCTGGAAAAACACCCGATGTTGCGGTGGGCGACTGGGTGGGTGATAGTCCGGTTCCGCTTTCCTGCCACCCGATGATTGCCTGCCCCCTGCTTTCCCGTTCCGCAACAAAACCCAGATTCCTGCGCGGGTGCGCGCGGTGCGGAGCCACGAATAATGACTGTGAAACCTTCCTTCCCTGCCCTGGTGACAGCAACGTCACTGTTAACCCTGCCTGTCCTTGCGCTGGGCCAGAATGACAATGACACCGAAGCCCTTGATCCGATCATCGTCACAGCAACTCTTGGTCCGAAAACCGTAGGTGAAAGTCTGTCGTCGGTGACGGTCATCGAAAAAGACGACATCCGTCGCCAGCAACCAGCCGAATTCCGGGATCTGCTGGACGCCCAGCCAGGTGTTAATGTGGTTTCCGATGGCAGCTATGGCAAGACCACCAGCGTCTTCCTGCGCGGTGCCGGCAGTTCCGGTACGGTTCTGCTGCTGGACGGTATCCGCCTGCGCTCAGCCACCGCCGGCATCCCGCCCTGGCAGTTCCTGCCGCCGGAGCTGATGGAGCGGGTCGAGCTTGTACGCGGTGCGAAAAGCTCCCTGTATGGGGCGGATGCGGTGGGCGGTGTTATCCAGGCGTTTACCCTCGAGCCAGAAGCGGGCCGCCAGGGCTGGGCGGAACTGTCCGGTGGCTCCCACGAGACGCTTGAAACCACGGCCGGCGTGGCCGGAAGGGAAGGGCAGTCGGCGTTTCTGGCCGGCGGGGTTTATTCCGATACCGAGGGCACTAGCTTGCGGGCCGGTGGCGAGGATAAGGGGTTTCGCAATGCCGGCGGGCTGGCAAAGATCAGCCACGAGTTTCGCCAGGGCGGCGGTGCCGGGCTGACGGTGTTCCAGTCCGAGGGCAATACCGAGTTTGAAGGTGGTGATACCGATTTCCTGATCCGTGCCATGGGGCTGTATCTGGAAGCGGTTGCCAGTGACTACTGGCGCACCCGGATCCAGTTCTCAGAGGCCAGGGATGAACAGGACACCTTCGGGAGTTTTCCGAGCACCTTCGACACCCTGTCCCGCTCTGCGCGCTGGGAAAACACGTTGACTGCCGGCGTCCACGAACTGGTTCTTGGCTCGGAGGTGGTGATCGACGAAGTGGACGGCAGTAGCGACTTCCTCGAAAACAGCCGGTCGAACAGCGCGGTATTTGGTCAGGGACGCCTGAACTTCGATGCGACAGACCTGCTGCTCAGCCTTCGCCTTGATGACAACGAAGCCTACGGCAAGGATGAGACGGGGGGCGTGGCCCTTGGCCACCAGCTGGACCGGGCCCATCGTTTGCGCCTCAGCTATGCCACTTCGTTCCGGGCTCCAACCTTCAATGATCTTTATCTGACCGTACCATTCTACACCGGTAATCCCGACCTTGATGCGGAAGAAGGCCAGATGATCGAGGCCGGTTTTACGGGGCGTTATGACCACTGGTACTGGGACATTGCGCTCTATCAGAACGATGTGAAAGACCTCATTACCTTTGTCTCTGACCCGGTAACGTTTGAGGGCACAATGGAAAACGTAGAGACGGCCCGGATCCGCGGTATCGAAGTTTCCTCGGGTATTGAAACCGCGGACTGGAACCTGGCAGCAGCCGTAACCTACGCGGACACCGAAAATCGGGATAGCGGTGCCCGCCTGCCGCGCCGTGCCGAAAAGAATGTGCGTCTCGACGTTGATCGCCTGTTTGCGCAATGGTCTGTCGGTGCCAGCTTCATCGCCGAGAGTGACCGCTATAATGATGCAGCCAACACCAGCCTTCTGTCCGGGTACGGCACAGTCGATATACGAACAGCCTGGAACTTTCAGCCGGGCTGGTCGGCGTCACTCAAGGTCGACAATCTTCTGGACCGCCGCTATGCCACCAGCCGGGGCAATGACAGCGTGACCTTCGAACCTTTCGACTATCTGGCCGCTGGCCGGACCTTCATGGCCTCGGTGCGCTATGATTTCCGCCAATAGTTCCACTCGCTGACCGGTGATGTAATCCTATGATCCAACGCGGGTTTGCCCTGTTGCTAGCGCTTTGTGCCCTGATGCCGGTATCGGCATCGGCCCGGCCGCCGTGCGTGACGGATGCCCTGGGTCGTGAGATCTGCCTGACGGCACCGGCGACGCGAATTGTGTCGCTCTCCCCCGGCGCCACAGAACTGCTTTTCTCCGCCGGTGCCGGAGAACGCGTGGTTGCCGTCAGTGCCTGGAGCGATTTCCCGGCCGAAGCTGCGGCATTGCCTCAGGTGGGCGACAGCAACCGGCTGGATCTGGAGGCCCTCGTATCACAGGCACCGGACCTGGTAGTGGCCTGGATTGATGGCAACTCCCGCAGCCAGCTGGAACGGGTCGCGGACCTTGGCATTCCTGTATTCTGGCTCGCCCCGCGCACGTTCGAGGATATTGCTCGGGCGGTTGAGGATCTTGCCCTGTTAACGGACCAGGCCCCTGTGGGGAAAGCACGAGCAGATTCGTTCCGTGACGGAATCGCCAGTCTGGAGTCTAGTTATGCCAGGGCACAGCCGGTCCGGGTGTTTTATCAGATCTGGGACCAGCCGCTGATGACCGTGAACCGGGAGGAGCTGATCAGCAAGGCAATTGATCTGTGCGGGGGCGTTAATGTTTTCGGACATTTGCCGAGGCTGGTACCCCGAATCAGCCGTGAAGCGGTGCTGGCAGCCAATCCGGATGTCATTGTTACGGCCGGGCAGGCCGGGAATAACCGGTGGCTGGAGGACTGGCAGCAATTCCCCGGGCTTACGGCAGTGTCAGCCGGCAACCTGTTCCTGGAACCGCCTGATCTGCTGGCGCGACCCACGCTTCGCATGGCAGAAGGCGCCAGACACCTGTGCCAGACCCTGGAGCAGGCCCGTGCCAATCTCTAGTCCCTACAAACCCTTGGTGATCCTGTTGCTGGCGGCCTTTCTGGCGGCTTTGCTCTCCGTTAGCATCGGCAGCACGGCCATTGGTTTTGAGGATACCCTGCGTGTTGTTACCGGCAGTGGCACGGAGTTGCAGCAAACGCTCATTCTGGAGTTACGACTGCCACGCACTCTGAGCGCGTTCGCCACCGGCGGATTGCTGGCGGTGGCCGGCGCGTTGATGCAGGTGTTGTTGCGCAACCCGCTGGCCGATCCCTATGTGCTGGGTTTGTCCGGCGGCGCCGCTGTCGGGGCGTTGCTGGCCATGCTGGCCGGGGCCGCCGGTTACCTGGTTTCCGGTTCGGCCTTTGCCGGTGCCATGCTGGCGACCCTGCTGGTCTTTGGTCTCGCCCATGGCAGCGGCAGCTGGACACCCTCCCGTCTTCTGCTTACCGGTGTGGTGGTGGCCGCCGGCTGGGGTGCTGTCATTACCCTGATCCTGTCCATGACACCGGCCAGCCGGCTGCCCGGCATGCTTTACTGGCTGATGGGGGACCTTTCCCACGCCACCACGCCCGGGCCCGGTCTGGTTATTCTGGTTCTGGTCTGCCTGCTGGTGTTTCCACTCGGGCGGGCACTGAATGTTCTGGCCCGGGGCTCATTGCAGGCCGCGGCCCTGGGGGTTTCGGTCCGGCCACTGGAGTGGTTGATTTATCTGATGGCCAGTCTGCTGACGGCGACCGCCGTGACCATGGCAGGGGCCGTTGGTTTTGTCGGCCTGGTGGTGCCCCATATGCTCCGGCTAGCGTTGGGCAACGATCAGCGGCTGATTCTGCCCGCCTGTGCCCTGGCTGGCGGCACTCTGCTGGTTCTGGCGGACACGCTGGCCCGGGTGGTGATCGCGCCGGAACAGTTGCCGGTGGGCGTGATCACGGCGCTGATCGGGGTGCCGACCTTCCTGTACCTGCTCTACCGGAGTCGATAATGGCAATAATATTGACCACCGAAGAGTTGATCATCGACATTCCCGGACGCGCCCCGGGTGTGCCCCTGAATCTGTCCTTGCAGCCGGGCCAGGTCTGGGGCGTTCTTGGCCCCAACGGCGTGGGCAAAACCACACTGCTGCATACACTGGCGGGCCTCCGGGAGCCCCGCAGCGGCGAACTCTCTCTGGATGACAAACCGCTGACGGAAATCCGGCGCAAACTTGTCTCGCAACAGATGGGCCTGGTGTTCCAGGACCGGCAGGACGGTTTCCCGGCCACGGTGCTGGAAACCGCCCTGATCGGGCGCCATCCCTGGTTGTCACCCTGGCAGATGGAACGTGGCGAAGACCTGGCAATTGCAGAGCAGGCACTGGAAGCGCTGGATGTAAGCCACCTGAGGGACCGGCTGGTCAACACGCTTTCCGGGGGCGAGCGGCAACGGGTGGCCATTGCCACGCTGATGACCCAGGCGCCGGGAATCTGGCTGCTGGACGAGCCCACCAACCATCTGGACTTGCGGCACCAGACCTCGGTGATGAAGCTGCTGCGCAATCAGGCCGCGTCCGGCCGGGCGGTATTCCTGTGCCTGCACGACCTGAATCTGGCCGCCCGCTGGTGTGACCAGATCCTGCTGATGTTTCCTGACGGCGAGGCATGCTGGGGAACGGCCCGGGATATGCTGGTTGCCCCGGCGCTGGAAAAGCTGTTTGGCCAGCGCCTGCTTTCTGCCGAACTGGACGGCTTTCCGGTGTTTGTTCCGGGTTAGCGTAAAAAATGCCTCTCAAGCATCCGGCGGGCTGCTGATGCCACACTGGTGTGTTCCAACAACGTGGGTATAAATCTGTGTTGTGGAGATATCATTGTGGCCCGGCAACTCCTGAATACTGCGAATGTCTGTACCTCCTTTGAGCAAGTTGGCGGCGAAGCTGTGGCGGAAGGTATGGGAAATGGTCGTTGCGACCATGAACCTGGCGGAATTTGAACGAACTCATAAATTCTTTTTGAATCAGTGGCATGCCCTGGACCCATTGGGCGAGGATAGTAGTTTCACTGATCATTTTTGTTCGGAAAACGAGAAGGGAAAGTAATGGGAAGTTATTGACCTGAAGGGATTTTCTGCCTAAACATGATGGATTGACCTACCCCGCCTCAACGTCGTGCGAGTTGAGTTAGAGGAACGTTATAAGGCTCTTCACCGCTCACAAGCGTAGCAGCGAAAACCTTCCTCATAATAAGCATGGGCTGCCAGCAATGGTTTTTTCTCGCCATTTCTTTCATTTCGGACTGCTGCCGATCATCCTCTGCGGCCTTCTCATTCCTGGCCCGAGCTACTCGTACTCCGAAGACCTGGAGTTACAGAGTCTCAGCATACGCGCACGGATTTCAGAGAAGACCTTGCTTGGAGAAGAGGCTCCGGAGGATTTTAAGGAATACGATGTGTCGGCGAACTTCCATTTGCCCTGGAATAACTACTCCACTTCAGGCTGGGGTATCGGCAGCCGTTTAATGGCGAGTGGCGGACTTTTGCGGGGAGCGGGTAAAAATGCGCTCGTCGTTTCGCTCATCCCGGAATTGACGCTGGGTAGTGAGGACGGGCGCTTTGTCCTGGATTTGGGCATGGGTGGCGCTTTGTTCAGCAGGTGGCGCTTCGGCACCCAGGATTATGGCGGGCCTTTCCAGTTTGCCCTGACCTCGGGTGTCGCTGTTCCGCTTTATAGAAATCTGGGGCTGGGATATCGGTTCCTTCATTATTCAGATGCCGGCGTTAATGGATCTGACACGATAGGGGCGGATTTTCACATGATTGAGTTCAGCTACCGATTTTGATCGTCGTCTGTCAGATCGGGTTTAACCTTGGCCATTGCGTATCCGTGGACTTTCCCCACTCCAGCAGCCTGTCGGACTTAAGTCCGACAGGCTGCTGGCTGGACCTAATCCGGGGTCAGGGTCAGTGCGTAGTAATGATTGCCAGGGAGTGGAAATGCCGGGTGCCTGAAGCCCGCAGCGTCGCTCTGGGACTCTTTGGATTCTAAAAAATGGGTTCGCCTGTTGCTTTGACCGCATAGAACAGGCAGTCGCTCTTCGCAATAACCGGGTTGGTGGTAATCATAAAGGCTCTGATGGCCTGTGCGGGGTAGATCTGCCCATCCTTGACTCGAAGAACCTGCTCCATGTTTTCGGTCCGGTTGTGGCCGATCGCTGTGAGTATGCCGAGGCCTTTTTTTCCAATCCATCCCAGCGGCTCATCTGGGGAAACAATCCCGAAATTGCGGTGTTCGATGTCTGGCGGAAACGTGAGGTCAGCCTGACCGGTGGGCTCAAGGCGGTATTCTATGGTCGCTTCAGGCGCCAGTTCCACCCGAATCGGATTTCGCAGTACGGCGACGTCCCACTCCGCTTTTTCCAGTGACAACACGTCTGGTCTTGAGGCATACCGAACGAGTCCCTCGTACGCCAGTTGATGAGCTTGATCATCCTGGGACCCACCACACTCGATGGTTACCGTGGGCACCTCCTGTTCAGAATATTCCATCAGCGCACCCAGACGAAGATCCGTCATTATGAGGCGGTCGGTGTAGAGAGAGGTCAGCGCCTGATGGGCGGCGTCATTGGTGATGGTCACAGCGAAGGCCGGGCCTGTGCCTGAGGTGTTGTGCACGTCCAGCAGGCATTCGGGTTTCGCTTTGCGAAGCTCGTCCAGCATGGCCTCGGCAATCGCACCTTCTTCCCCTGCAAAGGGCTCTTTGAAACACCGGTTCAGGTCACGTCCTTCGGGCAGTTGGCGCAGTGAAAGCCTGGGTGGGATCTTCGCCGGATAGACGCCTCCCAGCAGAAACAGCATGTTGACCTCGGGCGTGTGCTGCTCAAGTAGCCACCGGTGAAGCGCAAACAGACCCGAAGGTTCATTACCGTGAAGAAGCGTTGCCATGGCTCGGGTGCGGGAGCGATCACGACCGGCAACACGAACAACCGTGGGCTTGTGCAGTCGGTCCAGCCACTCAAGGGGTGAGCGGCCCAGCGTCTGGGGTGACGGGTGATTCAGACAATCAAGAACGTTCGAGTTACTCACGGTGACAGTGTCCATTCATGGAGCGGAATGTTTTTCTTCTGGTTGGCCATGTACAGAGACAGCATACTCCGGAACGCCTCATCGGGGCTCAGGGACCTGAAAAAAGACTCGGTGATGTGGCGCTGCCACCGGGCGCCGGACATGTTGGTTTCAATGCGGCCTTCGATGATGCCCAGCAAGTGGTGGATTTCTGTCTCGTCCACGGCGGTTCGTTGCAGTGCTTCCCGGGCGCGGGGCAGCAGCTCACGGGCCACGGCCAACAGGGGCATATCCTGCAACTGAACCTGATCCTTGTGCGGCCAGATGATTTCTGCGCCGATGCCATATTTGGCGGCGCGGTAGAAATTGTGTTCGGTGTAATGGAAGGGGAGTATCGACGTCAGATGACGGATGTCATCGAGCACTGCCAACGCAGCGCCGATCACGAACAGTCCGTTCGCACACATATCCACTGCAGTCGGACCTGCAGGCATAGAACGAATCTCGATGCGTAGATGACCACCGTCTGAGGGATCAAAGATGGCCCGGTTCCAGGGCCAGGTGGTTCCCTGGTGCAGGCGCAGCTCGGCCAGTTCCGGTACTTCGCCACGATCAATCACGGCCATCGGATCTTCATCTGACATCAGTGGAATGATGGGGGGATACAGCGATGCGGAGGCCGCAAACAGTTCCCAGGCGCCGCGTGCCCAGCCGTTTCCGTAATAGACCCTTGGCGGGTGGCGCCAGGTTTTATGATTGGGGGGTCGGCTGTCGATGGATTGCTTGAACAGGGCAATACGGGTTTCGTCCCAGAGGTGGTGGCCAAACAGGCTGGGCGAATTGCTGGCCAGAGCGAGAACAATCGGCATGACCAGTTGGACTGCATTGAAATAGTCGGCGAAACGGTGGGCGGGGACACGCCAGTGCAGCTGGAACGAGGTATTGGCGCCTTCCATGGTGACGTCGTCGGCCACCAGATCTATGACATCGTTGCCGCCGATATGGATGCTGAATGGCTCGCCCCGTTGCTTGATCAGCGCGTTGGATAGCGCATGGTAGCGGGGTTCGTCTGTCATCGCCTTCGCGCCCATATCGGACTGCCGGAGTGTGGGCAGAATGCCGATTGGTACCAGTTCCCCATCCAGTGGTGCGGCGTGCTGGTCGATTCGTTTGATGGCAGCGAGCAGCTCTTGCTCTGTTCTGGCAAACGGAGTTCCCTTGAAAGCCTGGGGGCTGAGGTTGTATTCAAGATTGAAGCGATTGAGCTCAACCGTCAGTTGGGGATCCTGAACGCTGGCGGCGATTTCTGTGTTGATGGGTTGAACTCGCAGGTCAGGGTTTACGATGTAGAACTCGACCTCGGCTCCAATGGAACTCTCTCCCTCACCAAAGCCGGGCCGGTTCAGAAGGCGAGTGAGTGCTGTAAGGTCCGTCCGGACCTTGGCAGCAAAACGTTCAAACTCTTCCGCCGTAAATTCCGATTTTTTGATCGACAGTCCCACGGTAACGTCGTCTCTAGCGCGAACGTACCTTGATAGTAGTGGAAGATGCGCCCGGCAGCACCAGTTCCCCAGGCGATCCGTGCAGCGCTGGCCAGAATCGCACCACAGGGCCCCGCCAGATAGCAACACAATAACCGTGATTTTCTTCCGCACGGTTATTGTATGCTGTGGGCTCAATGGCTATGTTGGTCGCTCAATGTTCTGACATTTATCGAGGTTAATCTCAGTGACGTCACCAGAACAGCGCATTTCCACCGGTGTTCAAGGTCTGGATGAAATCGCCTACGGCGGCCTCCTTCCACAGCGAGCGTATCTGGTCAGAGGGGGACCGGGTGGCGGAAAGACGACCTTGTCCCTGCATTTTTTGGCCGCGGAAACCGAAGGCACCGGGCTCTATGTAAGTCTGGGCGAAAACGGTGGCCAGGTCCGCGCTCAGAGCCAGCAGTTAAAGATCCCCGATGGCAAAATTCAGTTTGCCGATGGCGTGCATTTCATGCGGTTGACCGACCGTGGCATGCAGGTATTCCCCCGACTCATCCCCGATAACAGGCAGGCTCCCTGTGACCCGGTCACTTTAAGTACCGGCGTCGAGGAAATCGACGCGCTTCTGGGCGGGGGGAATTGAGCGTGGCACTGTGTCGGTTCTTTCCGGGCCGACAGGCGTAGGGAAAACAACTCTGGGTATGCAGATCATGCGCACAGCGGCGTTGCGAGGCGAGCGGGCCGTGGTGTACAGCTTTGAGGAACAGCCCCGTATTCTCAAGCACCGTTGCCGCAGCCTCAGCATGCCGCTGGACGATCTTCTGGAACAGGATCAGCTGCATATCGAGACCGTTGAGGCGGTGAGCTATTCCCCGGATGAGCTTTCGCATTCGGTTCGTGAAGAAGTTGAAATCAACAATACCCGCCTGGTCATGCTGGACAGCCTTTCCGGCTATAAACTGTCCGTGGGTCGCCTCTCGGTGGCGGGGGATGACGTGGTTGAACGACTCCACGCGCTGTGTCGGTATCTGGTCAGCCGTGGCGTAACCGTGCTGATTCTTAACGAAATTGCATCAATTGCCGGCAATGAGGTGCGAGCCACCGACTCCGGCATCAGCTATCTGGCCGATACCATCGTCATGCTGCGCTATGTGGAATTCAACAGCGAACTTCGCAAAACCATTGGCGTCCTTAAAAAGCGCACCAGTGATTTCGAAAGATCGTTGCGGGCATTCGAAATCACCCCCAATGGCCTGAATGTCGGCGAGCCGCTAAAAGGCCTCCAGGGCATTCTGCACGGGCAGCCTCATTTTGTGGATACCCACCGAAACCAGACAGCGCCCGAAGAAAAAACCATATAAGCGAAATACCTAATGGCGCAGATTCTTGTTTTACTTGGGCATTCCGGTAACAAGCGCTTGTTGTCCCAGATTCTGGAGAACCACGAGTTGCTTGGCCCCCAAAATGGCCTCATTCCGGACCGAAACTTTGACATGGTTATTGCGGATCTGGGGGCGCTTGTAAAGTGGCGGGACACGCTGGCAGCGCATCGTGAAGCGCAGGCGCCCGCCTTGATTCCTGTTCTGCTTGTGGTCAGGGAAAGCCAGCTAAGCCGGGCGAGAAGTACGCTGGACGGCCAGTTCGAGGATGTCGTGGTGTCCCCTCTGCGTGCGCCCGAGCTGATCGCCCGAATCGCAAACATGCTCCGGCTGCGGCAGTCCACCGTGGAACTGAGCCAGCGGGCCAATGAGAGCGAAAGCGCGCTGGAGAATATGGACCGGGCTTTCCGTATTTTCTCAGCCTGCAATGAGCTGGTGATTCGGGCCAAGACCGAAACGGAGCTTCTGGATGAGATGCTTGGGCAATTGGTGGGCGATCACGGTTATCGGTTCGCATGGTTCGGCATAGCGCAACACGATGAACAGAAGTCCGTTGAGGTGATTGCTCACTGTGGCGGCGCGGCGGAGTACCTGGAAAACATGCAACTCTCCTGGGGCGACAACGCCCAGGGGCAAGGCCCTGCTGGCAGCGCCATACGCCGCTGCCAGCCGGAAGTCTCGCAGAACTTGCACACCGACCCCCTTTTTGACCCCTGGCGGGGCAGCGCCGCCCAACACGGCATGAACTCAGTGCTGGCGTTACCTCTGCTGATCTCAGAGAACACGGTCGGTGTACTGGCACTTTATTCCGAAAAACCGAACGCCTTCGGAGAATCGGAAATAGAACTGATGTGGCGCCTGGCCAAAAACATCGCCCTTGGGCTAAGCGCGCTGCGCAGTCATCAGGCCCTGGATGCGGAAAAGGAGCGCGCCGAAGAGCGGGCCTACCGGGATGCCCTAACCAAATTGCCGAACCGTCAGTGGGTGCTGGAAGAGCTGGGCTCGCTGGAAGCGAAATCAGAGCGGGAGCAGGCCCACGCCGCTGTGCTCTTTATTGACCTGGACGGCTTCAAGAGAGTCAACGATGGCCTGGGTCACGAAGCAGGCGACTGCTTCGCTGGCCACAGGAAGATGGCACCCTGCTGAGCCCCGCCCACTTCATTCCAATGCTGGAGGAAAGCGGGCTCATCGTGCGCCTGGGAACCTGGATCATCAAGCAGGCCTGTCGCGATCTTCGCAAAGCACGGGAATTTGCTCCCAATCTACGCATGGCCGTGAACCTGTCTGTGCGCCAGCTATGGCAACCGACCTTGACCCAACAGATCCAGCAGACCATCCAGGATGAAGGGTTACCGCCCGGCGCACTGGAACTGGAAGTCACCGAATCGTCAATGATGAGCGATGTTCCCCGCATGGAAAGGATGCTGCACGAATTTCACGATCACGGATTTACCGTCGCCATCGACGACTTCGGAACCGGCTACTCGTCCCTCGCCAGACTTGCCTTCCTTCCGGTCAACACCCTGAAGCTGGACAAGTCCTTCCTGGATGACATGCACAAGAGCGACATGGCTCGCCAACTGGTGACCACCATCGTGCAAATGGCGGACAACCTGCGTTTGAATCTGGTGGCGGAAGGCATCGAAACAGACGACCAACTGCAAATGCTGGCGGAGCTTCAGTGCCCGCTCGGCCAGGGATTTCTGTTCACAAAACCTCTGCCATTTGATGCGCTGGTCACCTATCTCAAGACCCCATCCCGACTCTCTTAAGGCTGTACATCCATGTCTATGTTGGCTTCTTCTGATGGTACGCTTCAACAATACTGTATAGACAGTCCTTCGGTGGAGCACACCATGAAAAGAGTCGATGCTAACTTCTGCATGCCAGTGCCAACGCCAGGTCAATCTGGAAAAGCACGGAATTAATTTCGAGGCCACCCAAAGGCTGTGGAAAGTTCCGTACTTGCTGGAAATCCGCGTAAAATCAGAGGGCGAGCCAATCATTGTTGCATTTTATATAGCTGAAACCACAGCATCCTTTGACGAAAGAAATGCAGCGATAGCTGAGCTTGGAAGCGTTATCAGAGAAATAGTTGAGTCAAACTGATATTGCATCAAGGCCATGCACCGGATGCCAAAATCTCCGCTTCGCTCCGGTTTTGTCACCGGTGATGGCGGGCGTTAGCTGTGATTGCCCCACCCGAATAGTGATACTATAGTGTCACTAATAGTCTGATTCAGGGGGAGCCGATGAAAGTTGAGCTTGTTACGAACCTCAAGCGCCAAGCCACGAAGATTCTGGCGGACCTGCATTTGTCAAAGGAGCCGATACTGATCACGGAGCATGGTCAGCCATCGGCCTATCTTGTCGATGTTCAGGATTACGAGTTTATGCAGCGCCGGCTTGAGCTGCTTGAGGGGCTCTCACGGGGAGAGCGTGCGGTACTTGAGGGAAGAACATGCAGCCAAAGTGAGGCCAGGGCGAAAATGAGTAAATGGCTGAAGTAATCTGGACGGAGCCCGCGCTTCAGGAACTGGACGCTATTGCCGAGTACGTTGATCTGGATAATCCTGCTGCCGCAAGCCATTTGGTCGAAGAAGTCTTCGATAAAACCGAGCGTTTGCAGGATTTTCCCCAATCCGGACGGATTCCTCCGGAGCTCCCCAATTCGGTATACAGAGAAGTAGTGGTGCCCCCTTGTCGAATTTTTTTTCGTGAAGATAAGAAACGGGTTCTCATACTCTGTGTTATGAGAGAGGAGCGGCAGCTTCGTGCATACATACTTGGGAGTAGCTAACCAGGTGCGCTTCGGCGCCATGCACCAAGGAGAGTGAAGTGCCAATAACCGGCGAGTGTTTTTGCGGTGAGGTGAGGAGGAGTCCATCTCATTGCTTACGTGGGAAATACTGCCCGATACAGCGACTCAGTATCATGAGCAGGGTCCCAGGAATGCATAACACAGGCACGGCGAAGGCTATTACTACATTGCGGCTTCGCCTCCATTCCGCAGCCGCGCGTGCTGTTGGCGTTTCTTGACCGCACCTGTTAACTGGTGCTAGTAGTTATACCAGTTCTGTCGATTTGGTGACTGCCATGCAAGTGAAATTTTCTGAGGATGTTATTCCTCTTTCAGACCTGAAGATTAATCCCGGAAAGGTGGTTGGTCGAGCTCAGGATACGCATCGTCCAATCCTGCTTACTAGCCGTGGCCGTGGTGTCGCTGTTGTTCAGGGGCTTGAGGATTACGAGCGAACCGCAGAGGAACTACGGTTCGTAAAGGCGGTGGCGCAAGGGCTCATGGACGTTCGTGAGGGCAACACTGTATCTTTGGAGGAAGCCAGGAAAACGCTAGGCATCAAGTAAATGGAATTACGCATCGCACAGTCTGCCCTTGAAGATTTGCAGGCTATTCAGGAGTACTACACAGAGCAGGATGTGCCGCATATTGGTGACGGGTATGTGACTGCTATTTTGGAGCACTCGGGAATGCTGAAGCATCATCCTGAGGCTGGCCGAGCTGTTCCTGAATTCAGTCTGGATCATATTCGAGAGTTGATTCACTCGCCTTTTCGAGTTGTTTACCTGAGGCAAGCCACCGAAGTTGTGCTTATTCGAATCTGGCGGAGTGAGAGACAACTCGAATTACCAGAAAACGAAACATAACCCATATGCGGGAGCTGTGCAGAGTTGCGTCCGAGGTCCGCGTCTTTCCTGTTGTCTCGTTGCAGCCTGTTGGCTACCGGTTTCAAAAAGGTGCCACAGAAATGTTGGTGGCTGTGGCCTACGATCCGGCCATACGCTTCATGATCCGGTCACCGAGCAGGTACTGGTGTGCCAGCGCTGCAGTCACATGCAATCCGATCATCAGCCAGAGCACGTTTGCCAGGACCTCATGGATGTCTTCGCCACTGTCTTCCAGCCACGCCACTTCCGGGCCGGAAGCAAAAACCGTCCACCCGAAGAAAGTGACAGTGTCTCCCTCCCCAAGGGCCGTCGCCAGCCCTGACAGAGGCATCAGAATCATCAGTGCATACAGAGCGAAATGCCCCCACTTTGCCATGGTCGCCCAGTGTGCAGGCGCTGTAAGGCGCGACCGGTTCAGCCATCGCCACAAACCACGAAATACCACCAGCGCGAACAATGCCAGCCCCACACTCTGATGCCAGGCCATCAAGGAGGCCTCCGAGAGGCTATCCTCCAGAGCCTCGAACCACACCTCGCTGCCGAGCATGGCCAGCAGCAGGACTGCCATAATCCAGTGCAAGGCACGGGAAACGGCACCGTAACGGCTTCCAGCGTCCATCATTGTCATCGTCGATCTCCTTCAGAATGTTGGCGAACTCCCCCTCCAGGGCTCTCGCGCTAATTACGGCGTATCAGTCCCGGTGCGAGCTATTGCACCAGAAAAACGTCGCAGAATTGTCTCGGGTGGCAGCCGAATTTGTCGCAAATTGTCTCAACAGCCTGAATTGGGATGATTTTTGACAACCTCATGCCCATGCCCCGCGATGACTCCCCTATAATCGGGACAGTGAGTACACAGACGGAGTAATGAGTGAGCACTTCTCCCACGATTCTGGTGGTCGACGACCACCGAGACATTCGCGACCTGGTAGGCCGTTATCTGCAGGAACACGGGCTGCGCGTGCTCCTGGCCGATGGTGGGGATGCCTTGAAGCGCCAGCTGAGAGACCACTCTGTGGACCTGGTCGTGCTGGACATCATGATGCCGGGAGAGGATGGCCTGACTCTCTGCCGCTACCTGCGCGAACACACCGGGTTGCCCGTTATTCTGCTGACCGCCATGAGCGAGGAGACCGATCGCATCGTCGGCCTGGAAATGGGCGCCGACGACTACCTGACCAAACCCTTCAATCCGCGGGAGCTTCTGGCCCGCATTAAGGCGGTTCTGCGCCGCACCATCGCGCTACCACCCCAACGCAGCCCGATGGCCGGGCAGTGCCTGTCATTCGAGGGCTGGACCCTGGACGTCGATCGCCATCAACTGATCGATCCCGAAGGCGTCGAAGTGTCTCTCAGCACCGCCGAATACAAGTTGCTGCTGGCCTTTCTGGAGCACGCCGGTCGGGTGTTGTCCCGGGATCAGCTCATGGACCTGACCCTCGGCAGGGAAGCAGACGCCTTCGATCGCAGTATCGATAATCATGTCAGCCGGCTACGCCGGAAAATCGATCCGGACCCCCGCAACCCCCGGCTGATCAAGACCATCTGGGGGGGCGGGTACCAATGGATTGCCAGCGTGGGAGGCGCAGGGCAATGAAGTTGTGGCCCCGGCGTGCCGGCGGGCAGCTGGCACTCTTGCTGATCCTGGTGCTGCTGGTGGCACAGATCATCACCATCGCGATTCTGGCCGGAGAGCGACAGGGCGCTCTGCGCAGCGCCAGCCTCGAACATGTGCTGCAACGGGTTACGGATGCCTACACCCTGCTAGACACTACCGACCCGGAGCGGCAGGAACGCATATTACGGGCACTTTCCAGCCCCTCCCTGCAGCTTTCCATCGATCCGTCAGCGCATCTCACCAATGACCTGTCCCCAACAATGACTGAGCAACTGGCTATAGAGTTGGGTCTGCCCCGGGAGCAGGTGAGAGCCGCAATGGAAGCCGATAAACAGGAATGTTTGTCATGGCACGAATCGGAGCAGGATGAACATGACGAACGCGCGAAACACGATGACCATGAGCAGCATCTAGAGGATGAAGAGCGCCGGGAACACTGCAAGGAAAGAGAAGAGGAGCGGCAAGAGAAACGACAAGAGTGCCCGCCCATTCTGAGCGTGTCCCTGGCATTGCCCACGGGGCAGTGGGTCAACGCCCGGGCTCAGCCGCCTGCACCCTCGTGGCTCTGGCTCAAGGCAACGCTCACCAGTGTAGGCATTACTGCCATACTGCTGATACTCACGCTCCTGCTGGCTATCCGCCACATTCTGCGCCCCGTTAACGAACTGAGTAATGCCGCCCATGCCTTCGGGCGTGGTGAAAAGGTCCGGATTCCGGAGCGTGGTCCTGAAGATATTCGCGAAGTAACGCGCGCCTTCAATCAGATGCAGCATCAGGTCAGCCGCGCGCAGGAAGACAGGGGGCGCCTGCTGGCGGCCCTCGCCCACGATCTGCGTACACCTATTACCTCCATGCGGCTGCGGGTGGAAATGCTGCCTGAAGGCGAGGACCGGGACCGCCTGCTCGAGACCCTGCAGGAGATGCAGCACCTGGCCGAAGCCACCCTGGATTTCATTCGTGGCAGCACCACTGAACAACACCGGCGTTATGATTTGGCCACCCTGATGGACAGTCTCTGTGGTGATCTGCAGGAGATGGGGCTGGCCGTAGAGTACGAGGACAGCCCACGATGCGTCCTTCAGGGGCAGCCGGAAGCCGTCAAACGCGCCCTGCGCAACCTGATCGAGAACGCGGTGAACTACGGGCAGCGGGCTGTGGTGAAACTCGACGCCACAGAAAAAGAGGCTGTCATCACCATCACCGACCAGGGCCCGGGCATCCCGGAAGCCGAACGCGAACGGGTATTCCAGCCCTTCTACCGCCTGGAACAATCCCGCAGTCGTGAAACTGGCGGCGCCGGCCTGGGGCTGGCCATCGCACGCACCCTGATTCGTGGCATGGGAGGAGACATTCGGCTCGATACCGGCTCGGAAGACCAGGGTTTGCAGGTTTCGGTGACGCTGCCAAAAACCGGGTAGATCCGATTAAAACAGAACGTCCGCCCGTGCAAATCCCGGCGCATCCGGCTCAGTCTTGCCAACTACCGGGAGTGCGCGTGGTAAACCGTTTAACCTTGTCTGGCGGCGCGCAGCTGGGCTTCATTTGTTGATCACCCAGTAAAAGATAGTTTTCCCGGTGAGCTGTTCCCAGAGGGATAGCACCTTCTTTGGTGAAGCACTGCAACTCAATCTGATCCGCCACGATGAGATAGCTATCTGCGGTTTCGTTCATCCACAGCCATGCGTTGCGATTTTCCTGTTCAAGGCCGGTGAAATAGCTGAAGTGGGTGAAATCGAGCCTGGAGAAAAGGATAAATTGTTCCCGGAAATCGATCATGCCGAGTTGCGCATCGGCGGGAATGCTCCGTTCCGCAGCCGCGAGGATATTGCGAGGCGTGCGCAAAGGTTCCAGAACCCGGTAACCCCAGGTTGTGTATAGCAGCCAGCTGATCATCATGGCCACGAATAGGCGCCCCAGCGCATTAGAGCGCCAGAATACCGCAAGGCTGAGCAACCATGCCAGGCCAACGCTGAAAACCAGTGTCCCGGCCTCATGCAGCCGCGCCGGGTCTCGGCTGTAGTCCGCCACTTTTTCGACCAGCCTGGGATGATCGTTCCAGGCCATGACTCCGACGACGACCAGGGCTGTGGCCAACAGAAAATGCAGTCCCGTGAGAACGGCCGGAAACCAGCGGGCTGGTTGCTGAGTGCTCAACACCGGTGCAAGACACAGGGCGAACATGGGCAATGCCGGCAGAATATAGACCCCCCGCTTGCCGGGGCTGATGCTGAAAAACACCACAACCAGGGCGATCCAGACCAACAGAACGGGAAGGACCGGGTTTCGCCGGATGGCTCCCGCAAGGGGGCGTACTAATGCAAGCAACAGTAACGGCAGAGGAAACCACAGCGAGGGGATAGCATTGGTCAGGTAGTAATACCAGGGCTGGATATGGCCCCAGGAGTCGGCATATCGTTCGCCGGTTTGCTTGAACAGAATGTTATTCCTGTAGGCAAGGGCTTCTTCTGTACCCAGGTTGTTCACGTAGAGCACCATTGGGATCAGCCAGGCCGCAACGACGGCTATCATGGCCAGCGGACCGAGCGCACAGCGCCAGGTAAGTGTGTCGGAAAAAAGCTGGCGGTTCCGGAGCCCGAGTATCAGGATCGGGATAAACATGAATGCGGGCAGGAAGCCGACACCTTTGGTAATGATTCCAAGGCCCATGAATGCCCAGGCCACGAAGTACCAGCCCCAGGCCGGTCCGGTGAAAAAATGCCGGATCAGGCCATAGGAGGCGACGGTAATCCAGGCCGCAACCATGGCATCTATCTGGGCTTTCTGGGCCTGAATCAGGAACTGCGGTGCCAGCAACAACAGCAATACGGCAATCGTGCCGGTACGCTGGTTCCATAGCCGCGTGCCTAGATCAAAAACCAGTCCCAGGGTTAGCAGGCTGCTAAGCGCATTTGGCAACAGGAAGGCGACTTTCAGGCTGCCAGTTAACCAATAGAACAGGGCAATGCTCCACATGAAGACCGGAGGCTTGTCCGGATAGAACTCGCCACCTCTCATGGGAATCAGCCACTGTCCGGAAGCCACCATTTCCCGGGCAACTTCGGCAAAGCGGGGTTCATCGGCCGGCCAGGGTGACCGCAGGCCGATACCGGTGAAGATCATCACTGTGGCAAATGCCAGCAGCACGAGCAGTAGCCGGTTCCGCGAAAGGTTGAAAAGGTATTCAGGGAGATGGCGAACGAAAGGCGATGCGGGCATGGTCGGTCTCAGGAATGATCGGAAACGGAATTGGCCAGGGTTCTGGCTCTTTGATTGTGGTAGAGCAGCGCGCCAATCATGGAGGCCAGAATGAACAGGACAACGCTCAGTATCAGCTGATACTCGTCAGCAGTGCCAATGCCGGCGCCGGCCAAAGCAAATACCAGCATTTGCGGAAGGTATCCGAGCGTGCTGCCGGCCAGGAAGGGCAGAAAACGGATGCCGGAACAACCGGCAACGAGGTTGGTGGCCAGGTTACTACCGACAGGTAGCAGGCGGACCATAAGTACCTTCAGCAGGGTCTGCTCCCGAAACAGTTCGTCAAACTGGCGCATGCGCCGGCTGAACCGGCGGGTCAGGGATGTTCGCAGCAGCCATCTTGCGGTGAAGAAGCACCCTGTGGCGCCAATAGTGGCTGCCAGTGTTGAGACCAGGGTACCGCTGATCCCGCCCAGGGCAAAACCGAGCACAAACGCCAGCAACTGGCGGGGGGCGCCGATGCCGGTGAAGATCGCGCCTGCCAGGGTAATAGCCAGCAGGCCCTCAACTCCGTGGCTGTGCAGGTAACTGGCTACCTGGGCCCTGTCCGCAATAAAATCGAGCCAGCCATTCTGGATTGCCAGATAGCCGACCAGCGCCAGCACAGCAAACGCCAGCCAGCGGGACCAGTTGAACATGTCAGGACTGCTCCGTTACTGATACCGGCGTGTCGGAATCGACGGGGTTGACAATGACGGGAGTACGGATGCGGTGTAGCAGCCATAAAACGCCGAACAGGTCGAGTATGCCGGCCCAGGTCCGATTCCACGCGTTGTATTTGGAGGTTCCCGCGGTACGTGGCCGGTGGTTTACTTCTACGACCGCAATCTCACCACCAATACCCCGCACCAGCGCCGGTATAAAGCGGTGGCCGTGGTCAAACCAGGGCAGTTTGAGAAACGTGGAGCGGGGGAACAGCTTGAGGCCACACCCGGTGTCCGGCACGCCGTCATGCAGCAGCGCGTCGCGCACGCGATTGGCCAGACGCGACTGGAACCGTTTCCAGGCAGTGTCTTTGCGGTTCTTTCGATAGCCCGCGATGCAGAAATCCGATGCCCGGATTGTGTTTGCTTTTTGCAGCAGTGCCGGAATGTCAGCGGGATCATTCTGGCCGTCACCATCCATCGTCACGATAAGACGACTTCGGGCGTGCCTGATGCCTGTGGCCAGCGCACCACTCTGTCCGATGCTCTGCTCATGACGAACCGTGACGAGGCGGCCACCAAGGGACCGGGCTGCCCGAATAGCGGTGTCCAGTGTCTGGTCGCGGCTGCCATCGTCCACCAGAACGACCTCGAAGTCGGGATAATCCCGCATGACACCGAAGGCTTCTGTCAGAAGGTCAGCAATGTTTTCCTGTTCATCCTTGGCCGGAATAATCAGCGACAGGGTTCTTTTCTTGCCCATTTCAGAACATCCTCGAAAGCAGAACATCAATGGGGTTCATTGAATGCTCCCCATTAATAAGACCAGACAGTATATACCCTTAACCTTAATTCAACCTTAAGAACGGCTGTTTTGAAAGGAAGGTCGTGCGGGCAGCCAGATGCTGACGCACAGTCCGGGCTGCCCGTCTGTCCTTCCGGCGAGGGTAAGCTGGCCCCGGTGGAGCTCTGCGATACGGCGGGCGATGGCGAGCCCGAGCCCGGCGCCGCCGCCAAGTCGCTGATCAAGCCTGACAAAACGGCTGAGAGCCCGTTCCCGTTCTTCGGTTGGGATGCCGGGGCCCTGATCACAGACGGTAATGTGGTAACCGTCGCCGGAAGGCGTGATGTGGGTGGTAATAACGGTCTGTTCGGGGCTGTACTGAATAGCATTGGCAAGCAGGGAGCGCATCAGTGTATTGATCAGAGCGCTATGGCAGCACACCAGGGCCTGGCCCGCATCGTCTTCCAGCACCGGCTCAATATTCTTCTTCATGGCCAGGGGTGCCACATCGGCAATGCTTTGTTCAATAATCGCTGACAGGTTGTGGTACGCCGGAGCAAAATCGGTACCTGCATCGACCCGACTCAGCAACAACATTTGCTCAACAAGGTGCACCATACGGTCAACCGACCGGATCAGATCCTGATACTGCTCCGGGTGGTCCTCGCAGGCTTTCTCCAGATTCAGTCGAAGTGCCGTCAGCGGCGTTCTCAGTTCATGGGCGGCATCCGCGGAGAATCTGCGCTCTCGTTCCAGAGCCTGGTTAAGTCGTCGCAACAGGCCGTTCACCGCCTGCACCAGTCCGGCCACTTCTTTGGGAGCCTGGCGGTCGTCCAGCGGATGAATACTTTCCGGTGCCATATTGCGCACCGGTTTCTCAAGTTTCCTGAGGGGCTGGAAGCCGACCTGGATCGACACAAGCACGGCCAGTGCAAGCAACGGGAGGGCAACCAGGAAGGGCAATACATTTCCCATTGCGATCTCCTGACTGAGTTCGTCCCGGACATCTTCACGCTGGGCGGTGCGAATCCAGTAGCCGGTAGACGGATCCCTCAAGGTAAATGTGCGCCATTGATAGCCTGCTACCTCCTGCCAGGCGAAACCCGGATCGAGCCCATGGGAATCGTTGGCGCGGAGTGTATCGAGAATCGGTTCTTTGTCCGGCGACCAGACTTCAAAGGCAATCTTGCGTTCGTACTTGTGGCCCGCTCCGCCGGGAAGGATCTCGTCTTCTTCCTCCTCGCCACGGTATGCACTCTCGGGCAGTTTCAGCGTTTTCGACAGGGTGTGGGAGAGCTGATCAGCCGGCTGGGTCGTTGATAAGTGGTCCACCAATCCCTGGACGATGCGAGTGCTCTGTGCCAGTTCCGCGTCGAACAACTCCTCAAGCTGATGGTCAGTGACGTAGAAACCCCACCCGGCGGCGATCAGAGTGATGAAAAGGACGGTACTGGTAACCAGGACCGTGAGTTTGCGGGTCAGGCTCATTCGGGTTCCCCAAGCGCCGCAGCCTCACTGTCCAGAAGGTAGCCCACTCCCCGAACGGTTCGAATGGTTTTCTTGCCGACACGGCGGCGGAGATGGTGAACGTGCACCTCCAGGGCATTGCTTTCGGCGCCCTGTTCCCAACCATAGAGCTGTTCTTCCAGGCGCCGTCGTGTTGCGACCTGGTCCGGATGTCGCATCAGGTAGTGCAGGATCTGGAACTCGCTGCGCGGGAGAATCGACGTCTCGGTGCCAACCGCTAACTGGCCGGAGTCCGGGGCCAGAGTTAGCCGACCCACCTTCAGGCCGGCGGTTCGGACGCCGGAGCCACGCCGGGTAACTGCCCGGATTCGGGCTTTCAGTTCTGCCATGGCAAAGGGTTTGGTCAGGTAGTCGTCCGCTCCTGCATTCAAGCCCCGCAATTTCTCATCCAGATCACCCCGGGCAGTGAGGATAATCACCGGTGTCTCGATGCCCTCGTTGCGGACCTTCTTAATGATATCCAGACCATCCACTCGCGGCAGGGTCAGGTCCAGGATGGCCAGATCGAAACTGTCGTTGAGCAGGGCGTTCAGGGCCTGCTGGCCGTCATCCAGCCAGTCGACGGTGTTCTGGTCGTCACGCAGCATCCCGAGCATGGTTTTGGCCAGGAGGTGATCGTCCTCTATCAGCAGTATTCGCATGTAGCAGGAATCCGGTTGGTTTTCAGCTCAGCGGGTGTTCGTTGGTTGCAGTGTAATCGATTCTGCTGCTTTTGCTTTCCCGGTCGCCGTTGTGCGCTGTATTCCGGAGCCGGGTATCCAACAGGAATACGCGGTAACGCCGGTTCTCATCAATGGGATCGGCAAGCGTTTCAAGCCGATGCAGCATCGCTGTGTTGCCTTTCTCCACAGCCAGCAACATCGATCTGGAAAGCGCTCCCTGCTCCAGTTGGCGCTTTAGTGTCTCCGGGGTTACGGTACGCACTTTTCCCAGGCTGTAGAAGCGGGCTGAAAATGGTGCCTTGCCGACATAGACCAGTTCGTTGGCGCTCATGTCGGGCAGGCGGTCAACCCGAGCGATCAGTTCACGTTCGGTTTTCAGTTGTTCCGGATGAAAGGCAAGCCAACTCACGGCCACTGTGCCGAGCATTGGTATCAAAAGAATCGCAGCCAGTGCGGAGTGTTGCATTGGCCTGGCGGGACTCTGTGGCCAGAGGCTTGATGCCAGTACTGCGAGAAACGGCAAGCCGGGAAGAACATAAGTCCAGAGGATATTGCCCGACAAGGTGAAAAAGAGCGCCGGACTCAGGGTACATGCCAGCACCAGTCCGCCAATGCCTTTTTCACGGGCCTGCCATTCATGCACGGTGTCGTGCCCACGCCAGCGATTGAGCAGAAATGCCGCCAACGCCACCAGACCCCAGGGGAGGCTGGCCACAACCAGGTACAGCCAGATGGTGCCCCGGGGAAACTCGTGGGCGTTGCCATACAGATCACCCTGCCAGCTGCTGACCAGGAACCGCTTGACGTGCTCCCCCACAATAAAGTAATCGAGAAAACCGGGGGTCTTGAGCTCGGCCAGGACATACCAGGGTACTGCGATGGCCAGCATCAGCATGGAACCACGGATCCAGGGCAGGCGCTGCCAGAGGGTCCGCCAGCGCCGGGTAACGGCGACCCAAAGAAACACCGGTAATCCGGTCAGAACCAGAATCAACGGGCCCTTGGCCAGCAAGCCGATGGCGAGACCGACGAAGAACAGCCAGCCCCACGGCGCCGGGCCGCCCTGAAGACGGACAATCAGGCTGGTCAGTACCAGCGTTGAGCCCAGGGCGAGGAAGGAGTCGGTCATCACCGTGCCCGCCGACAGGAAGCCCAGGGCAGTGGTGGCGTAAATGAGAGCAGCCCAGAGGCCGGCTGCTTTTGCCGCATCGCCAGTGCGATCAGGGTGCAGGAAACGGCGCAGGGTAAAGACCAGATAGACGATGACGGCATTGGCCAGCCAGGAGGGTAGTCTGCCGGAAAATTCACTCACACCGAATACATTGAACGACATGGCCTGCGCCCAGAAAGACAGCGGTGGCTTGCCCCAGAATGGCACGCCGTCATCGAACCAGGGCGTGATCCAGTCACCGGTTTCGGCCATGATGCGGGCAATCTCGGCGTAACGGGGTTCAGTTGTGTCGGCCAGCGGGAGGATTGCGGTCAGGCCAAGCCGGATAGCCAGAACCGAAAACAACAGCCAGAGCAGGGTGTTAATGTTTCTGGTCATTACCGGCAACTCTCAGTTGGGGCACAACCGGCTGGGCGAGGTCCTCGCTGTCTTCGGCAACAATGAAGACCGGGCGTTGTTTGGTTTCCATGTAAATGCGTCCGACGTATTCCCCCAGCAGGCCCACACAGAGCAGTTGAACGCCGGACAAAAACGTGATCATGGCAATCATGGACGCATAGCCCGGCGTGGAAATGCCAAAAATCAGCGCCCTCAATACTTCCCAGGTTCCGAACAGGCCTCCCGCTCCGGCGGCGAGCAGGCCGAGAACCAGCGCAAGACGCAGGGGCCGGGTGGAGAACGAGGTGATCCCCTCCATTGCCAGGTGCATCAGTTTGAGATAGTTCCACTTGGTCTTGCCCGCCGCTCGCGGGTCACGGTCAAATTCCAGGATGACGGTAGGCATACCGACCCAGGCAAACATCCCTTTCAGGTAGCGGTTGCGTTCGGGTAACCGGTTCAGGGCATCGACCGTGCGCCGGCTCATCAGTCGGAAATCGCCGGTATCGACCGGTATCGCCGCATCGCTGATCCGGTTGATTAAACGGTAAAAGATGCTGGCCGTTGTCCGTTTCAGCCAGCTCTCGCCGGCCCGGGACCGGCGCTTCATCAACACCACATCCGCCCCCTTACGCCATTCGGCAACCATGTCGGGAATCAGTTCGGGCGGGTCCTGTAAATCGGCGTCCATCAGCACGACCGCGTCTCCGCGAGCATGCTCCAGGCCCGCGGTCACCGCCGCTTCCTTGCCGAAATTCCGTGACAGCTGCACTACCCGTATGCCGGGCTGGCGATCTCTGGCCCGCATCAACTGGGCGACGGAATTGTCATGGCTGCCGTCGTCCACGAACAGCAGTTCCACCGTGCCCTCCAGTTGCCGGCTCACCAGGTCCAGCCGAGTCAGAAGGGTTGGGATGACATCCGCCTCGTTGTGAACCGGAATGATGACGCTGAGCACTGGGTCACTGAATGTCGGTTGTCGGTTCTTCATGAAAAACAAACCTCTCGGCAAAGAGATAGTTGGCGAATGCCACCAGGCCGGTCGCAATGAGTTGGGAAAGCGCAACGCTGATCCCCGCCGCCAGTAGCAGGGAAAAACTGAGCAGGTTCAGAATCCAGCCTAAACTGGCTCCGGTGAGATAACGAGGGAAGGCGATCCGGTGTGGCAGGCCGGAGCAAAAAGCATAGCGGTGCTGGGCGAGGTAGTTCATCAACAGGCCAATAGTTGCGCCGATGGTGGTTGCGACCACCGCGCTCATGCCGAACCCAATCAGTGCCAGCATGGTCAGCCAATGGAGCAGGGTGGCGAATCCTCCGGCCAGCAGGAAGCGGGGCAGTCTGCCCCATTCGTTTGTCAGCAAATCCGGAAGTTTCATGCAGCCTCGCTTCAGCACCCGAGCCCATCCGGGGGGAATCCGGATAATGGCCCGTCACTTTACACAGCCATTCTTAAACAAACCTGAAAAACCTCCCGGCAAAACCTTAAGGCGGTCTTAAGGTTTTTGCGGTGATGTCTTAAGGCCCGTTTAAGGCTGCCTTTCTAATCTGGCGGTCGTGATGGAAGGGGCCACAAGGCCGTGTGACCGGAGAATACCCATGACAGACCCGCTGACAATGTCGACCTGTTGCCCACCGGATTCCGGGGACGTGGTGCCTGTCATCCGTTGTGCCGGTCGCTGGTTTAACGAAATCCGCCCGGATACCCCGATGGCTGAGACAGTCGCGGGTTTTATACGCCGCCGCTTTCTTCATGCTTATGGCGCCGAACCTTGTCTACGCCTGCCGGCTCTTCTGGCCCTGACGACGGCTCAGGGAACCTTGCTGGCGGCAGTGGGTGTGCGCAATGCGGCGCTGGAGAAGCTGTTTCTGGAGGATTATCTGTCGGTTCCGGTGGAAACGATGATGCCGGTTCCGGGTATCGAGCGCCACAGGATCGCCGAGATTGCCCACCTGGCCGGTGTCGAGGCCGGTGTCAGCCGTTTTCTGTTTGCCTCTCTGTCGGTCTGGCTGGATGGCGCCGGTTACGACTGGGTGGTGTGCACCGGCACTGACCAGCTCCGCAATAGCTTCCATCGCCTGGGGATCGCCACGCAGGTTCTGGGTGATGCGGACCCTGCCCGGCTTCCGGGCGGCGGCGCCGGTTGGGGCCGGTACTACGATCACCACCCGGTGGTGATGGCTATCAGGGTCTCGGACGGGCTTGCCGCCCTTCGCCAGGCGGGCCTTTTACGGGTAACTCAGCCGGTTGCTCCGGTCATTGATGCCGGAGGCGCGGCTCAGGAGGGTGCTTATGGCCGCCTTGCCTGAATTGCTCCAGCGCCAGGCACTGGCTCACCCCTCACGCACTGCCCTGCAGGGGCTGGATTCGGCAATCAGTTATAGCCAGATGATGCAGGCGGCCGAAGCTCTGGCCGATCAGTTGCGGCTGTTGGGAGTAAACCGTGTTGGCCTGTGCGGGGACAATTCCCTGGCCTGGATTCTGGCCGATCTTGCCTGCCTGCTGGCAGAGGTCGTGTGCGTCCCGGTGCCGGTTTTTTTCTCGAAATTCCAGGCGTCGCACCTGATCGAACGGGCGGGCCTCGACTGCCTGCTATCCGGTGAGCAGGGTACCGGCAGTGAGCATCTGGGCCATGGTGTCTGGCTCCAGCACCTGCCGGTGACCGCAGCCGGGGCCTGGATGCCGGAAACCACCGCCAAGATTACGTTCACCTCCGGCAGCACTGGCACGCCCAAAGGTGTGTGCCTGTCCTCAGCACAGATGACGTCAACCACGCTGGCCCTGAAAGACCGACTGGCAGGCGTACAGCTGCAACAGCACCTGTGCATCCTGCCACTGGCCACGCTGCTGGAGAATATTGCGGGTGTGTACCTGCCCCTGCTGATGGGCGCCACCGTCACCGTGGAACCCCTGCTGAGCCTGGGGATGACCGGCAGCAGCGGTCTGGACCTTGGTCGGCTGGTGGCGGGCATCAACCAGAGCAAGCCGCAGTCACTGATTCTGGTGCCGGAGCTGGCCATGGCGCTGGTGGCGGCCGCCGAACAGGGACAGCTGGACAACCGGTGGTTCCGGTTTCTCGCCGTTGGCGGTGGCCGGGTGTCTCCGGAGTTGCTGGCCCGTGGCCGTGCCGTCGGACTGCCCCTCTACGAGGGCTATGGCCTGTCGGAATGCAGTTCTGTGGTTGCCCTCAACGTACCCGGTGATGAATGCGAAGGCACCGTTGGCAAGCCGCTTCCCCACGTTGAAGTGATGGTGGATTCGGACCACCACATTCTGGTCCGTGGCAATACCCACCTGGGCTATCTGGGCGATGAACCCGAAGGTGACGAGTGGCTGGATACCGGGGATCTGGGGCGCCTCAGTCCTGACGGATTTCTGATGGTGAATGGCCGTGCCAAGAATCTTCTGATTACCAGTTTCGGCCGCAACATCAGCCCCGAATGGCTGGAGAGCGAACTGATCCAGGCCCTCGGTGCCCAGCAGGCGGTGGTATTTGGAGACGGCGATCCGAACCCGGGCGCGCTGGTGGTTATCCGGGATGGCCGCTCGCCGGAGCAGTTGCGTTCAGCGCTGACTGCGCTCAATGCCGGCTTGCCGGACTATGCCCGGCTGGAAGCACTCTACATTCGCCGGCAGCTCCTGACACAGGCTAGCGGCCATCTGACCACAAACGGCAGGCCGGTACGCCACAGAATCCAGGCCGACCTGCCGACGCTGATTTCCGACAGTTTTCAGATTTTCATGAACGTAACGGTTGCTTGTTCAGCCTCATCCAACACGCCAGGAGAATCTCACATGGCATTTTTTGACAGATTGCAGCAGGAAACAGCAGGGGCCCGGGTGCACGTCACCGGCGCGCCTGTGGTCAAGGCGATTGCCGAGGGGCGTTTCAGTCTTGAGGCCTACACCTGGTTTCTGACCCAGGCCTACCACCACGTCAAGCACACGGTCCCTCTGATGATGGCCTGCGGTGCCCGATTGCCCGAACGGATGGAGTTCGTCCGCAAGGCGCTGGTTGAATACATCGACGAGGAATATGGCCACCACGAGTGGATCCTGAATGATCTGGAAGCCTGCGGTGCCGACAAGGAACAGGTTCGCAACGGCAAGCCGGACCTGTCCATCGAGCTCATGGTTTCGTATCTGTACGACCAGATTAACCGGGGCAACCCTGCGGTGTTCTTCGGGATGGTTCAGGTGCTTGAAGGCACTTCCATCGAACTGGCGACACCACTGGGTGAGCAGATCCAGAAGCTTTTGGGCCTTGCTGATGAGGCATTCAGCTACCTGTATTCCCATGGTGCCCTGGACCAGGAACACTTTGAGTTTTTCCGCAACCTGATGAATGACGTCACAGACCCGGACGACCAGCAGGCCATTATTGATGCCGCCCGGGTGGTGTACAGGCTCTATGGCGACATGTTGCACAGTATACCGCTGCCGGCCAGCCGAAAGGGGCAGAATCATGAGGCTGCATGACCGGGTATTCCTCCTGCTCGGTGGCACCGGTGGTATTGGCAAGGCGCTGGTGGATCCGCTGGTGCGCGCCGGAGCGAGAGTGATTGTTGCTTCCCGGCATCCGGAAAAGATCGGACACCGGGAAGGGGTGTCCGTGGTGCACCTGGATCTGGCTGCCGCCGATCTCGACCAGCAGTTGCTGCGCTTGAGTGAAGCCTATCCGGATATTGACGGGGTGATCCACTGTGCCGGCCAGAATCGCTTCGCCGGGCTCCCGGCCATGGCCGTTGGTGAACTGGACACCCAGCTCACCGTGAACCTTCGCTCTGCCATGCTGGTGGCCAGGCATTTTGCACCCAGATTCGAGAAGTCCGGGAGCGGTGCTCTGGTGTTTGTGGGGTCCACCTTCGGCAGCATCGGTTTCCCCGGCTATACCGCCTACTGCGCCACAAAATTCGGCCTTCGCGGTTTCACCGAGGCACTGCGCCGGGAATTGGCGGATACCGCCGTTCAGGTGGTTTACGTGGCGCCCCGGGCCACCGCCACGGAAATGAATCCGGAAGAAGTGAATGAGCTTAACCGGGCCCTCGGCAACAGCGTCGACACACCGGAGGCGGTGGCATCCCAGATTCTGGAAGCCATGGTGAATGATGACCGCCGCCGGTTCCTTGGCTGGCCGGAGAAACTGTTCGTGGTCATCAACGGAGTGCTCCCGCGCCTCGTCGATAAAGCCATGCTCAAGCAACTGCCGATCATCCGGCGTTTTCTCAATTCAGGGGTATTGTCATGAAGTGGATGGTTCTGATGATGGCCTGGGTGCTCCTCCCTCGGCAGTCTCTACTATCGGGTACCCGGTTGGCCACTGGGATTCGGTGACGACGACAAAGCCCGGAACTACCTGCAGAGAGCACTGGCCATTAATCCGGACGGTATCAGACTCCCATGGGTTCGCTGCCCCTGTCATGGTGAACTACACTCTTTTATGAGAAGGGGCAAAGCCTCTGTCAGGGAGACGTATTGTCCATGGCAACCAGGTCCAATAACGGGCAGAAATTCCCCATGTCTGCCCGGTTTTTTCAGAAGCTGGCTTCGGGCGTTCCTGGTGTGCTCTTTACCTACTGGCTGAGTGCTGACGGACAGTCCCACCACTACCCTTTTGTCAGCAATCAGGTGCAGACGCTTTTTGGTATCGATCCTTCGGTACTCAATGAAAACGCCGATGCCGTGTTCTCTGTGATTCATCCGGACGACGCCTCCGCCGTCATGGCAAGCATTCAGGAATCGGCACTCAAACTGGAGCCCTGGTGTTATTGCGCCCGCCTGAGGCTCAGTCATGGGGAATACGAATGGTTCGAGGCGTATTCGGCACCGGAACGCCAGCCTGACGGCAGTACTGTCTGGTACGGTCAGTTTCACAACATTCAGCATTACAAAAACCTGGAGCGTAGCCTCCGGGAAAGCGAGTCCGAGTTTTCCTTCCAGGCGGGCTTTCAGAAACTGATTGCCCGCCTGTCCACCGAGTTTATCAACCTTGGTTTTGGCACCATTGATGAGTGCATTGACGAACTGCTCAGGTCGATCGGTGAATTCTTCGACGTAGACCGGGCTTACTTGTACCGGTTCTCAGACAACTATGCGCTCATGACCAACACCCATGAATGGTGTCGTGATGGCGTTCAGGCGCTGATCGACTCCCAGCAGGAGGTTTCGATTGAGGACTTTTACTGGTGGCAGGAAAAAATCGACGGCATGGTGGCCGGCAATCGGGCGGTTTTCATTGAAGATGTAGACAGTCTTCCGCACGAAGCCGCGCCGGAACGTGCACTGCTTCAGGCGCAGGGTGTTTCTTCCATGTTCTGTATGCCCATCCGGGTCCGTGGCCGGGTCACCGGTTTCTTTGGCGTGGACTCATTACGGCGTCGTGAATGGCGCCAGGATCAGGCTGATCTGCTTATCATCGTTTCCGGGCTGCTGTCGGGGGCGCTGGAACGTCACCGCCTGGAAGAGGAGTTGCTGAATCAGTCAATCCGGGACCCTCTTACCGGGCTGCACAACCGTCGCTACCTGATGCCAAGGTTGAACGAGATGCTGAGCCGGAGTAACCGGCGTGGTGAGGGGTTTGCCCTGGCAATGTTCGATATTGACCATTTCAAGCGGATAAACGATTCCGTCGGACATCTGGGGGGAGACTATATCCTCCAGCGGTTTGCCGAGATCCTGAACCAGCAGACCCGGTCCATGGATGTTGTGGCCCGCTTTGGAGGGGAGGAGTTCATCGTTGTCTTCAACGCTGTTGAAGTCAACGATGTGCGTCAGCTCGTTCTCCGGATTCTGGAAGCGGTGTATGACGAGACGTTTGTGTTTGATGACCAGATCGTTCCCGTCACGGTCAGCGCCGGTGTGGCTGGTATTGAAGAGCTGGCCGAGATCCCGGCGAGCCCGGATGCCCTCATTGCCCGGGCAGATGACCGGCTGTATCTTGCCAAGCAGTCGGGCAGGGGCTGCCTTGTCGATGCATCAGGGACATTGCGCATATAAGGAGAGATCATTTCACCTCATATTACTAGATAGTATATCTTTAGAATTAAATCTCTAGATATCAACTCCGATAGAGGTGACAGTCATGAGCAACCCGACCGTTCAGCATTTTTTTGATGAACCCACCAACACCTTCAGTTATGTAGTGCGGGACCCGGAAAGCCAGGCCTGCGCCATTCTCGATTCTGTCCTGGATTTTGATTATGCCGCCGGTACCACCGACGTTCGGTCTGCCGACCAGATCATTGAGTATATTCGCAGTAACGACCTGAACGTTGAGTGGGTTCTGGAAACCCACGTGCACGCAGACCACTTGTCTGCCGCGCCCTACCTGCACGAGAAGCTGGGTGGTAAAACCGGCATTGGCGCGCACATCCGTGACGTTCAGGAGATTTTCGGCAAGGCGTTCAACGCCGGTACTGAATTCCTGCGCGACGGCAGCCAGTTTGACCAGCTTTTCCGCGAAGGGGACACCTTTGCCATTGGCGGCCTTGAAGGGCGGGTATTGCATACGCCTGGTCATACACCTGCCTGCCTGACCTATGTCATCGGCGACGCCGCCTTTGTCGGGGATACCCTGTTCATGCCGGATTACGGCACTGCCCGCTGTGATTTTCCCGGGGGAGATGCCCGCACCCTGTACCGGTCCATCCAGAAGGTGCTGGCCCTGCCGGCGGAAACCCGCATCTTCCTCTGTCACGATTACAAGGCGCCGGGGCGTGATGAATACCAGCACATGACCACTGTGGCTGAACAACGTAAAGCGAACATTCATGTTCATGAGGGTGTTTCCGAGGAAGAGTTTGTGAAGATGCGGACCGAACGGGACGCGACACTGGATATGCCGCAGCTGATTCTGCCGTCGGTGCAGGTCAATATGCGGGCAGGGCACATGCCGCCTGCCGAAGACAATGGGCAGGTTTACCTGAAAGTGCCAGTTAACCTGTTCTGAGATTCACGATGAATCTTAAACGCTATCTGCCCATTCTTGACTGGGCGCCACAGTACAGGCGCAATCAGGCCACCAGTGATCTGGTGGCCGCGGTTATCGTGACCGTGATGCTGATTCCCCAGTCCCTGGCTTACGCCTTGCTGGCAGGCCTGCCCGCCCAGGTGGGGCTGTACGCCAGTATCCTGCCGCTGGTGATCTATGCCGTGTTCGGTACCAGCCGCACCTTGTCCGTAGGACCGGTGGCGGTGGCTTCCCTGATGACCGCGGCCGCGCTGGCGCCGCTGGCGGAAGCGGGTACTCCGGAATACGTTTCCGGAGCGATTCTGCTGGCGGTCATGTCAGGCCTGATGCTGACCCTAATGGGTATTTTCAGGCTTGGCTTCCTCGCCAATTTCCTCAGTCACCCGGTCATTTCCGGCTTTATTACCGCCTCCGGTATTGTCATTGCGGCCAGCCAGCTCAAGCATATTTTCGGGATTCAGGCCTCCGGCCACAACCTGTTGGCGATTGGCCAGTCCCTGATCCGGTCGATCGGCGATACCAATCCGGCGACCCTGGCCGTTGGCATCGGCGCGCTGCTGTTTCTGGTGCTGGCACGCAAGCGCCTGAAGCCGCTTCTGATGGCTGTGGGGCTGGCGCCGGGAAGGGCGGATATCCTGACCAAAACCGCTCCCATTCTGGCGGTTCTGGCCACCACCCTGGTGGCCTGGCAGTTCCAGCTTGATGCCCGGGGTGTGCGCCTGGTGGGCGATGTTCCCCGGGGATTGCCGGAGCTGGCTTTGCCCAGTCTGGATATGGGGCTGTGGCAGCAACTGGCGGTTAGCGCCCTGCTGATCAGCGTGGTCGGTTTCGTGGAATCGGTATCCGTCGGCCAGACTCTGGCCGCCAAGCGGCGCCAGCGAATCGATCCGGACCAGGAACTGATTGGCCTGGGTACCGCCAACCTGGGCGCCGGCTTTTCCGGCGGTATGCCGGTAACCGGCGGTTTCTCCCGCTCAGTGGTCAACTTTGATGCCGGTGCCGAAACGCCGGCCGCGGGCGCCTATGCGGCGGTGGGCATTGCCCTGGCAACGCTGTTCCTGACGCCGGCGATTGCGTATCTGCCCCAGGCGACTCTGGCGGCAACCATCATTGTTGCCGTCGCCACCCTGATCGACTTTCCGGCCCTGGGCCGCACCTGGCGTTATTCCCGGACGGATTTCGGTGCCATGCTCGCCACTATCGTGCTGACACTGGTGCACAGTGTGGAGGCGGGCCTCATCGCGGGTGTGGCCTTGTCCATCGGGCTGTTCCTGTATCGTACCAGCCGTCCTCACAGCGCGGTAGTTGGCCGGGTGCCCGGCACTGAGCACTTCCGCAATGTGCTCCGCCACGACGTGGAGCTGTGCCCCAAGGTCACCTTCCTGAGAGTGGATGAAAGCCTCTACTTCGCCAACGCCCGTTTCCTCGAGGAAACCGTGATGGATCTGTTGACCCGGGAACCGGAACTGAAAGACCTGGTGCTGGTGTGTCCGGCGGTCAACCTGGTGGATGCCTCTGCGCTGGAAAGCCTTGAAACTATCAACGAGCGCCTGAAGGATGCCGGGGTCCGGTTGCATCTTTCCGAGGTGAAAGGGCCGGTGATGGACAGGCTGAAGGGTACGGAACTGCTTTCCCACCTGGGCGGCGAGGTGTATTTGAGCACCTACGAAGCCTGGCAGCGCCTGACCGACCCTGGCAAGCTCGAAAAACAGGTCGCCTGATTAATCAGGATCCGCTTGCGCCGGGGGTGGGGCCGGCCGTTATGATGTCATTCCCGACCTGGTTTCTGCGGTATTTTCGCTATGGGCATGACTGAAAACCTGCTATCGACCAGCCAGTGGATCACCACCCTTCTGCTTTTCCTGGTCATTCTGGTCCGGGCAGTGCGTTCGATTGACTGGCAGGCGTTCCGAAAGGATAGCGCACTCCAGCATTCGTTTTTCGGGGCAGCCGTGGTGCTGGGGTTTGTCTGGCAGTTGCGGGCGGGGATTTCTCCGGGCCTGGCCATCCATATTTTCGGTATCACAGCTTTAACGTTGATGCTGGGTTGGGCTCTGGCGGTTCTTTCGGGGCTGCTGGCCCTGGTGATTACCGTGATTACCGGCCGCGAGCCGTTGCTGATGTTTGCCGCCAACGGCCTGGTTACGGTGATGGCGCCGGCACTTGTCAGTCACTGGATCATGCTCTGGGAGCGTCGGCGGGATTTCCGGAATTTTTTCGCCTACATCTTTTTCTGCGGCTTTTTCGGCGCGGGCATTTCGGTGGCCGCTGCCGGCACCGTCATGTGCCTGATGCTATGGACCAGCGGCGTCTATACCTTTGATGAGCTGGTGCATGAATACCTGCGCTATCTGCCTCTGTTCATGATTCCGGAGGGCTTTGTGAATGGCACCCTGGTGACCGGGCTGATGGTGTTTCACCCGGACCGGCTGACAACACTCGATCAGAGGCGTTACCGATAAGCCCATCCCGGCTCAGAGGCCTTCGCCGGAAGCCAGAACCGGATTGAACGCATCCCCGTGTTTGCCAGACGCCACCCGTTCCTGCCACTGGCGTGCCCAGTCCAGAACCTCCCCTGCGGGCATCGGGCGGGCGATACCATAACCCTGAACAAAGTTACAGCCCATCTGCCGCAGCGCCCGGGCGTGTTCCGCGGTTTCCACCCCTTCAGCGAGTACCGGGTGGGCAAACCGCTGGGCCAGGAAGATCACGCTCTCCACAATGGCGCGGTCGCTGGCATCCTCGAGCATGTTCCGCACGAAACTCTGGTCAATCTTGATGATGTCCACCGGCAGCGTGCGCAGGTAGGTGAGCGATGAAAATCCCGTGCCGAAGTCATCCAGGGCCACCTGCAGGCCGAGTTTCCGGCACCGAGTGAGGACATTGCTGGCTCGTTTGGTATCCTCAAGGGCCGTTGTTTCCAGTACTTCCAGGGTAATCTGCGCCGGATCGAGATCAGGGTGGCTGTGAAGGTAGCTTTTCAGATAGTCGATAAAGCTTCTGTCCATCAGGTGTGGTGCGCTGATGTTGATACTGACGGCGAGGTTCTCGCCGGCTTCCCTCCAGACGTTCATCCGGTAAATGGCCTCTTTCAGCACCCACTGGCCCAGGGGAGCCTCCAGGTGGCTGTTTTCCATAACGGGCAGAAACTCACCCGGAGAAACCAGGCCCTTTTCCGGGTGGTTCCAGCGGATCAGCGCCTCGAAGCCAAGCAACTGGCAGTCGGTAACCTGGACCTGGGGCTGGAAAAAGAGCTCGAATTCCTCATTTTCGAGCGCCCGGCTGATTTCCATCAGCTGGTTGCGACGGTTCCGGCGATGCTCATCCAGGCCGGGGTCGAAGAAGTGATACTGGTTACGGCCCTTTTCTTTTGCTGAATACATGGCCTGGTCGGCGTGGCGGATCAGACCTTCGGCGTCTGCCTCGTCTTCCGGGTAGCGGGCAATGCCCAGGCTTGCTGTCAGGGCAACGCTCTGGTCGCCCACCGGAACGGGCTTGCCAACGGTGGCAAGAATGCGCTGATAGACCGCGTCGTGGTTGTCGTCGCCCTGCAGCAGCAGAACAAATTCGTCGCCGCCGATCCTGGCCACGGTGTCGCCACTGCGCAATGCCCGGGTCAGTCGCTCGGAAAGGGTTCGCAGCGTCTGGTCGCCGGCTGCTAGTCCCAGGCGGTCGTTGATGGCCTTGAACCCGTCCAGGTCGAGATAGCAGACCGACAGGCTGCGGCCTTGCCGGTCAGCGTGATCCCGGGCGGTGCGCAGCCGCGCCTCAAGCAGCTGGCGATTCGGCAAGCCGGTCAGGTCATCGTAGTTGGCCGCCCGCTCCAGTTCCCTGGCGTGGTTCTTGATTGCGGTGATATCTGAAAACGCCGCAACATGGTAGTGCTGGGCGGGTTCGTCCAGGTGTACGCGGCTGATGGCGAGCAGCTCAATGTATTCTTCGCCGTTTTTCCGGCGATTCCAGATTTCACCACACCAGTGGCCGGTTTGCTCGATGGATCGCCACATGGACTGGTAGTAGCCCGCCGAATGGCGCCCGGAACTGAGAATGGCGGGGTTGAGCCCCAGAACCTCGTTGCGGCTGTAGCCCGTGATCCGGGAAAACGCGGGATTCACATCCAGAATCTGGTTCGACTGATCGGTAATCAGAATGGCTTCGTGGCTGTGGTCAAAAACGCTGGCGGCAATACGCAGGCTGCGTTCACTGTGTTTGCGGTCTGAAATGTTGTTGTGGATAGCGATAAAGCCCTGGCCAACGTCCTGATCGGCACTGATCGGAACACAATAGGTATGCACCCAGTAGGGCGAGCCGGCCTTGGTGTAGTGGAGGATATCCTCTTCAATAACTTCCGCCTGCTGGAGCTTCTGGCTGATGCGTTTCGCGGTCTCCGGGTTCGTGCCGGGCCCGTACAACACGTCTCCCGGGAAGCGCCCCTTAACCTCATGAAGGCGGTAACCCGTGTGCTTTTCAAAGCTGGGATTGACCCACTCGATACGCCCCGCGTTGTCCAGCATGACCAGAAAGTTGGGCGTTACCGAGGCAATCAGGGCGAGCCGACCGGGGTCGATGTCTGAGGGCGGATTGATCGCAGTCGGGCGTCTGGCCATAAGAGCGGATTCCGGTTTCTGGGCTGGTAAATGTTACGAACTCCCTTGCCTTTGAGACACTTTTGTAAGTGTAGCAGTTGAGCAAACATTCAACGTCCATAGTTTAGGCAACGGGTCGGGGTATGGGGCTGGCTGTGTCTGGATTCTCCAATCAGGGTCCAATAGGGCAGGATAGGATGCCGGAACGGCGCTGGAAAACTATTGGTTGTTGGTCGAAGGGAATTGATGGGTGTCAGTTTTTTGCCAGATTGTTGTCGGTGTTCACGGTTGCCAGCTGGGCCACCGGGGCTTTTTCGGGGTCTGTTAAAACTTGCTCTACCTCAACTTCGGAAATGACTTGATGAACTATGCTGTTGCCATGCAGATCTGAACCAGTGGCGCGCAGCCACGTGAGGATGTGTTCAGCCCCTCCCCGAGGTTCCCGGAAAGGAGCTGTCTGCACAATGCGATTAAGGACAGGAGACCGCATCGTGACTGAAGACGAAACGCCGCCCGAAAATGCCGAAAACGATCTTGCTTCGCGATTCCCCACAGCTTACACCATTCTGTTCTGTCTGATTGCCCTGGTCGCTGCTCTGACCTGGATTATCCCGGCAGGGCAATATGAACGGGCGATGAATGAAGAGGTCGGGCGAGAGGTTGCTGTGCCTGGCACCTACCAAACGGTGGACCCCAACCCCCAGGGCTTTGTTGATGTCATGCTGGCACCGACTGCCGGGTTCTACGATCCCGACAGTTACGCGGCCAACGCCATTGATGTTGCCCTGTTCGTGCTGTTTCTCGGGGGCTTTCTCGGGGTGATGAATGCAACCGGTGCCATAGATACCGGCATTCGCAGCGCCATGCGACACCTGGAAGGCCATGAAATCTGGATGATTCCTATCCTGATGACCCTGTTTGCCCTGGGTGGCACCACCTACGGGATGGCCGAGGAAACCCTGGCCTTCTACGCGATTCTGGTTCCCGTCATACTCGCGGCCGGCTACGACGCAGTGACCGGTGTTGCCATTATCCTGGTCGGTGCCGGGGTTGGCGTGCTTGGCTCCACCATCAATCCCTTCGCCACCGTGATCGCCGCCAATGCAGCCGGCATACCGTTTACCGACGGCATCGTGCTGCGTTTCATTCTGCTGATCGGTGGCCTGCTGATCTGCATTGCCTATGTCATGCGGTATGCCCACCGGGTCAAGGCAGACCCGTCACGTTCGGTGGTGTCAAAGCAGTGGGCAGCCCACCGTAAGCTGTTCCTGCAGGGGCATGATGAAGAGATTCACAGCGCAAGCCTCACCACCATTCAGATCATTTCCCTGATTATCTTCGGGCTGACCTTTGCGGTGATGATCTGGGGCGTGTCCTCCCAGGGTTGGTGGATGGCACGAATGGGGGCCCTGTTCTTCGGCGCCGCGATTGTGATTGGCCTTATTGCCCGCCTGGGCGAAAAGAAACTGACCGGCAGCTTTGTGGATGGCGCCCGGGATCTTCTAGGTGTCGCCCTGGTGGTCGGCCTTGCCCGTGGCATCGTGGTGATCATGGAGCAGGGCATGATCGCCGACACCATTCTGCACAGCGCGGAAACCTCGCTGGGTGGTCTGCCGGAGCTGGCTTTTATCAACCTCATGTTCTGGATCGAGGTAGGCATGAGCTTCTTTGTGCCTTCGTCCTCGGGGCTAGCCGTCCTGTCCATGCCAATTCTGGCACCGCTGGCGGACTTCGCGAATGTGGGGCGGGATCTGGTGGTTACCGCCTACCAGTCTGCCAACGGTCTGGTAAACCTGATCAATCCCACCTTCGCGGTTGTGGTTGGCGGTCTCGCCATCGGCCGGGTCTCCTACGATCGCTGGATCGCCTTTATCTGGCCCTTGCTGCTCATTCTGACTGTGTTTATCAGCGTGATAATCAGCATCGGCACCATGCTGTGAATTTTCTGAAAAAGGAGTTTCGCCATGTCTGAACCAAGCCTTGGAGTGCATTCTGAAACAGGAACCCTGCGACAGGTCGTTGTCTGCCGACCTGGCCTGGCCCACCGGCGGTTGACGCCGTCGAACTGCGATGCCCTGCTGTTTGACGATGTGTTCTGGGTAAAGCAGGCACAGAAAGACCACGATGTGTTTGCCAGTGTCATCCGGAGCCGGGGTGCGGAGGTCCTGGATGTCAACGAGCTGTTGGCGGAAACCCTGGATATTGCTGAAGGCCGGGCCTGGGTGCTGGACCACCGGATCAACTGGAACCACATTGGTGTCGGCATGGTGTCGGACCTGCGGGCCTGGATGGACGAGCTGCCCGGAAAAGCCCTGGCCGATTTCCTGATTGGCGGCCTGGAGGTGGCGGATCTGCCCTTTGATCCGGTGGGGCTTTTTGGTAACCATCTCGGACGTCTGGGATTCGTGCTGCCTCCGCTGCCCAATTTCCTGTTCACCCGGGACAACAGTGCCTGGATCTATGGTGGCGTGACCCTGAACCCGATGTACTGGTCCGCCCGCCGGCCCGAAACCCTTCTGATGGCAGCTATCTATAAGTTTCATCCAAGGTTCGCGGGCAAGGTAGAGGTGCATTGGGGCGATCCTCTGGCGGACCATGGCCTGGCCACTCTGGAGGGCGGGGACGTCATGCCGGTGGGCAATCGTACAGTGTTGGTCGGGATGGGCGAGAGGTCCTCGCCACAGGCCATTGGCCAGCTGTCAAAAGCACTGTTTGACGGTGGCATGGTGGATCGGGTTGTTGCCTGCCAGTTGCCGAAAGCCCGTTCAGCGATGCATCTGGATACCGTATTTACGTTTTGTGGCGGCAACGTGGTCACTGCCTTCAAGGAGGTGGCCGATGCCGTGATCTGCTTTGACCTGAGGCCGGGCGAGGGCGCAAAAACGCTGTCCTTCCGGCAGGAATCGCGACACTTGTTCGAGGTGGTTGCGGAGATTCTCGGGTACCCGGCCCTGGAGGTTGTGCCCACGGGTGGCGACAGTCCGGAAGAGCGGGAGCGTGAACAATGGAACGACGGTAACAACGTGCTGGCGCTGAGCCCTGGCGTGGTTGTCGGTTATGACCGAAATGACGATACCAATGCCGCCCTGTCCGCGGCGGGCATCGAGGTCCTGGCAATACCTGGTGCCGAGCTGGGCCGGGGCCGCGGCGGTGGCCGCTGCATGAGTTGCCCAACCATCAGGGATGCTGTCTGACAGCGAAGGAGACGTGTAATGGCTTTTAACCTCAAGAACCGGCATTTTCTGACCCTGCGCGATTACACCCCGCGCGAAATCAGTTTCCTGCTCAAGCTGGCGGCGGATCTGAAAACCGCCAAGTATGCCGGCACCGAGGTGCCACGGCTGCAGGGCAAGGACATCGCGCTGATCTTCGAGAAAAACTCCACGCGAACCCGGGTCGGGTTCGAAGTTGCCGCCTTCGACCAGGGTGCTCGGGTGACCTACCTGGGGCCGACCGGTACCCACATAGGGCACAAGGAATCGGTCAAGGATACCGCCCGGGTGCTGGGCCGGGTCTACGATGCCATCGAGTACCGGGGCTTCGGGCAGACCATTGTGGAAGAGCTGGCGCAATACGCGGGCGTGCCGGTCTACAACGGGCTGACCAACGAGTTCCATCCGACCCAGATACTGGCGGATTTCCTGACCATGCAGGAGCATGTGGAGAAGCCCCTGCGCGAAGTGGCCTATGTATTTATCGGCGATGCCGCCAACAACATGGGCGACAGCCTGCTGATCGGTGGCGCCAAGATGGGGATGGATGTGCGTTTGTGCGCCCCGCAAGCCTGCTGGCCGAAACAGGCCGTTCAGGATGAGGCGAAGGCAATCGCGGCCGAAACCGGCGCCCGGATCACCATCACCGATGACACAGACGCGGCCGTGGCCGGTGTCGACTTCGTCTATACCGATGTCTGGGTCTCCATGGGGGAACCCAGGGAGAAGTGGGCTGAGCGCATCAAGCTGCTGATGCCCTATCAGGTCAACGCCGCGCTGATGGAGAAAGCCGGCAATCCCCGCGTGCGCTTCATGCATTGCCTGCCGGCGTTCCATAACACCGAGACCACGGTGGGTAAGGAAATGCGGGACGAATTTGGCATCGACGCCATGGAAGTGACCGAGGAGGTGTTTGAAAGCCCGGCGTCCGTCGTCTTCGATCAGGCAGAAAACCGCATGCATACCATCAAGGCCGTCCTCGTGGCGACCCTGGGAGGCTGACATGCTGGTGGTCGCAGCTTTGGGTGGTAACGCCCTTCTGAAGCGCGGAGAGCCGCTGACGGCAGAGGCTCAGCGCCGTAATGTGCAGGTCGCGGCCAAATCGCTGGCACAGATTGTCCGTGCCGGACACGATCTGGTAGTGACCCACGGCAACGGTCCGCAGGTGGGGTTGCTGGCACTTCAGGGCGCGTCCTACAAGCCGGATGAGGCTTATCCGCTGGATGTTTTGGGTGCGGAAACCGAGGGCATGATCGGTTATATGATCGAACAGGAGCTGGAAAACGCCCTGGAACATGACCGTCCGGTCGCCACCTTACTGACACAGGTGGTGGTGGACCCGAAAGATCCCGCCTTTGCGAAACCGGCCAAGTTTGTCGGGCCGGTGTACGAACGCGCTGAGGCCGAGCGCCGGGCAGCAGGCGCGGGCTGGAGTATTGCGCCGGACGGTGACAAGTGGCGACGGGTGGTGCCCTCCCCCAAACCCCTGGAAATACCGGATTTGCGAGTGTTGCAACTGTTGCTGGAGCAGGGTGTGGTCGTGGTCTGCACCGGTGGTGGCGGAATACCGGTGCTGCGCCGGGAAGACGGCAGTCTGGTGGGCATTGAAGCGGTCATCGACAAGGACGCCGCCAGCGCGCTGCTGGCCAGACAACTGGGCGCGGATGCGCTGCTCCTGCTGACCGATGTTGATGCCGTCTACCGGGATTTTGGCACCGATCAGTCGACGCCGGTTTCCACACTGACGGTGGCCGAGGCGCGAGCACTGGATATGCCCGCCGGCTCGATGGGGCCGAAGCTGGCCGCCGCCTGTGAATTTGCGGAAGCCGGCGGATTCAGCGGCATCGGCCGGCTGCGGGATGCCATTGCCATACTTCAGGGGGCGGCAGGCACTCGTGTGTCTGCCGGGTAACAGGTTCCTGTTATGAGTCAGGATACGCTGGACGCGTCGCCGGGGCCTGGCACCGGCATCATCGTTGGTATCAGGGGCGGTGTTGTGAGTGTCCGGTTTCCTGAGCCGGTACCCCACATTCGCGAGCTCCTGTACGCTGGCAAGATTGCCCTCGAGGTGGCCGCACTTGAGGACAAGGGCGTGGTCCGTTGCATGGCATTGGCCCCGGTGAAGGGGCTGGGCTTGGGGATGCCGGTTCGGGCGACCGGTTCGTCGATCACCGTGCCGGTGGGTGATGCCATACTGGGGCGTATGCTCAACGTATTTGGTGCGCCTGTGGATAACCAACCGGTCCCGGCTACCAGTGAGCGCCGCGCTATCCATCAGCTCCCGCCGTTGCTGGAAGACCGTGTGGTCCGAAGCCAGATTCTGGAAACCGGCATCAAGGCCATTGATCTGCTGTCTCCCATTGAGCGGGGTGGAAAAACCGGCCTGTTCGGTGGCGCCGGGGTGGGAAAGACGGTTCTGATTACCGAACTGATCCATAACACGGTTCAGCAACACAAGGGCGTCAGCCTGTTTTGCGGTATTGGCGAACGGTCCCGGGAGGCGGAAGAGCTTTACCGGGAAATGGGCGAGGCCGGTGTACTTGATAACACCGTCATGCTGTTCGGGCAAATGAACGAGGCTCCGGGTGTCCGGTTCCTGATCGGCAAGACCGCGCTGACCATGGCGGAATATTTCCGCGACGAACAGCACCGGGATGTGCTGTTGCTGATCGACAACATTTTCCGCTTTGTCCAGGCGGGCTCGGAAGTGTCCGGGCTACTGGGGCGGATGCCTTCGCGGGTTGGCTATCAGCCGACACTGGCGACCGAGCTGGCCGAGCTGGAGGAGAGAATCACCTCAACGCGCAGCGCCGCAATCACGTCGGTTCAGGCCGTTTACGTGCCGGCCGACGATTTCACCGACCCTGCTGCCGCCCATATTTTCTCCCATTTGTCCGGTTCCGTGGTGCTGTCACGAAAACGTGCGAGCGAAGGTTTGTACCCGGCGATAGATCCCCTGGCATCGTCCTCGGTCATGCTTACGCCCTCTGTGGTCGGGCAGCGACATTACGATATTGCCCGGGCGGTGCGCCGAACCCTGGCTGAATACGAGGAACTGCGGGATATCATCGCCATGCTGGGCATTGAGGAGCTGTCGGCGGCGGACCGGTCAACCGTTGCCCGTGCCCGCCGGCTGGAAAGATTCCTGACCCAGCCGTTTTTTACCACCGCGGCCTTTACCGGTGCCGAAGGCAAGCGTGTGACCATCGCTGAGACACTTGATGGCTGTGAAACCATTCTGGAGCAGACTGAGTTCGGGCAGAGCGAAAGTGAGTACTACATGATTGGCGCATTGCCGGAGGTGGTGGCATGACAATGGCGACGGAGATGGAGGTGTGCCTCAGGCTGCCGACCCGGGTTCTCTATCAGGGCATGGCCCGCAAGCTGTTCGCCGTGGCGGAAAACGGAGCCTTCGGGCTATTGCCCAATCACATTGATTTCGTCACCGCGCTGGAACCGTCGGTGTTGATTCTGACCCTGGCGGATGGCAATGAGCAGATCTTCGGCATCGACGAGGGCATTCTGGTGAAAAAAGGCCATCAGGTGGATATCGCCATCCGGCGAGGTGTCCTCGGCGAGAACCTCGACTCCCTGCAGGCAAGCGTCAAGAAGAATTTTATCGAGGTGGACGAAGACGAACGCGTGGCCCGATCCGCACTGTCCAGGCTGGAGGCCGGCATGGTGCGCCGGTTTGCCGACCTGCAGCGGCCCAAGCCATGACCCGGCGGCGCGGATCCCCGGAGGACGATATTGGCCGTCGGGCCCGACGTCTGAAAAAAACCAGGGATAACCCCGGGGTCAGCCCGCTGCGCGGTTTGGGGGCCTTCGGTATGATTGGCTGGTCCATTGCCGTCCCGACCGTGGGTGGCGCTTTCCTGGGGATGTGGCTTGATCGCAACCTGCCCCAGGAATTTCCGTGGGTTATTGCGCTGATTCTGGGCGGTGTCGCCCTGGGTGGTTTCATTGCCTGGGCCTGGATCAGCAGGGAAAGCAGGGAAGAGGAGGATGATAATGGTGATCATTGACTGGCCGGGCGCGCTGATGGGCTTTGGTGCCGGTGTGGTGGTGAGCATTCTGTATTTTGCGGGTCTGGCAGTGACTGTGCGTGTGGCACTGGGTGCCTCCCGTCCCAGTTCGGTGCTTCTGCCCAGCGCTCTGGTTCGGATCGGGCTGCTGCTATCCGTTGGTTGGCTGGTGACTGCCGGTGTAACCCTGCCTTGGGCCTTTGCCGGTTATGGACTGGCCTTTTTCCTCGTGCGCTTGTTTGCTACCACGCTTGCCCGCCTGCCACGTCCGGAGGATATCTGATGGAACTGACACCCGATGAGACCATAGTGTTCACGATCTGGGGCATGGGCATTAACGAAACGGTCGTTAATACGTGGATCGTCATGATCATACTGACCGTTGCCTCAATTCTCATTACCCGCAATTTACGGCCGGATGTGCCACCAAACCGCTGGCGCACCACCCTGGAAGTGATTGTGACGGTCATCCAGAGCCAGATCGAGGAAATCTCGCCGCACGCCTCGCGCCATGTGCTCTATTTTTCCGGAACGCTGTTCCTGTTCATCGCGTTGTCGAATCTGCTGCTGGTGGTGCCGGGCTTTTCCCCGCCGACTGCCTCGCTCTCCACCACCGCTGCCCTGGCGTTGTCGGTACTGATTGCTGTGCCGCTGTTCGGGATTACCCGGCAGGGCATCGGTGGCTATCTCAAAACCTACATCCAGCCATCCGTCATCATGTTGCCGTTCAATATCATCAGCGAGTTCTCGCGTGGTATCTCCCTGGCCATCCGTCTGTATGGCAACGTTATGAGCGGCGCGGTCATCGCGGGCATCCTGCTGGGTGTCGCCCCATTCTTTTTTCCCGTGGTTATGGATGTACTCGGTTTGCTGACGGGCCTGATCCAGGCCTACATATTCGCCATCCTGGCGACGGTTTATATCTCATCGGCGACAGCCACCACTGGAAAGTCCCTGAGCAAGGAGAACGACAAATGACTGACTTTGCGCTTATTGCCGCGGTCTCGATTCTGACCGCTGGCCTGTCCGTGTCTTTTGGTGCAATCGGCCCTGCTCTGGGAGAAGGCAGGGCTGCAGCCGCGGCCCTTGCCGCCATTGCCCAGCAGCCGGATTCGGCATCGACACTTTCGCGGACCCTGTTCGTCAGCCTGGCAATGATTGAGTCCACGGCAATTTACTGTTTTGTCGTGGCGATGATCGTCCTGTTTGCCAACCCCTTCTGGGATCAGGCTCTACAGTCCGCCCAGTCGGCCGCGGGTTGAACCATGTCTGTTGACTGGGTCACGATCCTTGCCCAGGTTGGCAACTTTCTTGTGCTGGTCTGGCTGCTCAAGCGCTTTCTGTACAAGCCCATCCTGAATGGGATTGATGCCCGTGAGGCGGAGATCGCAACACGCATGGGTGAGGCGGAGGTCGCCCGGAAAAAAGCCGCCGCAGCCGAAGCCGCGTTTCTGGAACAGAAGCAGAAATTGCTGGCAGATAACTCCGTTAATGCGGAGCGGATTCGCGAGCAGGCGGAACAAGAGAAAGATGCCCTGCTGGCCGACACTCGCAAGAACCTGGAACGCGAAAAACAGGACTGGCAGTCGCATCTGGAGGCAGAGCGGGAAAGATTCACCAGGGAGTTGCACCTGGCCAGCGCCGAAACCCTCTACCGACTGGTTCGCCGGGCACTGCATGATCTGGCGGATGAGGATCTGGAGGAACACATTGCCCTGAATGTGATCGGCAAGCTGAAACCTTTGGTACGGGAGCTTACCTCCGCTGCTGGCCGTTCGGAACAGGCCATTGCCACTACCCATACGCCGCTTCCGGAGAACACGCAGGAAAAGATCAGGGCCGCGCTGGAACGTCTGGCTCCCGGTCTTTCCTTGAGTTTTACCACGGATGCCCGTCAGGCTCCTGGTCTGATTCTGCGGATCGGCAGTGTTCAGGTGGCCTGGACAGTCGATAGTTATACCGACGAGCTGACCGGGTTATTGGCAGACCGGCTGGCCGCCGGTGGATCCGGCAGGGTAAACAATCATGGCTGAAGAACCGGCGATGACCGCAACAAAGAGGTTCATTGATACCCTGATGGACATCCCGAGTCCTTCACTGGCACTGACCGAAGTGGGCATGGTTACGGAGGTGGGTGACGGTATTGCCGTGGTGTCTGGCCTGGCGAGGGCCCTGGCGGATGAGCTGCTGGTCTTTGCCTCGGGTGTCCGGGGTGTGGTGCTTGATCTGGAGCCAGGCCGGCTGGGCGTTATCCTGCTTGGGCCCTCGGAGCGGGTGATGTTCGGGGAGGATGTCTGGCGGACTCATAAAGTGTTCAGTGTGCCGGTGGGGCCTGGCCTCATCGGCCGTGTTGTCGATGCCACCGGCGAGCCCCGGGACGGGAAAGGCAGGGTGGCCTCGACCGCGGAAAGGCCGGTGGAGGCCAGCGCCCCGGGTATACTGAGCCGTGCGCCGGTCACCCGCCCCCTCGCCACCGGCATCAAGGCGATTGATGGCGCGGTGCCCGTTGGGCTGGGCCAGCGGGAGTTGATTATCGGCGACCGGCAAACCGGAAAAACGTCCATTGCTGTCGATACCATTCTCAACCAGGCCCGTTCGAATGTTCTCAGCATTTATTGCGCGATCGGCCAGCGCGGTGACGCGGTTGCCCGTGTGATTGAAACCCTTCGGCAAAGTGGTCAGATCGCGAACACCATCGTGGTTGCTGCCGGCGATGAGGACACGCCGGGCCTCGCCTACATCGCACCGTATGCGGCGATGACCATGGCCGAATACTTTTCAAACCATGGCAGGGATGTGCTGGTTGTTCTCGACGACCTGACACACCATGCCCGTTCCTATCGCGAGCTGTCCCTGCTACTGCGTCGCCCGCCGGGTCGGGAAGCCTTCCCGGGTGACATATTCTATGTGCACGCACGACTCCTCGAACGGGCGGGACAGTTCACGCCGGAAGCTGGGGGGGGGTCCATCACCGCGCTGCCCATTGTCGAAACGCAGGCGGAAAATCTGTCCGCGTACATTCCGACCAATCTGATTTCGATTACCGATGGCCAGATCTATCTGTCGCCCCGGCTGGTGCGAAAAAACCAGTTTCCTGCGGTGGATATCGGGTTATCCGTATCGCGGGTAGGGGGCAAGGCCCAGCATCGGGCGTTCCGGGATGTGGCGGGCAACCTGCGCGTCACCCTGTCCCAGTTTGAGGAACTGGAGGATTTTGCCCGTTTTGGTACCCGCCTGGATGATAACACCCGGGCCCGCCTGAGCCGCGGGGCTGCCGTGCGTGCCGCGTTGCGTCAGCCCGAGCGGGACCCGGTTCCGGCAGTGGAACAGCTTCTGGTGCTGATGGCCGCGATGGAAGGGCTGCTCGACGGACTGTCCGAAACCGCCGTTGCCGAGGCCATGGCCAGGATCCGGGAAGGTGTCGGCGACACCCTGAAAGGCGTTGCCGGGAGCATCGGGCAAAACCGTTCTCTGGACGACGACGAAAAGGCAACCCTCCTGCGGGTGGCCCGTGAGGTGTTAAAGTTGCCTGGAGGCGATGGCCATGACCCAGACACTTGAAACCCTGTCCCGCCTCACCGCCACGCTGACCAGTATTCGCGGCATTGTTCACACCATGAAAACCATGTCCGCGATCAACGCGGTACCGTATGAGCATGCGGCGAGGTCTGTTGAGTCCTACCACCAGACGGTGCTGACCGGCATCCGGGCATTTGTTGCCAAAACCGGCCCCATTGCGATGCCTGTCGCTGCGCGGGCTGAACGGATTCTGGTGGTGTTCGGCTCTGATCATGGCCTGTGTGGCAATTACAACGAGGTGCTTGCCGCGAGGGCATTGATCGAGGCTTCCCGGAGCGAGGGCGGTACCCGGGTATTGTGCGTCGGCGCCCGCATGAATGACGCCCTCAGCGATCAGGGGCTTGGCCCGGAAGTCACCTTCCTGCCGCCGGCGTCGGCCGATGGCATCGGGCGCCTTGCCAGTGACATCGTGACCCGGCTGGACGAGATCGGGGGTGGCGACGTACATAACCGGATTGCCGTAACCCTGGTGTTCACCCGGCGGGCAGGAAAGGGGCAGCGTGAACCGGCAGTAAGCCCGTTGTTGCCCTTGCCACCCTCGCTGCTGTCGGATCCGGGCAAGGTGGGCTGGCAGTCCCGGTCCCTCCCCGACTACACGATGCAGGCGACGCCGCTGCTTGCAGCGCTGCTTCGTAACCATATCTTTGCCAGCGTTTTTCAGGCATCGGCGGAAGCAATGGTCACCGAGAACGCGGCCAGGCTTGCGTTGATGCAGCAGGCGGAACAGGCGGTTGATGAACGGCTTGAGGAGGTTGGAGGGCAATTCAGGCTGGTGCGTCAGGATGAGATTACCAATGAGCTCATGGACATCATTATCGGTTTTGAGGCACTGAAAAAGGAATCACCAGCGTTATGAGCAGCCCCCGCATGTTTTCAGGGGAGGATTGCTGATAACATTGGCTTATTAACTAATAACCAAATGTGTCATCCAGGAGGTGCTCAATGGGGCGGTTAGCTGCTGCGGGCTTTATCGTCACTCTGGGGCTGCTGGCCTCTGCGGTCCAGGGGCAGGACGGCGCCCGGGCGCTGATGACAGCGGTCACGGAGCGCAGCGAGTTTCATGAGACCGTCCATCTTGATGGTGTTATTGAGGCTGTTCAGCAGAGCACTGTCTCTGCCCAGACCAGTGGTACCGTCCAGAGCCTGCCCTATGATGTTGACGATTCTGTCGCCGCCGGAGACCTTATCGTTCAGCTCGAGGACAGTGAACAACGGTCCCGGCTGCGCCAGGCCCAGGCGGGACTGGAGGAAGCCGAAGCGGCACTCTCGGATGCGCGCCAACGCTTTGAGCGTATCGAGGCGGTTCATGAACGGGGACTGGTGTCCCGCCAGGAGTTTGATCAGGCTCGCAACAATCTGGCGGCCGCCCGGGCCAGGGTGGAGCGTGCCAGCGCCACGGTTGCCGAGGCCCGGGAGCAGCTGTCCTACACCCGGGTGCTGGCGCCCTATGGCGGCATCCTCACCGAGCGGCATGTGGAAGTAGGAGAGTCCGTAAATCCCGGCCAGCCACTGCTCAGCGGGCTCTCCCTGGAGCAGCTCCGGATCGTGGTTGAACTGCCACAGAAATACGCGGAACTCGCGCGGACCGAGCGCCAGGCAAAGGTCACTCTTGCCGATGGCCGGGTGCTGGAGACCGGTGAGATGACCTTTTACCCCTACGCGAATCCGGAAACCCACACCTTCCGCCTGAGAATGCGCCTGAGTGAGCCCAACGGCTCCCTGTTTCCCGGCATGCTGGTCAAAGTCGGCGTGCCCGTCGCCAGTCGTGAGGCCCTCTGGGTGCCGGCCAGCAGTCTGATTCAGCGCAGCGAACTGAGAGCGGTTTTTGTGCTGGATGATCAGGGCCGGCCCCGGCTCCGCCAGGTGCGCACCGGGGTCCGCGATAATGGCCGGCTCGAAATCCTGGCGGGCCTGAGCGAAGGCGAACGGGTGGTTACCAACCCATCGGAGCTGGTTGGCAGTGATCGGCTGAACCTTGTCACGGAGTTAGGTACAGAGTCGGGCCCGGAGGCGAATCCGTGAGCCGGGAGCTGCCGCCTGTGGGGCCATCCGGGGCCATTGCCCGGGTGTTTCAGAACAATCATCTCACGCCATTGCTTGCTATTCTGGCGATTATTCTCGGTATCCTGGCCGTGGTGGTCACACCCAAGGAGGAAGAGCCCCAGATCGATGTCACCATGGCCGACATCATGGTGGCGTTTCCCGGAGCCAGCACCCGCGAGGTGGAAAACGCCATAGCCACGCCCGCCGAACAGGTGATGAGCGAGATTCAGGGCGTGGAGCATGTCTACTCGGTGTCGCGGCAGGGCCAGGCAGTGATTACCGTCCAGTTTGAAGTGGGCGTGCCGCGCCAGGAGGCGCTGGTGCGGCTCTACAACCAGGTGTATTCGAATCAGGACTGGCTGCCAGCCAACCTCGGAGCCAGCCAGCCGGTCATCAAGCCCAAGGGGATTGACGATGTTCCGGTGATGACCCTGACCCTTTACGATCCGGTTAACGGGCACACCGGGGAAGAGCTTACCCGCCTTGCCCATATGCTGGAGGTCGTCCTGAAGCGGGTTCCGGGCACCCGGGACGTCTACACCACCGGGGGCATCCCCGACCGGGTCGATATCCGGTTTGATCCGGCACTGCTGGCAGGCTTCAACCTGACCATTGACGATCTACGAAATGCGCTGTCTGCCGCCAATGCCAGTAGCCAGGAGGCCCGGATTACAAGGGATAACGTCTCCATCCCGGTTCAGGCCGGAACCCTGCTGGAATCGGTCGACGATGTTCGCCGTCTGGTGGTGGGTATGCAGAATGGCTCAGCGGTTTACCTGGCGGATGTGGCCGAAATCAGCCGGGGTGGCACGGTGGCCGATCAGAGCGTAATGACGGGCTTCGGGCCGGCACATGAAAACGGAATCGCCGGTCGGCCCGGCGAAATGTACCCCGCGGTAACCCTGGCGATCGCCAAGAAACCGGGAGAAAACGCCGTCAATATCACCACGGCCATTGAAGAGCGTCTGGAGCAGTTGCGAAACCGGGCATTACCCGAGGGCGTGGAAGTGCTGGTTACCCGGGACTACGGCGTGACGGCGTCCCGGAAGGCCCGCAAGCTGATCACCGATCTGATCTCCGCCACCCTGAGCGTGGTGCTGCTGGTGCTGGCGGCCATGGGCTGGCGCCAGGCCCTGATCGTCGGTGTTGCGGTCCTGATTACCCTGTTGCTGACCCTGGTGTTTTCCTGGGCCTGGGGTTTTACCCTCAATCGTGTGTCCCTGTTCGCGCTGATTTTCTCCATCGGCATACTGGTGGATGACGGTATCGTGATCACCGAGAACATCAATCGTCGGATCCGGAACTCCCGCCAGGCGGTGAAGGACATCATTCCCGTCGCCGTCGACGAAGTGGGAACGCCCACCATCATGGCCAGCCTGACCGTCATGGCGGCGCTGATCCCGATGGCCTTTGTCAGTGGCCTCATGGGGCCGTACATGAGTCCCATCCCGATCAATGCCTCGGCGGGGATGGTGCTGTCCCAGATCGTGGCCTTTGTTGTCGTGCCCTGGCTGGCCTTCCGGTTGCTGAAACACAAGCAAGGAGAAATGGCCTCCGAAGCGGACGAGGCTTCCAGTTCCGCTGACGGCGTCAGCCCCTTGTCCCTGCGCATTTTCCGGACGGTCCTGGGCCCGTTTCTCGGTGATCATCCCTGGCGTCGCCGACTGCTTGGGCTGGGTGTGGTTGGACTAACCATTGCGGCTGCGTCGTTGCCGGTCTTTATGGCGGTTATCCTGAAAATGCTGCCCTTCGACAACAAGTCCGAGCTGCAGGTCGTGGTCGACATGCCTGAATACACCCCGATGGAGCAGACCCAGCGGGTACTGATGGAAATGGGCGGGTACCTTGAATCGGTAGACGAAGTCGCCACCTGGCAGACCTACGCCGGCACGGCATCCCCTATCAACTTTAATGGCCTCGTACGCCAGTATTACCTGCGCAATGATCCCTACCAGGGCGATATCCAGATCAACCTGAGCAGCGAGGAAAACCGGGATCGACAGTCCCACGACATTGCCCAGTCCTTGCGGGCGCCACTGAAGGCGGTTGCCGACAAATACGGTGCCAGCGTGAAGGTCGTGGAGGTGCCCCCGGGGCCCCCGGTTCTGTCTCCGGTGGTGGCCGAAATCTACGCGGTGGATGAATCCCGTCGGGCGGAACTGGCCCGCGGCGTGGCAGAGGGTATGACGGAAGTCGATGGACTGGTGGATATCGACACCACCCTCGAAGCTCCGACCCGGCAGTGGGAAGTTGTGGTGGACCGTGAACGGGCGGCGCGGCTTGGCGTTTCTCAGGCCCAGGTCGTCGGTGCCCTGCAGACAGCGCTTGGCGGGACCAGTGTCAGCTTCCTGCATGACGATCACGCCAAGTATCCCGTTCCGATCCGGGTGATTCTTGCCGAGGGCGACAAGGCTCAGCCGTCGGTGCTTCTCTCCCTGCAGGTGCGCAGCCGTAACGGCAATCTGGTCCCGCTGGCGAGCATTGCCGACATTCGTGAAGCGGACTGGATGGGTGCGATCTATCACAAGGACCTGCTGCCGCTGACCTATGTGACGGCGGATATGGCTGGCGAGACTGATTCACCGCTGTATGGCATGTTTGCCATGGTGGAGCGCCTGAAGCAGCTGGAAGGCGCCCCGGAACAATACTTTATCGGCCAGCCGACGCTCCCGGAAAAAGGCGCGCTCAAATGGGACGGTGAATGGCAGATTACCTATGAAACCTTCCGGGATATGGGGGCCGCTTACAGCGTGGGTGTGTTCATGATCTTTGTTCTGCTGGTGGCGCAGTTCCGCTCGTATATCCTGCCACTGGTCATCATGGCCCCCATTCCGCTGACGCTGATCGGGATCATGCCCGGCCATGCCCTGCTGGGGCGAGAGTTCACCGCAACCAGTATGATCGGCATGATAGCCCTGGCCGGTATCATCGTGCGTAATTCCATTTTGCTGGTGGTGTTTATCCGGCAACTGATCGAGGAAGGGGTGGAACTGGACGAAGCGGTGGTTCTGGCCGGTGCGGTTCGGATCAAGCCCATTGTCCTGACCGCCATTTCGGCGATGGTAGGTGCTTACTTCATTCTGAATGATCCGATATTCAACGGCCTGGCAATCTCGCTGATCTTTGGTCTGGCCATGTCCACGCTGCTGACGGTTCTGGTGGTTCCCCTGCTGTACTACACTCTGGCTCGCCGATCCGAAAACGGTGGTTGACTGTATAGTAGCCTGAACCTAACAGCCCGACGGGCCTTATTTACCATAGCTGGCCAGCACGTAATGTCCAAAAGACTCACTCCTGTATTGATTCTCGCCATCGGCATTGCCGGTTTCCTGTTTCTCAAGATGACTCGCCCGGAGCCCGCCGAAGTGAGCGCCACCGAGCGTAGCTGGCGTGTTCAGGTACAGCGGATTGAACCGGGCACCCACACTCCGGTGTTGCCGCTGTATGGGGAGGTCACCGCCCCGGAGCAACTGACGGTTATTGCAACGCTCGCCGGGCGTATCGGGGAACGCCCCGTGACCGAGGGTTGGAGGGTGAGGGAGGGCGACCTGCTGGTGGCTCTGGAGGATGCCGACATCCGGCCGGCGCTTGCCCAGGCGGAAGCGCAGGTGGCGGACCTGGAGGCCCAGATCCGCTCGGAACAGGTGCGCTACCGGAATGATCAGGTGGCGCTGGCCAGTGAGCAGGCCATTCTCGACAACGCCCGTCGCCAGCTTGAGCGTACGCGGTCACTGGTGAACCGCAACCTGGCGTCCCGGGAGGGGCTGGAAGCGGCCACTGACGCCGCCGCCCGGGCAGAACTGACCGTGACTACCCGGCAGCGGGCGATTGAGGAACATCCGGCCCGCCTGCAGAGCCTGGAGGCGAAGCTGGCCCAGGCCGAAGCCAACCTCGACAGCACCCGCCGGGATGCCGGGCGGGCCCGGATGATCGCGCCCTTCGATGGTATCGTCACCGACATTCAGGTGGCCGAGGGTGACCAGGTCAGCCGCGGCGAGTCCCTGCTGTCGCTGTATCCCGTCGACGGTCTCGAACTCAGGGCGCGGGTGCCGGAGATGTTTCGTGGCGAATTGCTGGATGCCCTGGAGCGGGGAGAAACCCTGATGGCGACCAGCACGGGTGGTCAACACCGGTTCCGGCTGGTTCGATTCGCCGGTACCAGCGATCCCTCCGGTACCGAGGCCATCCTGGAACTTGAGGGCGAACCCGGGGGGCTTCGCCCGGGAGATCTGACGCCGGTGATCCTCGAACGCGCTGCCCGGGACAATACTGTCGCGATTCCTTTCAGTGCACTCTATGGTGCCGACAGCGTCTACCTGATGACCCCGGATAACCGGATGGAGCGGGCCAGGATCGAGCGGGTCGGCGAAGCCCGTGGCAGCAATGGCGAGCGTCGCCTGCTGGTGTCCGGTGAGGCGCTTGTCTCCGGGGCGCGCCTGATCACCACACATCTGCCCAATGCCATTGCCGGCCTCAGGGTGGACGTGGCAGATTCCGGAGCAGCGGCCCAATGAGGCGCAAAAAGGGGGTAATCGGCTTTTTCGTTCATCACCGGGTTGCTGCCAACCTGGTGATGCTGGTGATGTTGCTCGGTGGCGTGCTGGCCCTGACCCGGATGAACATCCAGTTTTTTCCCACCTTTGCCCTGGATGTGGTCAGCGTTCGCGTGGTCTGGAGCGGCGCTTCCGCCGAAGACGTGGAGCAGGGCATTACCAACCCGCTGGAGCAGCGCCTGCGCAGTGTCGACGGCCTGAAAAAAATGACCTCGACATCGGCCCAGGGCGTGTCGTCCATCACCCTGGAATTCGAGGAGGGCACCGATCCGATTCTGGCCCTGGACGACGTTCGCCAACAGGTGGACGAATTCACCAACTTCCCCGCCGAGGCGGAGGAACCCCAGGTAACCCGGATAGAACGGTATGAGCCCGTCGCCCGGCTGCTGGTTATTGGTGATGTGGACCGTAGTGAGTTGCGACAGCTGGCTTATCGGTTCGAGGACGAATTGCTGCAGCGGGGCATTGACCGGGTGTCCATTCGGGGCTTGCCGGAGCAGCAAATCAGCATCGATGTGCCGGTGGAGCGGCTGGAGACGCTGGGGCTGTCGCTGGAGCAGGTCGCTGAGCGAGTTGCCGCCATTTCACGGGATCTGCCAGCGGGCATGATGGCGCAACAGGATGCGACCCGGGAACTTCGGGCCGTGGAGCAGCGCCGTAGCCCCCAGGAATTCGAAACTATTCCGTTACTCAGTGGTGAGCGCATCCAACTGAACCTCGGAGATGTTGCGCGCATCCGGCAGGAAGCCCGGGAAAGCCAGATAACCCTGGAAAAAGACGGCAAGCCGGCGGTGGAGCTCCAGTTGCAGCGGTCAGAAAACGGTAACTCACTGGCGGCCGCCAAGGTGCTGGAAACCTGGCTGGCGGACACCCGGCCGGCGCTGCCGCCGACGGTGGCACTGGAAGTCTACGATGAAACCTGGCAGTTGCTGGACGATCGTATTTCCCTGTTGGTGAAAAACGGCCTGGGCGGTCTGGTGCTGGTGGTCTGTCTGTTATACCTGTTCCTGCCGGGGCGGGTGGCCATGTGGGTGGCTATTGGCATCCCGACGGCGTTCCTGGCGGCGATGGCGGTACTCTGGCTGATCGGTGGCTCCATCAACATGATTTCCCTGTTTGCCCTGATCATGGCGTTGGGGGTCATCGTGGATGATGCCATTGTGGTCGGTGAAGACGCCGATGCCCACGCCCGAATGGGGGAGGAATCCATTTATGCGTCCGAGGGTGCCGCCAGGCGGATGGTCTGGCCGGTGCTGGCGTCTTCCCTGACTACCGTCGCAGCTTTCATGCCCCTGCTGGTGGTCGGTGGTGTGATCGGCAATATCCTGGGTGATATTCCGCTGGTGATGATTTGCGTACTGGTCGCCTCTCTTCTGGAGTGCTTTATCGTTCTTCCGGCGCACCTGCGCCACGCCTTTGTTCCCCGTCGAAAGCAAACAACAGGATCTGAGGCACCCGAATCGAAAAAACCGGGCCCGATCGAGCGGTTTCGGCGCGGCTTTGAGCAACGTTTTGACCAGTTCCGGGAGGGCCGGTTTCGCCGGTTTTCCCGCTACAGCCTCGAGCACCGGGGCGCGACGGTTGCCGGTGCGGTTGCCCTGGCAATTGTGACCGTCGGGCTACTGGCTGGCGGCCGACTCGGTTTCAACTTTTTCCCGACGCCGGAGCCGTCGGTGTTCTACGCCAATGCCAGTTTCGTGGCCGGAACTTCCCGGGGAACGGTGGACGGCTTCCTTGAGCAGATGCAACAAACCCTCAACGATACCGAAGAGGCCCTGGGGGGCGATTTCATCCTCCATGCGGTCACTACCCGGGGGGCAACCCAGGGCGCCGAAGGCAACTCACGAAGTGGCGATGAGCTGGGCTCAATGATGATCGAGCTGGTGCCCTCGGACCAGCGTTCAGTCCGTAACCCCGAATTCATAACCGAGTGGCGCAGCCGGCTGGAGACACCGGCCGGGCTGGATAGCCTGACCATATCCGAACGGCAGGCGGGGCCGCCGGGTCGGGATGTGAACGTCCGCCTGACCGGCGACAATGCCGAGAACCTGAAACAGGCGGCGGACGAGTTGATTCAGGCGCTTGCTACTCTGCCCGGGGTGCTGGACGTGGAAGACGACATGCCCTGGGGGCGGGAACAGCTGATCTATCAGGTCAGCGCCTACGGCGAGGCCCTGGGGCTGAGCACTTCAGATCTTGGCCGGCAGCTCAGGGCGGCCTTTGATGGCCGGATTGCCCAGATCTACCAGGATGGCCGGGACGAAGTGGAAGTTCGCGTACAACTGCCCCGGGATCAGCGTGAGCGTCTGTCCACCCTGTCCCGGATGACGGTTCGGGTTCCGGACGGGCGCTTTGTTCCGCTGACTCAGGTGATGAACCTGGACCACCGCCAGGGATTCCAGGCTCTGCGCCATGCCGAGGGCAGGTTGGCGGTTGAGGTAACCTCTGGCCTGAATACCCGGGTCAGCACCACAGACCAGATTCTGGCAAGCCTTCAGGCCGTGGCGCTGCCAGAAATTGCCAGCCGCTATAACGTGCGTTACAGCTTTGAGGGACGGGCCGCGGATCAGCGGGAAACCATGTCCGATATGCAGACCGGGTTGGTGATCGGCCTGGCGCTGATGTATGTGGTTCTGGCCTGGGTGTTTGCTTCCTGGAGTCTGCCGCTGATCGTCATGGCCATTATTCCGTTTGCCCTGGTGGGGGCGTTGCTCGGCCACTGGCTGATGGGACTGCAACTGACCATATTGTCGCTGTTTGGTTTGTTCGGCCTGTCCGGTATTGTGGTCAATAACGCCATTATCCTCGTAGCTTTCTACAACCAGCAGCGGAAAAAAGGGCTCGGCATTACCGATGCGCTCAACGAAGCGGTGGTTCAGCGGGTGCGAGCTGTGATGCTGACATCTCTGACGACCATCGGCGGACTTTTGCCCTTGCTGTTCGAGACGTCCCTGCAGGCACAGTTTCTGATTCCCATGGCCACGTCTATCGCTTTTGGGCTGGGGTTATCAACATTGCTGGTGTTGCTGGTGGTTCCGGCGCTGCTGTCATGGCTGGAGCAGTTCCGGGAATGGCGGGCGAGTCGCCACGGTACGGCTGCCGAACCCCTGGGCGCTCCGGAATAATCTGAATGGGTAGCTATGGTGGATTCTTTACTTACAGCCCGCGGCCTGAACAAGCAGTTCCGCAGTGCCAATCAACCGGTTGCCGTGCTCAGTAATCTCGCACTGCATCTGGAACGGGGTGAATCTCTGGCGCTGACAGGCCGCTCCGGCTCCGGCAAGACTACCTTGCTCAATATCCTTTGCGGCCTCGAAAAGCCGGACGCCGGCCGGTTGCAGGTGCTGGGTGAAGTCTTCGACAGCCGGGCCCCTGAAGCCGGCAGCCAGGCGGAAGCCCGCTGGGCAAGCCTTCGTCGGCAGCGGATCGGTGTGGTATTCCAGGACGCGAACCTGATGCCCGCCCTGTCTTTGCTGGACAATGTTCGCCTGCGCGCCCGGCTGGCCGGGCAGAGTGAGGCTGACTGCCAGGACTGGCTCGAACGCCTGGACATTGGCGAACTCGCCGAACGCTATCCGGATCAGGTGTCTGGCGGCCAGCGCCAGCGCGCCGCCCTGGCCATGGTGTTTGCCATGAAGCCGGCCCTGATCCTTGCCGATGAACCTACGGGCAGCCTCGACCGCCACACGGCTGAAGATGTTACCCGGCAGCTCTTTGATCTTCAGGCCCGCCACGGCTGTGGCCTGATCCTTGCCACCCACGATACCGAATTAGCCACCCGTTGCAGCCACCGCCTGGACCTTGGGCACCAGCCCGGAACCTGAACCCGCCATGACCCTTTTGGCCGCCTTATTCAGCCACTACCGCCGCCACCCCATGCAGCTGCTGGCGCTGGCCGCCCTGATTGTGCTGGCCACCATGCTCTGGACCGGTGTTCATCACCTGACCAGCCAGGCCCGGGCCAGTCTGGACCGGAGTGAGTTGGCGGTGGCCGAGCGCCGGCAGGTGACACGGGCGGATGGTAAGCCGGTTTCGGTGCAGGATTTTGTTGAACTCAGGCGGGCGGGTCTGTGCGTCATGCCCTGGCTTGAGGTGGCAACGCCGGAAACCGGGCGGGTTGTGGGTCTGGACCCGCTGGCGGCCGGGTGCTTTGAGAGCTCCCCCGGGGAAGACCGGCCCTGGCGCGGTGAACTGGATGGCGCACCGTTTGTGGATATCCGTGAAGCCGCCGGGTTGGCGAAACAGCATTGGAGCGAGTTGTCGTTACTGGTGTCCGGGGCCGACAGCGATGCAGGTTTGCCATCCGGTTACCGGGTTGAACCTTTCACGGTAGGGCCGGATTCCGGAGAACTGGGAGAGAGCTTCCTCCTGAATATGGATGCGTTAGGCGTACTTGTGTTGCTGATCACCGCGCTGTTGCTACGCAGCGTCTATCTCCTCGGACTAGCCCAACGACGCGAGAGCTTCGCCCTGCTTCATCGTTTCGGGGTCCCCGGAGGCCGCATCAACCGCCTGCTAATGCTCGAGATAATGCTGCTGGCGCTGGTATGTATTGTGCCCGGGGTCTGGCTCGGCCGGTGGCTGGCGGACGGCCTTGGCACCGGATTCGGTCAGGCGCTGGAAGGGCTTTTCGATAGGCCGCTGTACGCCGGGCAGAAGGGTGGCTGGCTGGTGCCGGTGGTCACCATGCTGGTGGTCGTTCTGGTGGCGTGCCTGGCGGATTTTCTCCGGCCATTGGCCCGTGGGCTGTCCATGGGCAGCCGCTGGCAAGGCGGTTTCCTGATGCTGTGTTTGCTCGCGGGTATTGGCCTGTCTGTCTGGGCGCCCGCCCTTGTCTGGCTGTTCGTGGCGGTGGCCGTGGTATTCGTGGCCTCCGGCATTCTGGCCCCATTGCTGATTGCCCGGCTGGCGGACTGGCGTGCCAGCCGGGAGGCTGACCCGCTATCGCGCTGGCGCCACCGGGAACTGTCGGTACTGGCCCGGCGCCTGGCCTTACCTCTGGTGGCTCTGCAATTCGCCATGGCCATGGTGTTGGCGGTGCAGGCCCTGGTCACGACCTTTGAAAGCACCTTTGATCGCTGGCTGGCCCAGCGCCTGGAGGCGGACTTCTACATCGAGGTACCGGAAGGAGTGGATGCGGGCCTGGCTGTGGACTGGCTGGCGGAACAGCCGGAACTCGTATCGTCCGGGGTGTGGCATCGTGTGGTTCGGGGCCAGGCCACGGTTATGGAGCCTGGCGGTGAACCGGGCCCGGTCGTGGATGTGTTCGCGCTGGGACCGATTGGCCCCCTGGTTACCGGGTGGCAACTGTTTGAATCCACCGGCGCGCCCTGGCAAAAGCTGGCAGCGGGACAGGGGCTGATGGTGAATGAACAGCTGGCCCGCCGGCGGGGACTGGCGGTTGGCGATCTCCTGTCGCTCAAACTCGGCAATCAGGTTGGCGATTTCCCGATTCTGGCGGTTTACCCGGATTATGGCCGGCCTGCCGGCGAGGTTCTGATTAATGTGTCCATGCTTCCCACGGATTTCGAAGCGGGTTTCCAGAGTTTGTCGGTATCGCCGGGAAACCTGCCGATCGATACGATTGCCTGTGGCCTGAAGCAGGTCTGGGCTGTGGAGCAACTGACTGTCAGGGACAACCGGGCGATCGAAGCCCTGGCCTCCGCGATTTTCGACCAGACCTTCCTGCTGACCCGGGCGATGACGATACTGACCCTGATACTGGCCACCATTGCGCTGATGATGATGGGCTGGATGTTTTTTTCCACCCGGGCCTGGTACTTCCGGCTGCTGGTGGTCTGGGGACTTTCGCCCCGTCAGGCCGCGGTTCAGCTGACCCGGCTGTCGCTTTCCCTGACCAGTGCGATCGCGTTGCTGGCACTGCCTCTGGGTATCTGGCTGACCTGGGTTCTGGTGCATCGCATCAACCCGCTGGCCTTTGGCTGGTCCCTGCCCATGGCAGTGTATCCGCGGTTCTGGCTGGAGCTTGGCGTGCTGAGCCTGCTGGTGGGCCTCGGCATTGCCTTGCTGATGCGCCGGCAGCTCACGAGCCCAGTCCCGGCACCGGAGAGTGCCAGTGCCCTGTCGGGGGGTGAGCGATGACAAAGAGCGCTTGGCTGGTGTTCATGCTTTTCCTGAGCGGCTGTTCGGATCGACCGGAAACAACCGGCTTTGCTGGGCTGGTCGGGGACCGGGATTCGCAAACGCAAGTGCCGTATCTGCAACCCGGTCCCGGTAACCGGCTTAGCTTCCCGGCCGACTTCGGAGCCCACCCCCAGTACCGGGTTGAATGGTGGTATCTGACCGCCAATCTGGAAACCGCCGGGGGCGACCCTCTGGGTCTGCAATGGACCCAGTTCCGTCAGGCCATCAAGCCCAGGCCGGTGGATGCCGAACCGCCTCCCGCCAGCGAATGGCCTCTGGAGGCCGCCTGGATGGCCCATGGCGCGGTCAGTTTCAAGGGCCGACACCATTTTGCGGAGAAACTGGCCCGCGGCGATGTTGGCCATGCCGGCGCGACTGCGGAGCCACTGGCGGTGTGGCTGGATGACTGGCAACTCAGCGGCCCGTCCGGTGACGGCCCCTGGCGGTTGCAGGTGTCAGCGGATGGCTGGTCCTACGATCTGTTTCTGAGCATCAACCGTGGCCCCGTCGCCCATGGCAATCAGGGCTTCAGCGCCAAATCCGCCAGTGGCGAGGGTTCCATGTACTTCAGCCTGGTGGACCTGCAGATTGAAGGCACGGTTACCCTGGCCGGTGAGACACTGGAAGTCTCGGGCCAGGGCTGGTTTGACCGGGAATGGAGCAGCCAGTTTCTCAAGGCCGGGCAGCAGGGCTGGGACTGGTTCGCCCTGCACCTGGATTCGGGCGACAGGCTGATGGCCTTTCAACTGAGGGAGGACGACGGTGCCTTCCGGTCCGGCACCTGGATTCCGGCAGGGGAAGGGCCCGTGGCGCTCACGCCGGACCAGATCCGTATGGCACCCATTGCCGGCCAGGGCGGATATCCGCGCCGGTGGCGCCTGGAGGTTCCCGGCTACGGGGTTCACCTGGAAGTGTCCGCGCCGGCCGGAGACTACCGTAACGACGGGCTCTATCGATACTGGGAGAGCCCGGTCACGGTCTCGGGCAGTCACTCCGGTGTGGGCTACATGGAACTGACGGGGTATGGCAATTAGCGGCTGGCAAGCACCGGCGGTTCAAGCTGATTGAACAGCCCCTGAATGCCTTCGTGCCATTGCTGCCGTAGCTCATCGAAGTAGTTGCTGTTCTCCTCAACGCGTTCGGTAAAGCAGGGCTTGAGGGCATCCCGCTGGTAGATGGCGACATCGATGGGCATGCCGACCGAGAGATTGCTCTTCATGGTGGAGTCGAAGGAGATCAGGGCACACTGATAGGCACGGTTCAGCGGCGTCTTGTAGCTGATGACCCGATCCAGAATCGGCTTGCCGTACTTGGACTCGCCGATCTGGAAGAACGGCGTTTCTTCCGTGGCTTCAATGAAATTCCCTTCCGGGTAGATATTGAACAGCCGGGGCTCCTCGCCCCGAATCTGGCCCCCCAGAATCAGTGAACAGCTGAAGTCCACATGGCTGAGTCTGCCGTCCGGGTTGTCCCGCCGGATCACTTCCCGCATGGTCTGGCCAACGATTTCCGCCGTCTCGAACATGGAGCCGGTATTCAGGACATTGTGCACATCGGTCCCGGCCTGTCGCTCCAGGAGGCTGATCACACTCTGGCTGGTGGCCAGATTGCCGGCAGACAGCAGGACCAGTTCGCGCTCGCCCGGTTTTTCAAACACGTGCATCTTGCGAAAGGTGGAGATCTGATCAAAGCCGGCGTTGGTCCGGGAGTCCGATGCGAACACCAGACCATCGGCCAGCCGCATCGCTACGCAATAGGTCATGAAGCCCTCCTGTAAGGCTTGCTCTGTTGCGCGTAGTCTAATCAACTCCTCCGGTTAGGTGTGAGCGCTTTATTGTGGCGTTTGCCGGCTTTTTGTTACTGACTGCCCGCCGGGTTGGTCACCCAGGCCCGAGTTTCCATATGCTCCATTCCCCCACCGGCCCGAACGCCGCGAACCGGAGCTGCATCCCGGTAATCCAGTCCCACCGCCAGCTTGATGTGGCTCTCGGCCACGTTCAGGGTGTTCACCACATCGAAGGTTTGCCAGTTTCGCCCGATCCAGGCTTCGGCCCAGGCGTGGGTGGCAACATGGGCGTCGTTCGACGAGTGTATGTAGCCACTGACATAACGGGCGGGAACGCCGATGTGCCGGCAACAGGCCAGGAACATGTGGGTGTGGTCCTGGCATACACCGGCTTTCTGTTTGAAGGCTTCGCTGGCAGTATGGGTCACCGTGGTGGCACCCGGCATGAACGCCACGTGCTCCCGCAGGTGTTTCATCAGCCGTACCAGGCCCCGCTTATTGGGGGGGTGTTGAACGGCCAGGGTTTTCAGCGCTTCGTCTGCTTCAGTGAGCGGGGTCTGGCGCAGGAAGACCTCCGGCGGGAAGGGAGAATCATCCCGGGTCAGTGGTTTTCCCGTTAGGTCGACAATACCTTCGGCGGTCAGCACAATCTCGTTTACCGCCTTATCGAGGGTCATTACCGTCACCAGGTTGCCGAAGCCATCCACCATCTGGCTGGTTTCACCGGGTGCCTCCAGGTGCCAGTCGTGGATGCGTTGCTGAGGGGTGTTGCGGGGTGTCAGCCGGATGTATTGGATGCTGTCACTCACTGGTGCTTCGTAGGTGTAACGCGTTTCGTGCCGGATATGAAGTCTCATCCCTGCCACCCCATGTAGTCTCTCTGGATCTGAGCGGCGATCCCCTGAATTCGGTCGAGGAAATCAACCAGGTATTCGTGCAGGCCCCGTTCGGCTATGTAATCCCGGTCACCGTACCGGATATTGGCGTAAAGGCTGGAGGCCAGGCGCCGCGAACGCTGGGCATTCCCGCTTTCCACCTGCTCCAAAAGGCTGGCGATTTCCTGCAGGCAGCCATGCAGTGAACGAGGCACGTCCGGCTCCAGGATCAGGAGTTCGGCAACGCTCATGGCATCGAGGTTATGGCCGTAGGTATTCTGGTAGGCCTCGAAGGCTGCCAGGGAATGCAGCACGGCTGTCCACTCGAAAAAGGCCTGGGTGGCATGGTCCTCCATGGCTTTCATGGCCATGACATGGCGAATGTCGAGCACCCGGGCGGTGGTATCGGCCCGTTCAATGAAGGTGCCCAATCTCAGGAAATGAAAGGCATCGTTTCTCAGCAGGGTGCCATACGCCGCGCCCCGGAACATGTGGGAGCGTTCCCGGACCCAGTCGAACACAGTGCTGGCATTGGATTCGGTAACGCCCCTGCGCTGCAATTCCTGCATCTCCAGCCAGGCCTGGTTGATGCTTTCCCAGACATCCGAGGACAGGTTGCCGCGCACGTGGAGGGCGTTGTCCCGGGCACTTTGTATGATGCTGAACACGCTGGCGGGGTGCCGGTTGTCGAGCAACAGAAAATCGATGAGATTCTGGGGCGTGATCTCATCATGGTAGTCGAGGAAAACTTCGCGGGTGCCGGAAACCAGCAAGGGCACGGATAACTGCTCCGTGCGGTCTTCCGGCACATCAATCAGGGCCATCGTCAGGCTGACATCGAGAAGTCGGGCCTGGCTTTCCGCCCGCTCCAGGTAACGGGCCATCCAGAACAGGCTTGAGGCGGCGCGGCTCAGCATGGGTCGCCCTCCAGTACCCAGGTGTCTTTGGTGCCACCACCCTGGGAAGAGTTAACGACCAGCGACCCTTCTTTCAGGGCCACCCGTGTCAGTCCGCCCGGTACCATCTGGATCTTCTTTCCGGATAGCACGAAAGGTCGCAGGTCCAGGTGTCTGGGAGCGACGCCTTCATCGACAAAGGTCGGACAGGTGGAGAGGCTCAGTGTTGGCTGGGCGATATAGTTCTGGGGCCTGGCCTTGAGCAGGTCGCGGAAAGTGGCCAGTTCCTTCTTGCCCGCCTTCGGGCCTATCAGCATGCCGTAGCCCCCGGCGCCCTGGGCTTCCTTGACCACCAGTTCCGGCAAGTGATCCAGTACATACTGAAGGTCTGTCGGTTTGCGGCACTGCCAGGTCGGGACGTTTTTCAGGATGGGTTCCTCGTCCAGATAGAAGCGGATCATGTCCGGGACGTAGGGGTAGATGGATTTGTCATCCGCAACCCCGGTCCCCATGGCGTTGGTGAGAACCACGTTGCCGGTCCGGTAAGCCGCATAGAGGCCGGGTACCCCCAGCATGGAATCCGGGTTGCCGGCCAGAGGATCCAGGAAGTCGTCATCGATGCGCCGGTAGATGACGTCTACCTGCTGCGGGCCGATGGTGGTCTTCATGTACACCTTGTTGTGGGCCACGAACAGGTCTGCGCCCTCCACCAGTTCGATACCCATCTGCCTGGCCAGGAAGGCATGTTCGAAATAGGCACTGTTGAACCGGCCCGGGGTGAGCACAACCACCGTTGGGTCGGCTCTGAGTGAGGCCGCCCGCAGGGTTTCGCCCAACAGGTTGGGGTAATGTTCCACCGGCGCCACCGCGGAGTGAGTGAATAGCTCCGGGAACAGCCGCATCATCATCCGCCGGTTTTCCAGCATGTAGGACACACCACTGGGGCAGCGGAGGTTGTCTTCCAGCACGTAGAAATCGCCGTCGTTATGACGAATCAGGTCGATGCCGGCGATGTGGGAATACAGGTTGCGGGGCAGCTTCAGGTTCTGCATCCCCGGCTGGTACTGAGGGTTGGAAAACACCTGTTCGGCACTGATCACGCCGGCCTTGACGATGTCGTAGTCGTGGTAGATGTCGAAGAGAAACCGGTTCAGGGCCTGGACCCGCTGCCGCAGTCCGCTTTGGAGTTTCTGCCAGTCGCTGGCGGAAATTACGCGGGGGATCAGGTCGAAGGGGATAAGCCGGTCCGCCCCCTGGTCCTCACCATATACATTGAAAGTGATGCCGAGTCGCTGGAACAGTACATCTGCTTCCCGACGTTTTTCGGCGATCAACTCCTCGTTTGAGTTGATCAGCCAATGCTCCAGCATCCGGCACTGGGGGCGTACCCGGTTATCTTCATCAAACAGCTCGTCGTAGAGGCCTTCGGCCGGCGTCTGGATCAGCATGGTTCGGTTCGTCTCCGTCAATCGCGCCGTACATAACGGCGCGGAATGAAAAAACCGGCTGCAAAAGACGGGCCACCGACAAGATTATTCGATAGCCGTTGCGCCAATGCGGTGAATGCTTACGTCCGCACCGTTGAACTCTTCCTCTTCGGTCAGCCGCAGGCCGGAGATCGCATTAATAACACTATAGACGATCAGACCGCCGACAAAGCCGACAGCGACACCGGTCACCGAGCCGATGATCTGGGACATCAGGCTGATGCCGCCGAGGCCACCCAGAGCCTCCTGGCCGAAGATGCCGCAGGCGATGGCGCCCCAGACACCGCAGACACCGTGCAGGGGCCAGACGCCCAGCACATCGTCCAGGCGTACAATCCTGGCCTGGGCCCATTCAAACAGGTACACAAAGATGGCGCCGGCCACACCCCCGGTAATCAGTGCCCCGACCGGGTGCATCAGGTCTGAACCGGCACACACGGCCACCAGTCCGGCCAGCGGGCCGTTGTGAATAAAGCCCGGGTCTTTGCGGCCCAGCAGCATCGACACCAGGATGCCGCCGACCATGGCCATCAGGCTGTTGACCGCCACCAGGCCGCTGATGCCATCGAGGGTCTGGGCGGACATGACGTTAAAGCCAAACCAGCCAACCGTGAGAATCCAGGAACCGAGGGCCAGGAACGGAATATTGGAAGGGGCAAACGCCACGACCTTGCCGTGGCGATACCGGCCTTTACGGGCGCCGAGTACCAGCACAGCCGCCAGCGCAATCCAGCCGCCGACCGTATGCACCACAACGGAGCCGGCAAAGTCGTGAAAGGATGCACCAAACTGGTTCTCAAGCCAGCTCTGGAAACCGTAGTTGCCGTTCCAGACCAGCCCTTCGAAGAAGGGGTAGACGAACGCCACGATCAGGCCCGAAGCGATCAGCATGGGGTAGAACTTTGCCCGCTCGGCAATGCCGCCGGATACGATGGCGGGAATGGCCGCGGCAAAGGTCATCAGGAAGAAAAACTTCACCAGATCATAGCCGTTGGCGGCGGTGAGCTCGGCGGCCCCACTCATGAAATGAGTGCCGTAGGCGATGTAATAGCCGATGAAGAAGTAGGCCACGGCGGAGATGCCGAAGTCGGTCATGATCTTGACCAGCGCGTTTACCTGGTTCTTGTGGCGGACGGTACCGACTTCCAGAAAGGCAAAGCCGGCGTGCATGGCCAGCACCATAACGGCACCGATCAGGATGAACAGTGTGTTGGCGCTTTCAGTCAGGGTGTTTACTGCACTCGTGATGTCCACGGGTTTTCGCTCCTGATGTTGGGTATCGGGCCTCTTCCGGGCCGTTGTGCATGGAAAGGGCATGGAATTGTGCATTGATGAGGTGCAGGATAAGCAAGAGCTGTTCCAAAACAATGCATTTCGAGAGTGGGACGGGGGTTGCGGCAATATTGAAAGCGGCTGGCGGGGTATGGTTGGCGCTTACCGCACTATAGTTGTGCGTTTTCAGGGTGAATGCACCAATCTGGCGTGTTTTTACCAGCTAATTTCGCCGGAAGAGGGGGTGCCGGACTCGATCCCAATGATCGTTTCCTGATCCACGGATTCGGACTCAATAAGCTCCCGCAGGCGAATTTCCTGTTCCTGCATGGGCTCGGAAAGATCAATGATGATCTCCACCCGGCGGTTTTTTGCGCGGTTCTCGGGGGAAGTGTTCGACACTCTCGGCTCGGTATCCGCCAGCCCGGTTACCGCAAGCCTGGTGGGCTGCACGTAATCCCGGGCCAGCAATACATTGGCCACAGCCGCCGCCCGGGCCGCGGACAGGTCCCAGTTGCTGTAGAAGCGTTCTGTGCGGATGGGCACGTTGTCGGTATGGCCTTCAATGGTCAGGTTGCCGGGAATCGTGGCCAGAACTTTCGCCATTTCCAGCAGGAGGCCCTCGAACTCCCAGGTCAGCTGTGCGGAGCCTGATGGAAACGAGCCTTTTTCCTCGACGCGGATCACGATGCGCCGCTGGTCCTGGCTGACGTTGATGCGTCCGTCGGCGATGGCCGGCTCCAGCACCTGCAGAAGATCGCCCATGGTTTCCTTTATCTGGTCCTGGATCGCGGCCTCCACGGCCAGGTCTGCGGGGCTTTTCAGGGTCTGTAGCTCCGGCTGTTCATCCGTCGTGGTTTGCTTTACTTCATTTACTACCGTGGGCTCCGGAGGGGCGGGCGAGAAGGTGTCAAAAACGGGGCTGGTGCCCTTGGGTATTTCCAGCACCGGTACCTCGCGCTGGACCCCGAAGGCCTTGGAAAGTTCGCCGGCAATCTGTTTGAACTTCTGGGCGTCGATTTCCGAGAACGAAAGCAGCAGAACAAAGAAACACATCAGCAGAGACATCAGGTCTGCAAAGGTGACTACCCAGGCGGGGATGCCCGGTTTTTCCTCTTCCGGCAGCTCATCCATGCCTATGTGCCCTCGGCTTCGACCAGTTTCTCACGCTCCTTCGGTGGCAGGTAGCTTGACAGCATCTGTTCTATAATCCGCGGATTGGTGCCTTCCTGAATGGCCACAAGAGCGTCTGTGTAAAGAGACTGCATCCGGGCTTCTTCTGTCATTCGCAGAGACAGCTTGTCTGCGATGGGCGTAGCGATCATGGTGGCGATCATGGCGCCATAGAGTGTGGTCAGAAGCGCAACGGCCATGGCAGGGCCGATGGATTTCGGGTCTTCCATGTTGGAAAGCATCTGAACCAGACCGATGAGGGTGCCGATCATGCCCATGGCCGGAGCGACGTCCGCCATGGCGGTAAAAACCTTGGCGCCGGAGCGATTGTGCTCCAGTGTCATCAGGCGTTCCTTGCTCAGAAGCTGCTTGATGGTATTGCCGCCCTGTCCGTCAACCAGCATCTGGATGCCCTGCCCCAGAAACGGGCTGCTTACTTCCCGACCCTCAAGGCCGAGTACGCCCTCTTTTCTGGCGACATTGGCGATATCCACCAGTTCTTCAATGCTGGCCTGGGTTTCCGGTAACTTGAACTTGAATGCCCTGGCAGCGGCCTTGAAGGCGCCGAAAAACTGGGCAATGCTGAACTTGGCAAGTACCACCAGCAACGTGCCGCCAACAACGATCAAGAGTGACGCAGGATTGATAAAAACCAAAGGCGATACGCCGAGAATCACTGCGGAGGCGATAAGTATTATGGCGCCAGCAAGACCAATAAGAGTGGCGAAATCCACGGGAACTCCAGATTTGATTGACGTGCCGACAGAACTGGGGGGGTGAGGTTACCTTCAGTTCAGAGTTTAATCAATTCGTCTGAGGGACACTTTTCACCTCTTCCTGCTGCTCTTTCCAGGCCGCGTAACGGTGCAGGTCGGATTCCACCAGCTTCAGACACAGGGCGACCACGCCGGCATCGTCGAGAAAACCGAAACCCAGAATCAGATCCGGGATAACATCCAGCGGGTTCATGACATACAGCAGCGCTCCCGCCACCGCTGCGATTGTCTTCCAGGGAACGCTGCGGTAATTGCCGTACCAGTAGTCCCGGATCATCGAGAACATCAGCTGGATATCCGCACTGAAACGCTTCAGTTTGCCGCTGCCTTTCACTTTTTCCTCGATGGCGTGTTGCCGGTCCAGCAGTGTTTCAAGGTCTTCCCGATGGACCTTGCTGGCTTCCGCGTTTAACTGTTTCTCGGCGTTTTTCTGGCTGAACAGGGCCATGAACAGGTTCCCTTTATTACCTGAGATGTTGGGCAGCCATGATCGCGCAACCCCGGAGGCATTGCCAATGGCATTAACCCACGAAGATTCGCTTCGCCAGTCCGGTACCGCGCCAGCCCTGAATGGCCAGGGTGGTGACCAGGCCACCGATCATGGCGCCCACCACCCCGCAAGTGAGGATGTCCTGGCCGGTAAGGTAAAGGCCCGGAATGTCGGTTTTGGGTTTCAGCCAGTCCTGTTCAAACCGTTCCGGGTTGTGATCCAGGCCATACAGTTCGCCCCGGCCATAACGGCAGAACCAGGCGGTGGAAAGCGGGGTGGAGGTTTCCACGTAATCCACCTTGCCCCGCAACTGCGGCAGCTTTTCGTACATTACCTCCAGTAACTGGTCGGTGATCTTCTGCTTCAGGGCTTCATAGTCCTCGCCACGTTTGCCCCAGAGGGTGTCCTGCCAGGGCTCGAAAATCTCCCAGGTGGTGGGGGCGACTATCTCGATGGTGGAGGTGCCCGGCCAGCGGTTCTGGTAATCCGGATCCTTGGCGGCCGGGAAGGAGATGTACACCACCGGGAAATCCGCGTGCTCGGGGTCATCAAGGAACTGCTGCACGTTGCCATCGTGATCGGCACCTGGGTATATCCAGAAATTGGTGCGGGGCAGCCCGAGCTGATCCGGCGTGCCTTTCAAACCAATGTACAGGCCAATGTGAGGCATGGACGGGGTGATGTGCTGGCGTTTGCCCTGATAGCCGGTTCTTTCGGCTACAGCGGCCGGCAGCAGCTTCTCGAAGGTATTGATGACACCGGCATTACTGATCACCAGGGGCGCGCGGATCTCTTCGCCATCGGCCATGCGTACACCCGTCGCCTTGCCTTTTTCGACCAGGATGTCGGTAACATCGGCGTAGGTGAATACCTCTCCGCCGGGCTCCTGAATCACCGGAATAATGGTTTTGGCGATTTCCGAGGCGCCGCCGACAGGGTAAAAACCGCCATACAGGTAGTGTTTGGCAATCAGCGCATGGACCATGAAGCTGGACTGTTTCGGCGTAACCCCGCAATCGCCCCACTGGCCGGTGATGGCGCCAATCAGTTCCTGGTTGTCGGTCAGCTCGCTCAGTACCTCCCAGGTGGTCTTGTTAAAGCACTCCGGCAGTGCCACATCCAGGCCCCTGTGGACCAGTGGGCTGAGAATGCCGGGGGTCAGCTTGGAGAGGGTGTACCACTGCATGCCGTCGGCTACCTTGCCCAGCAGCTTCAGGTACTGGTCGATGGCGTTCTGTTCATCGGGGAAAGCGCTGAGCAGCGAGTGCCGCAAGCCTTCCTTGCCGGCGCGCAGGTTGACCACCTTGTCGCCCAGAAAGAACCGGTCGTAGTTCTCGTCCATGGGGGCCCATTCCAGCTTGCCGTTGGTGATGTAGTCGAACAGCCGGCGGCCGAGGGTATGGGGTGAGCCCATGTCACCAATATAGTGCACACCCACATCCCACTCGTAACCGTTGCGGGCATAGCTGTGGGTATAGCCACCGGCGGTGTAATGCTGTTCCAGCACCAGAACCTTCTTGCCGGCCTTCGCCAGACACGCTGCCGTGGTCAGGCCGCCAATGCCGGAGCCGATCACGATGGCATCGTAGGGACCTTTCAGACGGTTGGCCCGGTACCGGGTGCCGATTCGGATGGTGCTGGGTTTGAGTTTTCCTGAAGACGGGCTGTTCACCACCATGCTTTTCCCCACATTTCCGGATTGGCCCAGTTCTCTGGATTGTTCCAGGTCCGTTTATGGTTGTAAGTATCCAGGTTGTAGGTGTACAGCGTGAGTACGCCGTTCTCACTTTCCAGCTCGGCATGGCGCCGGAAGCCCAGGCCGATGAAATCGGTAAAGGCCCAGCCCGGCGCTTCGCCCACCAGCACGGCTATCTGATGGGTGCCGTAGTTCCTGAGCTGGCCCAGCAGCAGCGCCCCTTCGCCGTGGGGCAGATGTTCCAGGGTGTCGCTGATCAGTGCGAGATCCGCAACACGGTCCATTGGCAGGCTGGCGTTGGGGTCACTGGTGTCCAGGGTGTGCAGGTGAGTGTCTTCCCGATGCTGTTGCCAGAACCGGGATACCTCTGTGGCCAGAGCTCCGCAGCTTAGCAGTGTGCCCGGTGCAGTGGTGTCGATAATGCGGGCCAGGGTGTCCCGCGCTGTGCTGGTATTTCCGGAATTTGTCATAGCTGCCACGCCTGTCACAACAGAGGCCAGTCTGCTGCATCCACTGTGTGTAATCCCACGGGCTGTTCCGCTTGTCCACCCCAGTGATCCACGAAGGTGCCCGTGGGATCGTACTGTTGCGTCTGCTTATCGAGGCTGAACTGCCTCAGGCCTCTGGGGTCGGCTCCCACGCCGGCGAGGTATTGCCAGTTGCCGTAGTTGCTCCCCACATCATAGTCGATCAGTTGCTCCTCAGGCCATGCCGCGCCGTAACGCCAGTCCAGATCCGGCTCATTGATACGGCAACTCGGGCCAGGGCCACCGATAGGCAGGCTCGTCTCCGGTCTCACCGGCTTCGTATTCACTGATGGTTGCTGCAGCGCCCGCCCCGGCAGGCAGCGAATGGCCAGCCAGGATGAGCACTTGGAGGAGTTCCCACTGTCCCGGGCGCTGGTGGTGTGACGGGCAATTACGAATGCGTGGTGAATAACATCCGCCAACGCCGCCAGATGGAATACGGCGGCGTTGCGACGGATTTGAAGGACCAGCAGCCTGTCGGACTTAAGGCTGATCTACTGTGCCGGTGGGAAAGCGGCTCGTGACGATCACTTAAGTCCGACAGGCTGCTGGTTGGTGTTACAACTCCTGGGCGGTGGGCCGCAGGATGATTTCGTTGATATCGACGTCCGCGGGCTGTTCGATGGCATAAACAATGGCCCGGGCCACGGCGTCGGAATCAATCGCCACCTTGTAGAGCTCATCCGCCGCCTGTTTGGCGTCCGGATCGGTGATGGTGCTGGTGAGCTCGGTCGCCACCGCCCCCGGCGAGATGTTGGTGCTGCGGATTTCGTCACCCGCTTCCATGCGCAGCCCTTCAGACAGGGCCCGGACGGCGTATTTGGTGGCGCAGTAGACAGCGGCCCCCGGAAACAGTTTGTGGCCGGCGACGGACGACAGGTTGATGACGTGTCCGCTGTGTTGTTCCCTCATGGTTGGCAACACCGCCGCGATTCCATACATCACGCCCTTGATGTTGACGTCCACCATCTGTTCCCATTCGTCTACCTTCAGGGCGTCCAGCGGCGCCAGAGGCATCAGGCCGGCGTTATTGACCAGCACATCGATCCGGCCGAAGGCCTCTTTTGCGGCGGCGGCCAGGGATTCCACCTGGGCGCGGTCGGTCACGTCGGTGACCTGCCAGATTGCCTCGGCGCCCCTGGATTTCAGGTCCTCCGCCAGGGCTTTCAGGCGATCTTCACGGCGGGCGGCGAGTACCAGCCTGGCGCCCCTGTCGGCCAGACGGCGGGCAGTGGCTTCACCGAGACCACTGCTGGCACCGGTGATAATGACGACTTTGCTGTTGATCGGGTCGTTGGTATTGCTCATGGTTTGTCTCCTTTGGAAATGAAAGCCTTGTTCAGGCGCTCTTTTCGAGTTCCTGTAGCGTTGGGTAATCGGTGTATCCGCGCTCGTCGCCGCCGTAAAAGGTACTGTCGTCCCATTCGTTCAGCGGCGCACCCTGGCGGAAGCGCTCCGGCAGGTCCGGGTTGGCGATAAACGGTCGACCGAAGCTGACCAGATCGCAGCGACCTTCGCTGATACGCTTCCGGGCCTCATCGGCTGTGTAGGCACCATTGGCGATATAGGTGCCTTTGAAGCCGGCACGGATGGCATCGATCACCTCTTCCGGGCGTCCGTTGGCATGATTGCCCTGGAAGGAGTCCTCCACCACTTCGATGTAGGCAATGCCCAGGTCGTTCAGGTGCCGGGCGAAGGTGCCGAAGGTCTCAACCGGGTTGTCGTCGTCCATGGCGTTGAAGCTGCCGGTGGGACTGACGCGAACCCCGACTTTGTCCTTGCCCCAGACGTCGATAACGGCCTCGACCACCATCAGCGGCAGGCGCAGGCGGTTTTCCACCGGGCCGCCGTATTCGTCGGTGCGCTGGTTGCTGCCGCTTTTGATGAACTGGTCCAGCAGATAGCCGTTGGCGGCATGGACTTCAACGCCATCAAAGCCGGCTTCCCTTGCATTCAGTGCGCCCTGGCGGTATTGCTCGATGATATCGGCCATTTCCCCGGTTTCCAGGGCCCGTGGCTCCGGAATATCCACCATGCCGGAGTCGGCGCTGATGAAGGTTTTGGCGCCTTCGGGCCTGATGGCGGACGGCGCAACGGGCTGCTCACCATTCGGCTGCAGATCCGGATGGGAAATCCGGCCCACGTGCCACAGCTGCATGTGGATCCGGCCACCGGCCATGTGCACCGCACCGGTTATCTTCTTCCAGCCTTCAACCTGCTCGGGCGAATGAATGCCGGGGGTAAAGGCATAGCCCTTGCCCTGTGGTGACACCTGGGTGGCTTCACTGATGATCAGGCCGGCGCTGGCCCGTTGCTGGTAGTAGCGGGCGTTCATGTCGTTGGGAACGTCCCCGGGCTGGCTTGAGCGGGAGCGTGTCAGTGGCGACATCAGAACCCGGTTGGGCAGGGCCAGTTGGCCCAGGTGGCACGGTTGAAACAGTGGATCGTTCTGGTTGCTCATCGGGCATCCTCCTTCAGATGAAATACTCTTAAGATTAAATGCTATTAATTAGACCAGTCTACTAGTCAGTGATCGAAAAAAAGTTCAGTCGATGTTCAGGCACTGCTTGAAAAAGACCCGCACGAACCGCTCCATGGGTTCCGTGGACTTGAGAACCTTGGAGCGCAGGATGGCGCCCTCCCAGCCGGATAGCAGAAAGCTGGCGGCGTCGGCCGGGTCTATGCCGGCGCTGATGTCCCCGGCCCGTTGGGCGTCACCAAGGCACTGTTCGAACCGTTTTTCCCAACTGGCAAAGACCGTGTCCAGCCGTTGCCGGAAGGCTTCGTTCTGCCCCGCCAGTTCCTGGCCCAGATTGCCGATCAGACAGCCCCGGGTGTACTCGCAACTGGTCATGGTCTCAAAGCCGGTGTCGAAGTAGGCGCGCAAGCGGTCCACGCAGGTGCGACTGGTGTCGTTGAGAATCCGATCCAGTTTGGCGTCGTATTCCTCCGCGAAGGTATCAATGACCGCCAGGCCGAAATCGTGCTTGCTGCTAAAGTAGTGGTAGAACGACCCCTTGGGCACGCCGGCGGCCGTCAGCACGGCATTAATGCCGGTTGCGCCAAAACCTTTCTGGCCGATCAGGTCGGCGCCGGTGTGAATAATGTGAGTGCGGGTGTCGTTTGTTGTCATGTTTGCTATATTAGACCGGTCGTCTAGAGTCCGTCAAATAACCGGGATCCGCAATAGCCGAGATTCCCGATCGATCCAGAGGAGCCTGCCAGTGATTAAATCCCGTGCCGCGGTGGCGTTTGAAGCCAACAAACCGCTGGAAATCGTTGAAGTTGATGTTGCCCCGCCGCAGGAGGGCGAGGTCCTGGTGCGTATCGTTGCCACCGGTGTTTGTCACACTGATGCCTACACCCTCTCAGGGGCTGATCCCGAGGGACTGTTCCCGACGATCCTCGGCCATGAAGGCGGTGGTATTGTCGAGGCCGTAGGCCCTGGCGTGAAGAACCTGGAAGTCGGCGACCATGTGATTCCCCTGTACACCGCCGAATGCGGAGAGTGTAAGTTCTGTACCTCCGGCAAGACCAACCTGTGTGGTGCCGTGCGGGCGACCCAGGGCAAGGGCGTGATGCCGGACGGCACCTCCCGCTTCTCCTACAAGGGCCAGCCGCTGTACCACTACATGGGGTGCTCCACGTTCTCCGAGTACACTGTGCTGCCGGAAATCTCCCTGGCGAAGATTCCCAGGGAAGCACCCCTGGACAAGGTCTGCCTGCTGGGCTGTGGCGTGACCACCGGTATCGGCGCGGTTCTGAACACCGCCAAAGTTGAAGAAGGCGCGACCGTCGCGATCTTCGGTCTCGGCGGCATCGGCCTGGCCGCCATCATCGGTGCCAAGATGGCGAAAGCCGGCCGGATCATTGGTGTGGACATCAACCCGGGCAAGTTCGACATCGCCAGACAGCTGGGTGCCACCGATGTGGTCAATCCCAACGATTACGGCAAGCCGATTCAGGAAGTGATCGTCGAGATGACCGACGGCGGCGCGGACTACACCTTCGAGTGTGTGGGTAACGTGAAACTGATGCGCGCGGCACTCGAGGCCTGTCACAAGGGCTGGGGCGAATCCACCATCATCGGCGTTGCCGGCGCCGGCGAGGAAATCAGCACCCGTCCGTTCCAGTTGGTGACCGGCCGGGTCTGGCGTGGTTCAGCCTTCGGTGGCGTAAAGGGCCGTACCGAGCTACCGGGCTACGTGGAAAAGGCCGAGAAAGGCGAGATTCCGCTGGATGTGTTTATTACTCATGAAATGCCTTTGGAGGATATCAACAAGGCATTTGATCTGATGCATGAGGGTAAGAGCATCCGGACGGTTATTCATTTCTGATGGGCCGCTGGTCGGGGCTGGCGGCGTGGGCCGCGCCCGGTCAGCGATCCGTCAGCTTGAGCTCAATCCGCCGGTTCTTCTGTAGCGCTTCCGGCGAGGTGCCTTCTGCCACCGGGAAGAATTCGCCGAAGCCGGCGGCCACCATGCGTCGCTCGGGCACCCCCTGTGCTGCCAGATAGCGGACCACGGCCACGGCGCGGGCGGTGGAAAGCTCCCAGTTGGAGGGGAATTTGGGGGTGTTGATGGGCACAACGTCGGTATGGCCATCAATTCGAAGAATCCAGTCGACATCCTCCGGAATCTTGTCGGCGACAGCGAGCAACACCTTTGCCAGCTTGTCCAGTTCGCGCATGCCATCCTCACCAAGTTCTGCCGAACCCGAGGCAAACAACAACTCCGAGGGCAGCAGGAAACGGTCGCCCACCACCCGGATGTTCTCGTTGCTGGCGAGGATGTCCCGTAGTCGGGCAAAGAATTCCGACTGGTACTGTTCGAGCTGGTTTACCCGCTCGGCCAGCAAGGTATTCAGCCGCCGGCTGACCTGTTCCAGTTCCTGCTCTTTTTCCGCCGTCATCTGCTCCTGCAACTTCAGCGCGGAGGCGATCTGCCTCAGTTGCTCCCGCAGCGACGCAATCTGATTGGACAGCCGCAGGATCATCGCCTGCTGGCTGGCGGACATCTCCTCTTTCTCATCAATGGATTGCTCCATGCTTGCCAGCCGCTCGGCCCGGGCTTCGGCCATGGCGGTCTGCTGCATCAGTTGCTCGCGGGTGGACTCGAGCTGGTTCACCAGTTTGTCGTTTCGGGTCAGGCTGGCGCTGTAATCGTCCTGAAAGCTGGCCATCTGGTCTTCCAGGGCATCGGTCTTGTTCTGCTCCAGGCCCAGAAGCTCCGACAATTCGTTCAACTGGGCATTGAGGCGGGCCAACTGGGTGTCGCGGTCAGACAGGGTCTGGGAAAGATAAAGCTGGCTCACCACATAGACCAGCAGCATGAAGATCACGAGCATCAGCAGCGCCGAGAGGGCATCGACGTAACCCGGCCAGACGTTGGTGGTGCTTCGGCTGCGGCGTCTGGATCCGATCATGACAGGTCTTTCCTGTCATCCACCCGGTCCACCAGGTTGGTCACGCCGGTCAGCCACTCCTCAAGCCCGTCATAGAACCGGTTCTGGGCATGGCCGGCCTGGATGTCGAGGAAGCCGAGAATCAGCGATCCGCCCAGACCCAGCAGGGATGAACTGAAGGCCGTGCCCATGCCTTCAAGAGGTGTCAAAAGGCCCTCCTGAAGCTCGGCAAACACCTTGCCGAAGTCCTCCTGGCTCATGTCCAGGCCGGTGATCACCTGACCGACCGAATTGATGGTGCCAAGCAGCCCCCAGAAGGTGCCAAGCAGACCGAGGAATACCAGCAGGCTGATGAAATATCGGGTAATTTCCCGCTGTTCGTCCATACGCGAATGAATGCCATCGAGCACCGTGCGCAGGGACATGGTAGACAGGGTAAAACGATCGCGCTTGGCGTCCTCCCCCAGCTGCCGGGCCAGTGGCTTCAGCAGCCGCGGTTCCTGGACTACCGAGAGCCCGGCGTGGCCGGTGCGGAACTGGGCGATCCACTTCAGCTCCGGGAATAACACAAACACCTGTCGGTAGGTCAGGGCAATGCCGACAATCAGTACGCCCAGAATCAGGAGGTTGAAGACCCAGTTGGCCATAAAGGCGGAGATCAGGGGTTTGTGGATCAGGGCGCCGACAACCACGACCACGCCGAGGAAAATCGTCATCCAGAAAAGGGTGTGTTTGGGATTGCTCATGGAGAGGGCCAGCCTTTTGAGATATTCCTCAACACGTTAGCACAGATATGAGATGCTGTTGGGATCGGTAACTGAACTTTAATCGGGGAGCTTCATGGCTGGTGATCTGCCTTTCCACTTTCGCTTCCGCGTCCGCTACGGCGAATGTGATGCCCAGGGTGTGGTGTTTAATGCCCGTTATGCGGATTTTGTTGATATTTCGGTCAACGAATACATCCGCATGCTGTTCGGGGATTACCAGAATCTGCTGGACCAGGATCTGGACATCCAGGTGGTGAGTCTCACGGTGAACTGGAAAGCTCCGGCAAAATTCGATGAGGTTCTTGAGGCCCGGATTCGCACTGGGCGAATCGGCAACACGTCCTTCACGTTGCATCTGGAGTTTTTACGGTACGGAGATGAGGCCTTTATAGCCGACGCCGACATCACCTATGTAGTGATTCAGCCTTCGGTTATGGGGAAGGTGACAATACCGGACCACATACGGCAGTTGCTGGAGGCGGGTGCGCCCGGCGGATTGATCAGCCACGCCGGAGAGAGGGACTGAAAATGGGGTCAGATGAAAATGGGGTCAGATGAAAATTTCATCTGACCCCATTTTCATCTGACCCCGATTTCAACCGGTCAGCTTTCCTGCAGGGCCTGCACGACGGCCTTCGCCGCCCCTTCGGAAGACGCCGGGTTCTGACCGGTAATCAGCTTGCCATCCACCACAATATGCGGTGCCCAGTCGTCACCCCGGGTGTAGGTGGCGGTGTTTTCCTTCAGCATGTCTTCCAGCAGGAAAGGCACAATGCCGCTCAGGCCCACCGCCTCTTCCTCACTGTTGCTGAAGCCGGTCACTTCCCGGCCGCCAACAATGTTCTGGCCGGGCTTGATTTCCACGTTCTTGAACACGGCCGGCGCGTGGCATACGGCACCGATGACCTTGCCCTGCTCGTACGCAGTCTTGATCAGGGCGACGGATTTGTCGTCGTTGACCAGGTCCCACAGCGGGCCGTGGCCGCCCGGGTAGAAGATGGCGTCGTACTCGTTCATGTCCACGTCGCTCAGCTTCCTGGTGCTGGCCAGGGACTCCTTGGCGTGGGGATCTTCCTGGAAGCGCCGGGTGGTTTCGGTCAGGGCTTCTTCCGTCTCGCTGTTGGGATCCACCGGTGGCTGGCCGCCTTTCGGCGAGGCAATGGTGATATCCGCGCCGGCATCCCGGAAAACGTAGTAGGGTGCGGTGAACTCCTCGAGCCAGAAGCCGGTCTTGTGGCCGGTATCGCCCATCTGGTCATGTGAGGTGAGAACCATCAGAATCTTCATGGTGTCTGTCCTTAACGTTAACGAATGAATGGCACTTCTTGACTGGTCTGTGAAACAACCTTGTGCCGTCGGTGGCTGAATTCAACCACCGTTACGTAAATCCGGCCCCCGCAGATCTTGAACCGTCTATACTCTGGACATATATGGCCAGATCCTGAAAAAACGCAAAAAGCACACAGGCAAGGACGACAGGAATGCGAGTATTCATAGCCGCCTTCGTGATGGCGCTGGCGCTTCCCGCCACGGCCCAGCAGGGCACGGAAACCGTGGAAGCCCTGACAGTAACCGTGGGCGCCAGCCATGCACCTCCGTACAGGATTATCGAAAATGGTGAGAGAACTGGCCTCTACGTAGAAATATTCGAGGAAATCGCAGACCGCCTGGGCTGGAAAGTGCATTACCGGGAGGCGCCTTTCCGCCGGGTTTTGAGGATGGTTCAGCAGGGGGCGGTGGATGTAATGCTCGGCCCTCTGGAGACCGAGGAGCGGGCGGAGCTGATGGAGTTGGTGACCCCGGCTTTTCCACCTGAACGCCGCCTCTTCTTTTACCTGCATAAGGAGCACAGGATCGAACGCTACTCGGATCTCTATGGCCGGGCCATTGGTGTTCTTGAGGGTGCTTCCTATTTCCGGCGGTTCGACACGGATGAAAATTTGCTGAAAGAGCCTGCGCCGCGCTACGAAAACCTGATGCGGATGATGCAGAAAGGCCGGGTGGATGTGGTGATTGCTCCGGAACTTGCAGGACTCTATGTGATTGACAAACTGGACATTAAAGCCGATATCTCCCCATTTTTCGTGCCTGGTGAGCGGTCCTACATCGCGGTGGCGAAAAACTCGCCAGTGCTCCAATACGCTGATGATATCAGGGCGGCACTCAAACTGATCGAAATGGAAGGTATACACGAGGACCTGGTGTTGAAATACCTGGGCAGAGCCCCCCGATGATTCCCGGCAGACATTACCAAGGCGAAGGGCGTCCCCCGGGCCATGGTTGGCCGAAACGGTGACCTTTTCATGATACGGCCGGTGCCGGGTATCGGTATCCGGCGCCAGATGGCAGAAACCGGTTGCCCGAGCTGGGAAAAGGGGTACTTGTCAGAGTTGAGTAAACCGATATGGGTTATCGGAGGAAGCACCCCGATCAATAACAGTTTCGGGCGGAATTTCGACCACTACGCCGAAGAAAACCTTCGCACATACTCGTCTTGAGCACAGGTTAAAGAGATCTTGGTAGTTCGCATCCTATCTGTATAAACTGAATGCCCTGTTTCTAACCCTGTTCCTGATAAATGAGAGCTGCATCTGTATGGCAATCTGGACCCAGACCCCGAACCTCGAACACCTCGCCGAAGCCAGCGAAAGCACGGCTGTCAGCTACATGGGTATTGAGTACCTTGAAATCGGCGATGATTACATAAAAGGCCGCATGCCCGTTGATGAACGTACCGTTCAACCGTTTGGCATTCTCCACGGTGGCTCCTCGGTATTGCTGGCAGAAACCCTCGGCAGCATGGCCGCCAACTGTTGCCTGAAAGACCCGGAGACTGTCGCTGTGGGGCTGGGTATCAACGCGAACCACATCCGCCCGGTTACCAAAGGCTGGGTGTACGGCACTGCAAAGCCCATTCATATCGGCGGTACGACCCAGGTGTGGGAAATCCGGCTTGAGAACGAAGGAGGGAAAACCACCTGCATTTCCCGGCTGACCATGGCGGTAACCAGGCGCCCGTAGCCTGGCTCAGCCGCTCAGATCAAGCCTGGTTCGAGTCCTCCTGTGATTTGACTACGATCAGGCCTTCGTCCACGAAGTCCTGTAGAACGATATCGTAGGTACCATCCGGGACTTCACGGGCAATGCGGTAGATGTCGCCGGCGGCATCTTCGGGCGAGGCTTTCAGATCGAGGGTGCGGAAAGGCATAAGCGGGCTTTTGTCGATGTCTCTTACCAATAGCACTCTGGGCTTGAGTTTGTGGCTGGGGTAGCTCTCGACAACGATACCCACCTCCCCATTCACCATTTCAACAATCGAGCCCGGCGGATACACCCCAATCATCTGGATAAAGGCGTCGGCCAACTCCTCATCAAACTGGGTGCCACGGTGCTTGTGAATGATTTCCAGTGCCTGCATGGAGGCTCGCCCCTTGTCGTACACCCGGTTACTGGTAATGGCGTCGTAGGTGTCCACCAGCCCGATCATCTTGGCAAAGTAGGGGATCTGTTGTGCCTGCAGGCCCCGGGGGTAACCGGAACCGTCCATGCGCTCATGGTGGCTGAATGCCACATCCACGGCAGTATTCAGGGAGTTGCTGGTACCCATCAGAATGGTGCGCCCGTGAGTCGTGTGCAGGCGCATCACGTCAAACTCCTGGGGGGTGAGAGCCCCCGGCTTGTTGAGGATCTCATCGGAAATCCGTGTCTTGCCCACATCGTGCAGCAAACCGCACAGTGCCAGATTACGGATCTCGCCTTCCAGCAAGCCGAGGTGCTTGCCAAACGCAGCCGCCAGAATGGACACGTTGATGCAATGCTCGGCGGTATACTCGTCCTGATGTTTGATTTTGGTGAGCAGTAGAAGCGCGTTTTCATTGCGAAGCACGCTCTCAACACAGCTGTTGACCACGGTGCGGGCATTGTTCAGGTCCAGCGTGCGGCCTACCCTGAGGCCAGACATGATCGACTTGGCCGTCTTCTGGGCCTCCTCAAAGCGGATAACCGCCGTTTTCATCTCCCGCCCGGCTTCGACCTTGTTAATGTACGTGACACGTTTGCGTGGTGGCACTGCTTTGGCCGTGTTGCTGGAGACCTCCGGAGCCGTATTTCGCCTGAATAGGCGCATCAGGCCTGATGGCTTCAGGCCGCTTTTTTCAGGCCTTGGCAAGGGGGCGCCGCTGACTCGTCCTTCAATAACGACAAAATCACACTGGGCGCGCAGCGCATCGATCTCGGACTGATCACGAATCACAAACCCCTGAAGCAGGAAGTCGGTGTCTTCCCAGGGCCGGTCCAGACGGATGACATGCATGCCGATGGCGAGTTCCGACACATCGATCTGGCTCTCAACAATTTCCTGATGCGGTGTACTCATAAACCGATCCTGACTCCCTGAGACCCTATTTTGAGGCAAAAGCACCCTGACAGCATGGACTCGATTGCAAAATTTGGTCAAATAATGTTCATTCAAGATGTTAGCGACCGGTTTTTGTAGGTTGATCTCCCTTTGGCGGGGATGCGCTGAGGACCTTCTGCCATGGCAGACCATCGTTCATTCCATCTCTGGTGGCTGGCACTTGCCGCCGGGCTTGTGCCGTTGCTTACTATCCACACCACCTTTGTGGTCTCGGTGCTGGAAGGGTACGTCGAGCTGTGCATGCCCTACTGGGACAGCTGCACCAGCATCAGCCGAACCGGCCGCCATGGCACCTCTTATTTCATCTTCAAGGGCACCATGTTGCCCGCGGCTTTGCTGGGGATTCTGTTCTGGTGGCTGAATAGCCGCTGGCTGCGCCAGCTGGGCGTTCATTCGGCCGGCGTTGCCTGGGTTCCCTGGTTGGGGCTGGTGGCCAGCCTATCCCTGGGCGCTTATACGCTGGCGCTGGGCCATGCCGGGGATGGTTTTAATCTGATCCGCCGGATTGGTGTGGTTTTGTACTTTTCGCTCACGTTTATCTGCGAGCTGCTCGTCAGTGCCGGATTGCGAGGCCATCCGCTCTGGAAACACACCGGCATGAGACTGCTGAACCTGTGCCAGCTGATTCTGGGTGTCGGCATTCTCTCGGTGGTCCTCAACGGCGTCGCGCCCGAGTTCTACAGCCGTAAGGATGATGCCTTTGAATGGATTCTCGCATTGCTGATCAACGCCCACGCTCTCTGGTTGGCGTTGCTGTGGCGAAAGAACCGATTCCGGGTTCGGCTCTGGGCAGGGTAGCCTCGTCTCCCCTGATACCTGTGAACGCGGCTGCGCCCAACGCCATCTCGATGACGCCCCGTCCGGCAGCCTGATCCTGTTTGATCGCGGCTATCCCGCCCACTGGCTGTTCGCCGATCTGATGCAACGGCAGCTCCCGTTCGTGATGCGCCTGCGCTTGAACTTCACTCCCGCCGTGCGCGCCTTTCCTGAAGGCAGACTCTGCCAGTATTCCGGGATGCTGCTTTCCTGTTGGTTGATAGCCGGATAGTCAGAGTGCTCAAAGTAGCCGGGTTGAGTCATCTTGAAAGCTACGGCCACTGGTTCGGGAGAATTCATCAGTGTGTACCGTTGAAGGCCAGGGTAGGCGGCCACCATCGCAATGACACCGAGCAGGGCGGCGAGGCCCAGGCGCTCTGCTCCCGGAGCACCTTTCCCAAGTTGAAAACCGAGGGCACCTGCCAGCAGTCCCGCCGACACAAAGGGCCAGAGTGGCAAGTCACCGGAAACAAGGTAGTTGGTGAGCAGGGTATAATCAACGAGCGCATAGGTGCCGAGCCCGGCCAGCAGAATCAGCTGGATGACCATGCCCTTGTGTTGCAGCAAGTTAAAGTGGTTTGCCAGCGGTTCGGTTAACGGGGGTCGAGGTAAAATCGGCATTGCCTGTGAGACCAGACAGAGCTTTGCCAAGTGGGGCCTCGGTATCCGCGAACAACTTTTCGACATTGTCAGCTTTGGTCAGATCCTGTTGAAAGATAGCAGCCTCAGCCCCGAGGCTCGAACCGCAACCGCCGTTTTCTCAGCGGCACCCCTGGGTCTGGGTTCAGTCATGCTGCGCATGGCCAGTTCTGCGGTCGGCCCAGTGAGATTGAAGTATTGCTGGACCATCTGTCATTACTCTTTCTTGTCTTAGTATCCGGCTTCTTTTTGATGTCGCACAGCAAGGATGGTTGCTGTTTCACCATCGAAGCGATACAAGGCAATATAGCCGCTACTTCCGAAATCAATCAGCCATTCCCGAAACACCGGATCCATATCTTCAACAGGACGTCCTGCCTCCGGTTGGTGTGCGAGTATTTTTACGCCTGCCCGTATTGTTTTGATGGCACGGCGCGCGGCATCTTCATCTTTTATAGCAAGGAAGCGATAGAGTCGCTGTACGTCATCGAGAGCTGGCGGCGACCAGTTCAGACGTGGCACTTAGGCAGCTCCACATCTTCACCCGCTTCAAGCTTCTCCAGCCAGGCGTCAGCTTCTTCAAGCGTCAGATGCAGGCCGTTTTTCTGGTACGCCTCCCAAGCGCATAATGCATCCTGTTTGAAAGATTCTCGCTTTTCCTCACGCTCAACATAGTCACGGATCGCTTCGCGCATGATCCAATGCGATGAACGATGTCGCGCTTCAGCCAAGTGCTGGATCCGGCTTTTCATATCATCGTCAAGTTTTACGGATGTTGCCATTTTGTCACCTCGGTATTTAAAGGTAGTACCTTCAAATACTATACCGAAAAATCTCTCGCCCGCCACTGAGTAAAGAAAGCCCTTGTTTTTGTTAACTGATTCGCGCCTCTCTTGAAAGTCAACGTATTAAGGAAGGCTTCCGGCCATGTTATCCACGTTGCGGCTCTCTGGCGCTGCGAAATTATCAAACAAAGCTCATATTTCAGCCGGTTGGGTATTGTCTTCGGCGGCGTCTTGCTGGCCTCGTCTCCTACAGGGAAAGCAGGCCGCGAATAAGGGCCGCGGTTCCTGCGACGGCGGCAATCGCCAGGATCACCGGGCGAAGCCCCTCGAAGGGCATGTGGTTCAACAGCTTGCCGGATAACCAGAAGCCCACCACAACGCCCGGGAAGGTCACCGCAAACAGAGCCAGCTCGCGAGTGCCCAGATAGCCGGAGGTAAGCAGTGCAGACAGGCTGAATACGCTTGCAACGAGAAAGAAAGCGGACATATTTGCACGCACCAGTGGGCCTTTTTCGTTCTGATAGATAAGCGCAATGGGCGGGCCACCGACGGCCGTGATCGTGCCCATATAGGTTGAGGCGGCACCGGCCATCACACTATTGCGTGCGTTCAGGGCCGGTTTGAGCCCGCCAAGGCTGAGTGACACTGCGGCGAGAATCAGGATGCCGAAGATCAGCTCGAATCCCTTGGTGGAAATCACCAGCAAGGTCAGTGCCGCCAGAACCGCGCCGGCAACCCCACCCCCGATGGCGAAGCGCAGCTCCCGAACCTGCAGGGCACCACGGTTACGGACCAGCATGAAGATGGTCAGCAGGGAGGCATTCAGTATCAGCGGGCCGGGCACGAGCAGCGGGCTGATCAGGAACAGCAGCGGCGCCGCCAGGGTGCCAATGCCATAGCCGGCCACGCCCTGCAGGCAGGCGCCGGCGAAAACCGCCAGGTTGGCCAGAAGAATCTGTAACAGCGAGACATCTGACAAAAGAAATCACCAGATATTTTGGAGGTTAGGGCCGGAATCGGGTTGATACTGATACACCGCCGGTAAAGCAGCATAGCCGAAAATCCTGGCGCCCGATGACACAGCAGCCTGAACACAAAGTCTGCCCCTGCGGTAGCGGGAAGAAGTACGAGGCCTGCTGCCTGTAGCCGACTGTCATTCGAAGGACGGAAGCTCCGGCTTGGCCACCGGTTTCCCCGCTTCCTGCCAGGCATTAAAACCACCGGCAATGGACTGCACGTGCAGGTAGCCCATTTCCTTCAGGGCCCTCGCGCTCAGTGCCGCCCGGCCGGATGTCTTGCAATAACACACGATGTTGAGATCCCGGCTTTCAAACGCAGGATCATTGGTGAACTTGAACTCCAGCAACCCCCGGGAGATGTTCACCGCTCCGGGAATATGCCCGGAGCGGTATTCATCGGCATCGCGGACATCCAACAGCAGGTCCGCGTTTTTGATGGCATCGTCTGCCTGCTCAAGCGGAACTTCCTGAATTTCTTTCTTTGCAGCTGCTACCAGGTCGTGGGCTGTTTTCATGGGGGGCTCCTGCGGGTGAGTGTGGAATAACTATATACCTCAGGATAAGGGATTGGGCGGGCTGGCGTCACCTATGAACAGATCCGCTGGTAAGGCGAGGCAGGTTGGCTTGAGGAACCGATCTGTCCTAAAGTAGGTTTCTATCTTGAAGATGGCCGCTGGCCTGGTCATTTGCTTTCCATAGAGAAGTTATGAAACAACCCATCACCGCCTACCACAAAGACGAAGAAAATCACTGGGTCGCCCAGCTGGCGTGTGGCCACAATCAACATGTGCGCCATACACCGCCCTGGGTGAACCGCCCGTGGGTGACAACGGCAGAAGGCCGGGAGTCCATGCAGGGGTTTGAACTGGACTGCCGGAAATGTGATGAAGACGCGCCGCCGGATGACCGGCCCTGAGCTATAATATGATCAGAATCTGATCATATTGCTGGCAAAGGAGTCTGCCATGGTTAAGCGCCTTGTTGTCTGTGCCGATGGCACATGGAACCGCCCGGAAGAAGATCTTCAGAAAGACGTTCCCACCAATGTGCTGAGAATGGCCAGAGCCATTCGCCCCCTGGCGGCCGATGGCCAGCCCCAGCATGTGTTTTATGACTGGGGCATTGGGTCGTACCATAACGCGGTGATTGGCGGCATTACCGGGCAGGGCATTCACAAGAACATCATGGATGCCTACCGCTACATCGTTCAGAACTTCACGCCCGGCACCGACCTCTATCTGTTCGGTTTCAGCCGCGGAGCCTACACCGTGCGCTCCCTCTGCGGCCTGATCAACAACTGCGGCATTCTCAAACGGCCCGATGCCCGGCTGATCCAGCAGGCGTTTGATCATTACAAGAAAACCGGCGATGCCTGGAAGCCGGCCGGCGCCAAATCCGTCGAGTTCCGGAATGCCCACAGCCATGAGTCCCGGGAGATCCGCTTTGTGGGCGCCTGGGATACGGTGGGTGCCCTGGGTGTGCCCTTCTCACTGATGGGGCTGTTTGATCGCAAGGACGAGTTTTACGACACCAAGCTGGGAAGTAATGTGCGTATTGCCCGCCATGCACTGGCCATTGATGAGCGCCGGGAGGATTTCGAACCTACGCTCTGGGAGCCCCGGGACAAGCTGGATCTGAAACAGGTGTGGTTTGCCGGTTCCCACAGTGATATCGGCGGTGGTTACCCGGCAGACGATCAGGGGCTGCTGGCTTCCGACAGCGCCCTGGAATGGATGGTGCAGCAGGCCAGGAGCGCCGGCCTGGATATTGAGGAGCACCTGCCCGCCGGTATCAATCCCAGCGCCAGGGCCAGGCTGCACAACTCACGGCGCCATATTTTCCGGTTTTCAACGCCTCTGGTTCGCAACCTGAAACCGGACAATGTCGAGACCGCCATTCACCCGTCCGTGGCCGAGCGCTGGCGGTTGGATCCGGATTACCGGCCGCCAAATCTGAAGCAGATAGGGTTTGCCGGCTAGGCTGCCTTGTTATTACCTATGGCGCAGGCGCAGGCGCGTGAGCAGAGTTTCGCGGCTGAGAAACCTGGTGCTGTCATAACGGGGCTGCATCGAGTCCGCCAAGGGCCAGAATCTGTTTTCGGGCGTCCGCCTTACGATCTTCCAGGGTTTGCATGATGCCCGTGAGCGCCGCAGGGACAACCGCCGGTGCCGCCTTCCGGAAATGTTCCAGCATCTCAATCTGCACATGCAGGTCCTGGAAGCGGCCATAGAGCTGCTGCCGGGCTTTCAGGGTTTTCAGGTCGCTTTTCCAGGTTTTTGCATCCAGCTCCATCAGGTATCGGATGCGTTTGAGCTGCTTGCGCAAACGGTGGATATCCTCATCCGGCGAGGTGTGCATCAGCTCAACGGTATGCCTGTTGAAATCTTTGGTACGACGCTCCACAGCCTTTCGGATGTCTTTGGGGCTGAGTGTTCCGGCCAGTTTGTGAAATTTCCGGGAATCGATCAGGTTTTGCCAGTGGTCCATGCTGTCGTGGTAGCGTTTGCTGCCCAGGCGCTTCACCAGTTTGCTGTGGTTGCTGGCGGCTTCGCTCTCAAACCAGACCTGTAAGGCCACCTGCATTTCGCGGTTGTCGCCGCATAGCTCCGGCAGATCCTGCAGAAAGACATGCAGATCCCTTAGTGGCCCGGTGGCCTTGGCGTGGCGCTTCAGGGTTTTCACGCCCTTCGCCAGTGTCTTGTCGCCATTCACTTCCAGCACCGATTCGGCGATGGCCCGGCTGCGGCGAATGGCAATGCGGTACTGGTGCAGGAACTCGTCATCCAGGCCCAGAATGACACCCTGTTCCAGTTGCCTCAGGCGTTTTAACTGATGGTGGAGTGCGGCGGGGATGTCTCTGGCCGGGTCGTCACCATCGGTATTGGCTTTCTTTTTCTGCTTTCGTGAGAAGTGGGCGTAGCTGAAGTCCGGCGGCGTCAGCAGGGCCACGAGTTTGCCCTTACCCCGGCCAAGCTGGTGCCAGTGTTTGATCGGCAGCCGGATGTGAATAAAGCTGGCGGTCGGTAACTGCTCCGGCGATCGCTTCAGCAGCCACTGGGCCAGTTCGAGTAAGGCGGGATTATGGCCTATGAGCATAACCCGGGATTGGTCATCCCGGTGTTGCAGCCAGCAGAGCAGGCGCCGGTAGTCGAAGGTGTAGAGTTCACTGAGGGCGTGGCGTCGTCCTGGCGGGACATTGTCGGGCAACACACCGTCCAGGGTGGCCTGGGCCCGCGCGGCATCGCTGCTGACTATGCCGCCGCCGAAGGCGCCTGCAGATTGCAGCGCTTTTGCCAGTGGCGCGAGCTGGCTTTCCCCCCGGGCATTGAGCGGACGATCCCGGTCGCCCAGCCCTTCATCGGCCCAGCTGGATTTGGCATGGCGTACAAGAAATAGGTGCTTCATGGGCCTACCTTCGAAGTGGTTCTTTAGTCTAGGAATTCCTCAAGATAATCAGGTTACTGCCGATAGCTTAATTACCTGAAAATAATTTGCGAATAACAGTTTAGTCATGGAAATGGGGGCCGCGCCATGAGTTCCTGAAACCTGTCTTAACAAACCGGAACAGATCTGGCTGAAGGGTCTGTGGATAATTCGCCACAAGAACAATTCCCTGGGAGCGGGCACGATGAAATTTCTGAGTCACCTGACAATACGAACGCGTTTGCTGGCAGCTGTACTGGTGCCGGTACTGATTACGGCCGCCACCCTGGCCTGGATTACCGCAAGCCAGATTCAGGTAAACGCGGAAGAGGAAATCAAACGCCTTGAGGCCAGCCTTCTGCAAGCCCGGAAGGCCGGCCTTCAGAGCCTGATCGATGCCGCCAAAGCGGTGGTTCTGGAGGCCAAGAACGATCCGTCCCTGAGCGAAGAGCAAGCAAAAGAGGCGGCTGCAGCGCGCCTGCGCTCAATCCGTTTCGATGAAACCAACTATGTGTTCGCCTACACCCGCGATGTCTACAACCTGGCTTATGCACCGGATCCGTCCAAAGAGGGGCCAACCAACAACGCGACGCTGAAACGCCTGGTGGGTGACCTCTTCGATGCCGCCGAGAGCGATGGCTTTTACGGTTATGAATGGATGAACCCCGCCTCCGGTAACGAAGAGCCCAAGCTGTCCTATTCCACCGTCATCCCGGACTGGGACTGGATGATCGGTGCCGGCGTGTACATCACCGATATCGAACGGGAGCTGGCAGCCGCGCGGCAGGAGATGGAAAGGGGTATGTCGGCGACCCTCGGATTCATCCTGCTGGTCACCGCGATTGTTGTCGTGATCGCGCTGGTGATCGGGATCTTTGTTGGCCGGAGCGTAACCACGCCGCTGAAACGTGTCAGTAACATGATGCAGGAAATCGCCGACGGTGAAGGTGATCTTCGCCAGCGCCTGCCGGATGAGGGCAAAGATGAACTGGCCGAGCTGGGCCGACGGTTCAATGCCTTTGTGGTCAAGATCCAGAACACCATGCGGGAAGTGGGGGCTACGACCGATCAGGTGGCCTCGGCCGCGGAAGAGCTGAGCCGTGTCGCGAATGAAACCCGGGCATCGGTGCAGGAGCAGGGCTCGGAGACAGATCAGATCGCTTCCGCCATTAATGAAATGGCGGCCACGATTCAGCAGATCTCCGGCAATGCCAACGAGGTCGAGAGTGCTGCGTCAGATGCGGACCGTATGGCCCGGGAAGGCGGTGAAACCATCAGTAGTGCCCAGGGTGCGGTAAACCAGCTGTCGGAAGAGATTCAGGATACCGCGAAGATTATTGATGCGCTGGCTGAAAAATCTGACGATATCCAGCAGGTTCTGGACGTTATTCACGCGGTGACCGAGCAGACCAACCTGCTGGCCCTGAACGCCGCTATCGAGGCAGCCCGAGCCGGTGAGCATGGCCGTGGGTTCTCGGTGGTCGCCGACGAAGTACGCCAGCTTGCCAGGCGTAGTGCCGAATCCGCCGATCAGATTCGCGAGATGATTGATGGTTTCGTTACGGAATCCAAGGCATCCGTTGAACGCATGAACACATCACGGAAACGCTCGACCGAAACGGTCGAGCGGATCAATCACGCAACCGACGCCCTGAAAACGATCGAGACCTCTGTCGGCCAGATCCACGATCAGGTTACCCAGATTGCCACGGCGGCTGAGCAGCAGAGCCAGGTCGCGGAAGAGATCAACCAGAACGTGGTCCGGATTGTGGATGCCGCACAGCGCAGCGATACCGGTGTGACCCAGACCAACGAAGCCAGCCACGAACTGGCGCGCCTGGGCGAGAGCCTTCGTGAGCTGGTAGGGCAGTTCAAGGTCTGATATCTGTTCCCGGTATTTCGCTGACTGGCGGCTTCGCTGATTGGCGGAACACCGTGAGCAAGCTATGATGGAGGCGTAACAGAGATACCTGTTTTCATGCCAACAATAACGGAAGCCAACACAATGACAATCCGGAAAACACTGCTTGCGGCCGTCGCTGCTGCAGCCACCGTCTTCAGCATGTCCTCGGTTGCCGAGGAAAACTTCACTTTGCGCCTTGCGCAAACCTGGGGCCCCAATTCTCCGATTCTGGGGGAGACCGTTCAGAATATGGCGGATATGGCAGAGGCCATGTCGGCTGGCCGACTGGAAATCCGCATTGATCCGTCCAACAAGCACAAGGCGCCGTTCGGAATTTTTGATCTGGTGCGTAACGGCCAGTACGACATGGGGCATACCGCGTCCTATTACTACAAGGGCACGATCCCCAATGCCATGTACTTCACCACCATCCCGTTCGGGCTGATTGCACCTGAAATGTACGCTTGGTTCTATTATGGTGGCGGCATGGAACTCATGCAGAAAGTCTATGAACCCTATGGACTGTTGTCGTTCCCGGGCGGCAACACCGGTAACCAGATGGGGGGCTGGTTCCGCAAGGAGATCAACTCCCTGGAGGACCTGAAGGGTATCAAGATGCGCACTCCGGGCTTTGCCGGCGAGGTGATGTCTGAGCTCGGCGTTGCGGTGACCAATATTCCCCCGGGCGAGCTCTACAGCGCCCTGGAGCGCGGCACCATTGATGCGGTGGAGTGGGTTGGCCCGGCTCTGGATTTCCAGATGGGCTTCCACCAGATCGCCAAGTACTACTACTCCGGCTGGCAGGAGCCGGGTGCGGAAGTTCAGTTCCTGATTAACCAGAAAACCTGGAACAAGCTGCCGAAAGATCTTCAGGAGATCCTGAGAGTCGCCATGCGCACTGCAGCTTACGACATGTATATCCAGAGCACCCATGAAAGCGGTGTGGCCTGGGATCGCATGAAGGAAAACTACCCTGATGTCACCCACAAGGTGTTCCCACCGGAAGTCATCGAGGCCCTGCGCCGTACAACGAACCGGCTGCTGGCGGAGGCCGCCGAGAAGGATGAGCTGGCCAGGGAAATCATTGAGTCACAGCGCGGCTATCTCAAGCAGGTGCGCCAGTGGACCAATATTTCAGACAAGGCATACCTGAACAGCGTCGCTGAAGACTGAGTCTGACAGGCTGCTGGGGGCCTCCCGGCCTTGGTTTTCGGTGGAGAATCTCCTGAGTCAGGAAAAGCCACGAAGCCGGGAGGTCCTATGAAGTTCATTTTCGAAGTGCATGTCCGGGAAGGTCACACCGCTGAGGAATACGCGGACGCCTGGGTCCGGGCCAGTAAAATCATCCAGCAGGCACCGGGTGCCCGGGGCACTGAGCTGCACCGCAAGATCGGCGCCCCCAATACCCTGATTGCGATTGCATCCTGGGAAAGCAAAAAACAGCGGGACGTCATGGAGAAGCAACATGATCCGGACGTGGCAGCCATCATTCGCAGCGCAGCGCCGTTTGTGGAGATCAGGCCCATTGGTGAGTTCGAGGACCCGGAATGGGTTGTGATGCCCCCCGTGACAGAATCAGGCAACATCATCCGCGTTTTCTATGACGGCGCCTGCCCCGGTTGCCGGCGAGACCGGCGCCGGTATGAACGCCTGGCGGGCCGTGCCGCGGATCAGGTGGAATGGGTCGACATTACCGGGCGGGATGAGGAACTGAAGGCCAAAGGGATCGATCCGAAAACGGCGCTTCAGGAACTGCATGTGGAGGACCAGTACGGTGGTATCCACAGTGAGCTGGACGCCTATGTTCTGTTAATGTCCCGGGCGCCAATACTCAAACCCCTGGCCTGGCTGATCAGTCTGCCGTTGGTTCGACCGCTACTGCGCCGGCTCTATCATCGCATGGTCACAAGGCGTCTTGAGCGCACCGGCCGGATGCCCTGATACCGGCCTCCGGATTTTCCGGGCAGTGCTCCATAATCAGGGCTGCCCGCCAGGAAACGCCGGTTCGCCTTCCTGATGCCCCTGTTTGATCTCTCAGACGATCAGAACCGGGCACTTGGCATGGGATGCAACACGGTGCGACACACTGCCCAGGAACATACCATCCTTGTCACTGTTGGTACCCTGGGCGCCCACGACAATCAGGTCGGCTTCCTTATCGTGGGCGAATCGGGTGATCACCTTTGAAGGGCGACCCGCCTTCACAAACCCACGAACTTTGGTGGCACCCTGCTCCCTGGCCAATTCCTTGGCGTCATTGACCACATCCTTGGCGAAGTCTGACAGCGCCTTGTCCGGAATGTCCATGCCCGCAGGCCGCCCACGTGAGAGCGAGGCCTCGAACAGGCTGTGGTGCTTGTACACGCAGAGGATGTAGATTTCGGCCTCGGGAATGAGCTTCTGAAGATCTATGGCCTTGTTGAGCGCTTTCAAAGACGTTTTCGACCCGTCCACCGCTACCAGAATCCGTTTGAACATGAGTGTGTCTCCCTGTGGGTTTCCTGTAGCCCGGCCTAGCGATAAGCCAGGTCACGAAGGAACAGAGCGATTTGCGGAAAGGTGATGATCAGCGCAGCGGCCGCGAAGAGTATGACAATGAACGGTGGCGTACCCCGGATCACCTCCCAGTAGGGACGTTTGAAAATCGCGATGGCGGTGAAGATGTCAACACCGAACGGCGGCGTGGCCGAGCCAATGGCCACTTGCAGGGTAATTAGTACCCCAACAAGCACAGGGTCCAGGCCGGTGGACTGGATGGCCGGCGCGAAGATGGGGGTCAATACCAGGATTACCACAATCGGGTCAACAAACATACAGGCAATAAAGAACGAGATGCTGATGGCGATCAGCACACCAACCGGTCCGGCGTTATTGACGCCGACGGCTTCAAGGATGGCTTGCGGGATCTGGGCGAACGAGATGATCCAGGAGAAAGCGGTGCCTGCGGCTACCAGAATAAAGACCACCGCCGTAATCAGGCCGGTGGATTTGGCAATCTTCCAGATATCTGCGCTCTTCAGTGAGCGGAAGATGATGAATTCCAGAATCAGCGCATAGAGCACACATACAGCAGCCGCCTCAGTGGGGCTGAAGATGCCACCGTAGATACCACCAACGATAATGACCGGAAAACCCAGTGGCCAGAGCGCGTCCCGTGTGGCCACTGCCCGCTCTTTCCAGCCGGCCTTGTCTTCCGTCGGCAGCTTGTTCGCATGGGCATAAATCAGGCAGTAGATGGAAAACATGGCGAGAATAAGCAGGCCCGGGCCGATACCCGCGATGAACAGCTCGGCGATGGACGTTTCCGCGACCACACCATAGATAATCATGCCGATGCTCGGCGGGATCAGGAAGGCAATGTCACTGGAGTTGATAATCAGTGCCAGTGTGAAGGAGTCGGAGTAGCCCGCTTTCAACAGCTTGGGACGCAGTGGGGAGCCGACAGCGACCACGGTGGCCTGGGTTGAGCCGGACACCGCGCCAAACAAGGTGCACGAGGCCGCGGTGCTGATGGCCAGACCGCCCTTGATGTGGCCGATAAAGGACATGACCATGTGAATCAGACGGTCTGCCGACTGGCCCCGGGTCATGATATCCGCAGCGAGAATAAACATGGGAACCGCAATGAGCGAAGCGGGCCGGATACCACCCATCATCTGCTGGATCAGGGTTTCCATCTGGCTGAGGCCGCCGAAACTCATTATGAAACCGATGATCGCGGCGACGAGCAGGGGGATCATCATCGGGAAGCCGAGGAGCAGCAGCACGAGCATGATAAGCATCAGAGTGGTCGCCATGAGCGAGTCCTTCCTTACGGGTTACTGGCGGATTGGGGATTCACACTTCCGACTCGGTGTCTGCGTAGCCATCTCTTACACTGGTCGACAGGAAAACATCCGGGCTGCGGAAATTCTTGATGGCCGTTAACAGATACTGGATACCGGTGATGGTGAACCCGATGGGTGCCCACACGTAAATTATCCACACCTCGAAACCCAGTGCTGGTAAGATCCGGCCACGCCCTGCGAGTGTCACGATGTATTCATAGGAGTAGTAAGCCAGAAAGAACATTACCGCGGAGGTGAACAGGGCAATGATGATCATCAGCACCTTGCGCCCCATCACCGGAAGCGCGTCGAATATGGCCGACATGCGGATGTGTCGACCGTGCCGGGCGGCATAACCGATTCCGGCAAAGGTAATCAGAATGATCAGTATGCGGTTGACTTCACCGGTGAAGAACATGCTTTGCTGCAGGAGGAACCGTGATATCACGTTGGCGCAGGTGTTCAGCGCCATCAAGAGCACCCCTGCCGCGAGCATGACGGCTTCCAGCTTGCTGATGAAAACATCAATAGTGCCCAGAAACCCGGGCAGGCCGGACTCGTAGGTGCCGGTGTCGTCTTCAAGATCCGGGGAATTCTCGGACATGGGGTCTGCTCCAGAGCATGTCGCTCCCGGCCGGTAGGACCTCCCCGGCGGGGCGGGGTTTAATCCGCTTCCCGCTGGCGAGGGCCGGCGGGAATGGTTCGTTGCAGGTTCAGTCGTTCTGAACTTCTTTAAGGTCTTCCTTGAACTGGTTCAGCAGTTCTTTACCGCTCTCACCGGTCATCTCAATGAACTTCTTTTCAACCTGCGGCGCACGGGCCTTGAAGGCTTCAATCTGTTCGTCGTTCAGGCGGGTGACCGTGACATTATCGCTGGCCTTCCTGATCTTGGCCAGGGCTTCGTCCGCGAGGCCGTCGATGTGCACGATAATTTTTTCAAAAGCGTAATCCGCCGCGTCCCGAACCAGTTTCTTGTCCGCATCAGACAAGCGGTTGTAGAAATCCTGGTTGGCCATCATGGCGGTGGTGAACCAGCCGTGGCTCGTGAAGACCAGATTCGGGGACACTTCATACAGGCCGCCGGACTCGATCCAGAAGATCGGATTTTCCTGGCCCTGGATCATGTTGGTCTGTAGGGCACCATAGACTTCACCCCAGGGCAGCGGGGTCGGGGTTGCACCGAAGGCGGAATAGGTCTCGGACAGAAGCGGGTTGGTCATAACCCGGATCTTCTTGTTGTTGAAGTCAGCAGGCTTGGTGACCGGCTCATCGACGGTCACAACCATTTCCCCTTCCGGGTACATCTTCAGGAGCTCGAGACCTTTGTCCGCGTAAAGTTTCGGGAAGTCTTCGTTGATGGCTTCGCTTTCCCGGAAGAACTTGATGACCGTGTCCATGTCGGTCGGCATCAGGTAGGGGATGAAGAAGATCTGGGCCTCGGGAATGAGGGACCCGGTGAAACCGGGGGACTGGTTTACGAAGTTCAGGATGCCCGCCTGGGTCTGCTCCATGATGTCGTCGGACTCGCCCAGTTCACCGAAACGGTAAATCTGCAGGGTGTGATCGGAATTGTCCTCAATGTATTCCTTGAACTTGTAAGCGAATACATCCTGCACGTCGCCTTCATACTCTTCATGGGCATACCGCCAGTTGGCGGCATTCACAGAGTTTGCCGCGGTCATGGCCGCGAATGCGAACGCTGAAATTCCGGCCAGTTTCTTGAACGTGCTCATGCTGCTCATCGGGTTTTCTCCGTTCTTTTTTTGCTGAAATGTATTGTTACATTAATGAAGACTGGCAAAACAACGTGGTTTTCGCAAGAAAACGGCCAAAACAATAATTTCAGGGGCACAGGATTTAGCGGTTTCGCAAGTTTATGAAATCACGGTTTATTTGTATCTGAAAGGCAGGTTTCGAGGAACTGGCGGAACTCACTGAGCACACGCCCGATGCTGTTTTCCAGCCGGTGGCCATCGGGCAGAACCAGAATGGGCATCCCTTGCTTCCGGGCCAGATCAAGCACGTGCGCAACCGGCACGACGTTGTCGTCCCAGCCATGAATGACCTGGCTATGGCGGGCCCGGATCGTCGGGCTGGACTGGGGGTACTTCGCCATGGCCAGCGCCGGTGCGAGAAGGAAGCAGCCCAGGACCGGAGTTTCCGAACTGGTCTGCGCACATACCCAGCCGCCCATGCTGGAGCCGGCCAGAATGGAGTTGTCCGGATTTGCGCCGCACCCAGCCATGGCTTCGCGCATTTGCGCCAGCCGGAGAGCCGGGTCTTTCGTGCCGCGGTGGTCGATGGCATGGGCCTGAACGTTTCGGAAGGTTTCGGCCTCGGCTTTCATGGCCTGGATCTTGGTGCTGCCTGGCCCGCTTTCCAGGCCGTGGGAGAGGAAGACGTGAGTTGTGATGTCGGTCATGGTTAATACGGCTCCAGTGCTGATTGACGCGATGGAATCGGTGCTCCGGGTGCTCAGGAGCCGCCCAGCAACTGCAGCCTCAGGAAGTCTTTGACGCTGGCTTTCTCGCCGGCATTCCAAAGACCATCCATGCAATCCGGGGCGACCGACTGGCTTGCCGGCATGCTCAGAACTGGCCGTGGCGGCCAGCACCCTCTTTGAATTTCCGGGCGCCGGCAATGGCTTCTTCAAACACCACTGGATAGCCCGATGCACCTTCCGCGATCAGCGCCTCCCGGATTGCCAGGTCCCACTGGTGCATGGCGGACGCCCGGTCGGCACGGAGGCATCGCTGGGGAAAGCCGGCAATGGTTTTTGCCAGTTCCTGCGCCGTTGCCAGGGCTGAGCCGTCCGGGACCACCTGGTTGGCCAGGCCTATGCTCAGAGCTTCCTCCGAATTGACGGGGCGGCCGGTCAGAATCATGTCCATGGCCCTGCCATGGCCCACGATCCGGGGTAGCCGGATGGTTCCGCCATCAATCAGGGGAACGCCCCAGCGGCGGCAGAACACACCAAAGACAGCGGATGCCTCGACGATCCGCATGTCGCACATCAGGGCCAGCTCCAGGCCGCCGGCGACGGCATAGCCGGAGACAGCGGCAATCACCGGCTTGGACAAATGCATCCGGGTCGGGCCCATCGGTCCGTGGCCGGTACCGTGGGGGTCGATTTTGTTACGTCTGTTCTCGTCGCCCATCGCCTCGAGATCCGCCCCGGAGCAAAAGTTGCCCCCGGCACCGGCGAGTACGGCGACGTTCAAGGCGTCGTTTTCCTCGAATTCGGTGAACGCCCGGCGCAGCGCTTCGGCGGTGGGGCCGTCCACCGCATTGCGTTTTTCCGGTCGATTGAGGGTGATGGTAAAAGCGCCATTGTGATGGTTCGTGAGTACGGATTGTTCATTCATCATCCGATCCTGTTATTGTTGAACTGGCGGGATTGAGTGGATAGCAAGCCGAAGGAGAACCTCCGTGCAGCAAAGCGCGTTCTATGAAAACGATACCACCCTCGCCCAGTACCTGGAATTTCATTTCGGCGAACGGTGGCATGGCGAGGCCAATTTTCCCAAGGCTCTGGCCGATGCGGCCATGGATGCGATGGACGGCCGGCCGCTGAAACGCGCACTGGATATCGGCTGTGCCTGTGGCAGAACCGGCTTTGAGCTGGCCCGTTATTTTCAGCACGTGGACGGCATCGATTTCTCCAGCGCCTTCGTGGGCAAGTGTCAGGAGCTGGCCCGGGAAAAAGTGGTGCGCTATGCCCGTCCGGAAGAGGGCGAACTGGTGAGTCATCAGGAGCGGACTCTGGCCTCCCTGGGGCTGGAAGAGGCAGCCGGCCGGGTGGCATTCCACCAGGGCGACGCCTGCAATCTGGAGCCACGGTTTACCGGTTACGATCTGGTGCTGGCGGGCAACCTGATTGACCGCCTGTATCAGCCGTCGCTTTTTCTGACCACCATCCACGAGCGGATCAACGAACTCGGCCTGCTGGTGATTGCCTCACCCTACACCTGGCTGGAGGAATACACTCCGAGGGCTCAGTGGGTTGGCGGGTTCAAAAAGAACGGTGAGGACTTCTTCACGTTCGATGGTCTGGCCGAGATGCTGGCGCCCCATTTCCGGCTGCTGGTTGAGCCCCGCAGCCTGCCGTTCGTTATCCGGGAAACCCGGAACAAATTCCAGCACAGCTTCTCCGAGCTGACGGTCTGGGAAAAAGTGAGCCAGTGAGCGGAGTGAGGGCAGGGGACTTCCCCGGTTTTTTATGCCTGAAACAATAAGGACATGGCAGGATGAGGACCATTGCGTTTTACAGTCTCAAGGGCGGTGTGGGTAAAACTGCAGCTGCGGTGAACATCGCCTATCTGGCCAGCCAGGCCGGCTACGCCACCCTGCTCTGGGATCTGGATCCCCAGGGGGCGTCCAGCTGGTATCTGGCGGGTGCTGACGAGGTGAAGGGGCACAAACTTTCACACCTGCTGAAGGGCAAAACCCCCATCGCCGAGTTTATCCACGAAAGCGAATACGCCAATCTGGATTTCATTCCATCCCATACCAGTTTCCGTAACCTCGATGTGAAGCTGGGTCAGGAAGACGGCAGCAACCTGATCAAGCAGTGGCTGGCGCCGCTCTCGGAGGAGACCAGCCTGGTGATTCTCGACTGCCCGCCTTCACTGTCGAGGCTTTCCGAGCAGGTGCTCAAAGCTGCCGACGAAGTGTTTGTGCCGGTAATTCCTACCTGGCTTTCCCTCAACAGCTGGAAGCAGTTGCAGGAGTTCTCGAAGGACAAGAAACTGAAGCCCTCCAAACTGCACCCGTTCTATTCCATGGCGGATCGGCGCAAGGGCCTGCATCGGGAGCTGATTGACGCCCAGGATGAAATTCTGCCCAAGGGCCTGAAAACCATCATCCCGAACGCCAGTGTGGTTGAGAAAATGGGCGAGGAAGGCACACCGGTGGAGTTGCTGGCGCCCGGTTCGGTGGCGGCAGACGCCTATCGCAGGCTGTGGAAAGAGATCCGCCGCCTGCTCTGAATTCAGGTGCGCGAGAGCTTTTCCCGGCGCAGGGAGCGCTCCAGCCGCCGATGATTCTCGGTTCTTTCCGAAAGCACTTTCTGCACATACTGGATGTGGGTGCCGGCCAGTTCCCGGGCATCCTCGGCCCGTCCGTCCATGATCGCCTCGAACAGCATCCGGTGCTGCTCCACAAGGCCCTGCCGGGTTTCCGCTTCTCGCTGATACATGCCACCGATGTTGGTCACCACGTTGCTTTTGAGCATGTTGAACAGGTTGCGGATGGTGTGCAGCAGAATCACATTGTGGCTGGCTTCGGCAATGGCCAGGTGAAACTGGGCATCGGCCGCTCCCTCGGCCTCAAGGTCCCGGTCGGTATCTTTTCCATAGCAGGCCTGCAGCGCCTCATAAGCGCTCCTCAGATGGTTCCTGTCCACCTCGGTGGCCCGGAGTGCTGCATAGTAGGCGCAATCGGCCTCAAGCGTGTGCCGGAACTCGAGCAGGTCGCGTTGTGCTTCGGGCCGGTTCTCAAGCAGGGGAATCAACGGGTCGCTGAAGCTGCCGCCCAGGGCCTCGGTTACGAAATTGCCACCGCCCTGGCGGCTCAGCAGCAGGCCCTTTGCTGTCATTCTCTGGATTGCCTCCCGCAGGGAGGGGCGCGACACCCCGAACTGCTCTGCCAGGACCCGTTCCGGAGGCAGCCGCTCACCCGGCTGCAGGGTGCCTTCCAGGATCATGGTTTCCAGTTGCTCAACGATGGTGTCTGCGAGTCTGCGGGGTGCGATGTGTCCGATGTCCATTTAGAGCTGTCTCGTTTCAAGAATTGAGCATATTGGTAATACCAATATCACAAACCCGGATAAAGACCAAGTCATGGCCTATAAAAGGATTGATTAGACTGATGTCGAGCAGGAAAGCTTTGACATCGGGGTGAAGTCTCGAATACTTTAAGATAATGAGACGTGTAAATTGGTATTACCAATTTGTGAGCGCGGTCGATTCGAGACGGTATTGAGGCGCCAGCCAATGAATGAACTGTTTTACGATGCAGCCCCCAACGCCACCCGGGTTGCACCAGCGCGAGAACCGGAACGCCATTACCCGGAAAAACCGGAGGCGGTCACGCTGTTTGGCACCTGCGTGGCCGATCTGTTCTTTCCGGAGGCGGGGCTGGACGCTATTCGCCTGCTGGAGCGGGAAGGCATCCGGGTGGATTTTCCGCAGGAGCAGAGCTGCTGCGGCCAGCCCGCCTGGACCTCCGGGTATCGGGATGAAGCCAAAGCCGTGGCCCTTGCCCAGTTGGATGTCCTGGATCGGGCCGGCCTGCCCGTGGTAGTGCCCTCGGGTTCCTGCGCGGGCATGTTCCGGCACCATTACCGGGCGCTTTTTGCCGATGAGCCCGACACCCTCCGGCGGGTGGAAGCCCTGGCCGAGCGGACCTTTGAGCTGACGGAATTCCTGTTGAAGGTCTGCAAGGTGGAGTTGGTGGATAACGGAGCGCCGAAAAAGATTGCCCTGCATACCTCCTGCTCGGCCCGCCGGGAGATGAACACCCACCTGCACGCCCGTGAGCTCCTGACACAGCTGGACAGGGTGGAGCGGGTCGATCACGACCACGAGAGCGAATGCTGCGGATTTGGCGGCACCTTCTCGGTGCGAATGCCGGAAGTCTCCGGTGCCATGGTGAAAGACAAGACCCGCTCGCTGGTGGATTCCGGCGCGGTTGAAATGGTTACCGCTGATGGCGGCTGCCTGATGAACATCAACGGCTCCCTGGAGAAGCAGCAGGAAGCCTTCCGGGGCCGGCACCTGGCCAGTTTCCTCTGGGAACGGGTCAATGGTGCCAGCGAAGGGGAGGTCGCATGAGCCAGCGCATTCCGGTGACCGAACTGTCTTCCAGCTTCCGGGGCCGTGCCGAGGAAGCACTTGCGGACGGGCAGCTGCGCAGCAATTTCCGCACCGCGATGGATTCGCTGATGCACAAGCGGGCCAGCGCGTTTCCGGATGCCGACGAACGGGAAGGCCTGCGGGAGCTTGGCAACCGCATCAAGGCCGGTGCGCTGTCCCGTTTACCGGACCTGCTGGAGCGGCTCGAGCAGAAACTGACCGAGAACGGCGTCAAGGTACACTGGGCGGAGACCCTCGAGGAAGCCAATACCCTGGTGCATGGCATCATCGAAGCCCGCAACGGCCGCCAGGTGGTGAAAGGCAAGTCCATGGTCAGCGAAGAGATGGAGATGAACGACTACCTGGCGGAGCGGGGCATCGAATGCCTGGAATCCGACATGGGGGAGTACATTGTCCAGCTCGATGGCGAGAAGCCCTCCCACATCATCATGCCGGCGATCCATAAGAACGCCCGGCAGGTATCAACGCTGTTCCATGACAAGCTGGGCGAGCCGGAAACCGAAGACGTCAATCAGCTGATCCAGGTCGGTCGCCGGACCCTGCGCCAGAAATTCATGGAAGCGGATGTGGGGGTATCCGGCGTGAACTTTGCCATCGCCGAAACCGGCACCCTGTTGCTGGTGGAGAACGAAGGCAACGGACGCATGAGCACCACGGTGCCGCCGGTTCACATCGCAGTAACCGGTATCGAAAAGGTGGTCGCCAACCTCCGGGACGTGGTGCCCCTGGTGTCGCTGCTGACCCGCTCGGCCCTCGGCCAACCCATCACCACCTACGTGAACCTGATTTCCGGCCCCCGCAAGCCGGACGAACTGGACGGGCCCGAAGAGGTGCACCTGGTGCTGCTGGATAACGGCCGCAGCGGTGCCTTTGCCGATGCCCAGATGCGCCAGACCCTCAACTGTATCCGCTGTGGCGCCTGCATGAACCATTGCCCGGTATACACGCGAGTCGGTGGCCACACCTATGGCGAGGTCTATCCCGGGCCCATCGGCAAGATCATCACGCCGCACATGGCGGGCCTGGATAAAGTGCCCGACCATCCCAGCGCTTCGTCCCTGTGTGGGGCCTGCGGTGATGTATGCCCGGTCAAGATTCCGATCCCAGAGCTTCTGCAGCGTCTGCGCCAGGAAAATGTGAAGAACCCTGGGCAGCCGCAGCAGGTGAAGGGTGGCGGCGCCAAATTCTCCCGAACGGAACGGTGGCTCTGGCGCGGCTGGCAGATGCTCAATACCCGGCCGGCGCTGTATCGGAGCTTCCTCTGGGCCGCTACCCGCTTCCGGGCGCTGGCGCCGAAAAAGGCCGGCCCCTGGACCGAAAATCACAGTGCGCCGGTGCCCGCCCGCCGGTCCCTGCACGACCTGGCGGCGCAGCATCTCGATCACAACGGAGGCCGGCCATCATGAGCGCCCGCGCGAACATCCTTGGTAAATTGAGAAACAGCCTGGCCGGTACCACACCCCGCCCGGACGAGTTTGATGAGCGCCTGGTGACTGAACCCTGGCGTTATGCGCCGCAAGACCGAATCGCCCGGTTGCGCAGCCTGATGGAAGCGGTTCACACTGAAGTACACCCGTGCAGCTCTGACAACTGGCCGGAGCTCGTGGCCGGGCTGTTGGCCAGGCGGAACCTCACCAACCTGTTGTGCGCACCCGGCAAAGAGCATGGTCGGGCGCTGCAGACGCATTTTGACGCTACCGGGCAGCCGGTCCGCCTGCTGGCCTACGATCAGCCGGTGGAAGCCTGGAAAGAAGAGCTGTTCTGGAACGTGGATGCCAGCCTGACCGGCACCCTCGGCGCCATCGCCGCAACGGGCACACTGGTGCTGTGGCCGGATCGCCAGGAACCCCGGCTGATGAGCCTGGTGCCGCCGGTGCACATTGCCCTGCTGAAGGCCAGTGAGATTCATGACAATCTGTATGACATGATGGTGGCTCAGGACTGGGCGGCGGGGCTGCCCACCAATGTCTTGCTGGTGTCCGGCCCGTCCAAGACCGCCGATATCGAACAGGTTCTGGCTTATGGCGCCCACGGCCCCCGTGAGCTCATCGTGCTGATTCTGGAGGATGTATGAGCTTTTCTTCAGCGGTGCTGGCGGAGATCCGCCAGCGGATTCCGGACAACCGGGTTTTTGATGATCCGGTTTCCACCCTCGCCTTTGGAACCGACGCCAGTTTTTACCGGCTGATTCCCAAGGTTGTGGTACGCGTTCAGGACGAGGGAGAAGTGATCGATCTTCTGGCCCTGGCCCGCAAACATCACGTACCAGTGACCTTCCGGGCCGCCGGTACCAGCCTCTCTGGCCAGGCGATCAGCGATTCCATCCTGATCGTGCTGGGTGACCAGTGGAGCGGCCACGACATCCGCGATGACGGCCGTCAGATTCGTCTGCAACCCGGGGTCATCGGTGCCCAGGCCAACGCCTGGCTGGCGCCCAGGGGCTATAAGATCGGCCCGGACCCGGCCTCCATCAACGCCTGCAAGATTGGCGGCATTGTTGCCAATAACGCCAGTGGCATGTGCTGCGGCACCGCCCAGAACAGCTACCACACCCTGGCCGGCATGCGCCTGGTGCTGGCGGATGGGGCCGTGCTGGATACGGAAGATGCGGCGAGTGTCGCGGCCTTCCGCGACAGCCACGGTGAATTGCTGGCTGCCCTGAACAAGCTGGCTATCAACACCCGGGAGAATCCGGAGCTGGCAGACCGCATTCGCCACAAGTACCGTCTGAAAAACACCACCGGGCTTTCCCTGAACGCGCTGGTGGATTTTACCGACCCCGTCGATATCCTGACGCACCTGATGGTGGGTTCCGAGGGCACGCTCGGTTTCGTCAGCGCAGTCACCTACAACACCGTACCGGAGTACCCGGACAAGGCCACCGCTTTGCTGGTGTTCCGGGATGCCCAGAGCTGCTGCCGTGCGGCGTCGGTTCTGAGATCCCAGCCGGTGGCAGCGGTGGAGCTGCTGGACCGCCGCAGCCTCCGGTCGGTGCAGGACAAGCCGGGCCTGCCCAACTGGATACATGGTCTCTCCGAGGGCGCCTGTGCATTGCTTGTGGAAAGCCGGGCTCCCGGTCCCGGTGTGCTGGACGAGCAACTGGCCCGCATTCGTGAGGCACTGGCGGGCTTCCCTCTGGAGCAGCAGGTTGATTTCACCCGGGATGCCGGGGTTTCCGGCCAGCTCTGGGCCATTCGCAAGGGCACCTTCCCGGCGGTGGGCGCGGTTCGGCCTAACGGCACCACGGTTATTATCGAAGACGTGGCGTTTCCCATCGATCAGCTTGCCGAAGGTGTCACCCGGCTTCAGCAGCTGTTCGTGAAGCACGGCTATAACGATGCCATCATTTTCGGCCACGCACTTGAGGGCAACCTGCACTTTGTCTTCTCGCAGGGTTTTGGTGACCCCGCCGAGGTGGCCCGTTACGAAGCGTTTATGGCAGACGTGGCTCAGCTGGTGGCGGTGGAATTTGGCGGTTCGCTGAAGGCCGAGCACGGCACTGGCCGCAATATGGCGCCGTTCGTGGAGCTGGAATGGGGCCACGATGCCTGGCAACTGATGTGGCAGATCAAGCGCCTGCTGGATCCCGAGAATCTGCTGAACCCCGATGTTGTGCTCTCGGAAGATCCGCAGATTCACCTGAAAAACCTCAAGCCGCTGCCAGAGGCGGATCCGCTGGTGGATAAATGCATCGAGTGTGGATTCTGTGAGCCGGTGTGTCCCTCCGAAGGGCTCACCCTGTCTCCGCGCCAGCGCATCGTGATCTGGCGGGATATCCAGGCACGCCGGCGTGCCGGTGAGGATACCCGGGAACTGGAAAAGGCCTGGCAGTATCACGGCCTGGATACCTGCGCCGCAACAGGTCTTTGTGCCCAGCGTTGCCCGGTGGGCATCAATACCGGAGATCTGGTTCGTAAGCTGCGCAGTGAAAAGGCCTCTGGACAGGCCGTGGCCAACCAACTGGCCAGGCATTTTTCGGCTGCCCTGAAGGCGACCCGGTTTGTGCTGGCCGGAGCTTCTGGCGTGGAGCGGCTCCTGGGCGCACCGCTGCTGACCCGTATCAGCGCCGGGGTTCGCAAGATTTCCGGCGGCCGGGTGGCCCAGTGGGATCCGAGCATGCCCCAGCCGGTGCGGTTTGTATCATCGGCCCCGAAAGCCGGAGATGATGGCCGCCCCCGGGTGGTCTATATGGCCGCCTGTGTGTCCCGAACCATGGGCCCGGCCCGGGGTGACAAGGCACAGGAACCGTTGATTGCGGTTACCCGACGGCTGTTGGAGAAAGCCGGGTATCAGGTGGTGTATCCGGATGCCGTCGACAACCTGTGTTGTGGTCAGCCGTTTGCCTCCAAAGGCTACCCGGAGCAGGCTGCGACCAAGAAAAACGAACTGCTTGCGGCGCTGTTGAGGGCGAGCCGAAACGGGGTGGATCCCATCTACTGCGACACCAGCCCCTGTACATTGCAGATCCGGGAGGCGGCTGCCGAGGCGGGACTGGCGTTGTTTGACCCGGTGAAGTTCATCCGAGAGCACTTGCTCGAGCGCCTTGATTTTGAGCCGGAACAGACGCCGCTGGCAGTGCATGTAACCTGCAGTACCCAGCATCTGGGTGAGGCCGAGGGGCTGATCGACATTGCACGGCGTTGCAGCACCAGGGTGGTTGTGCCCGAGGGCATTCACTGCTGCGGCTTTGCCGGCGACAAGGGATTTAACGTGCCGGAGCTCAATGCCCACGCCCTGCGGACCCTGCCGGAGCAGACCGCCGACTGCGAGGAGGGGATATCCACCAGCCGTACCTGCGAGATTGGCCTCAGCCGGCACAGCGGGGTTGATTACCACGGGCTGGTATACCTGGTAGACCGGGTCACCAGACCACGGGCAACTCCTTAGCGGCTATTTCATTTCAAAGCCGCATTTGCGCAGGAATTCGCGCATGTGCGGCCGTAATTTTGAGGTGAACAGTGGCTTGAGCTGTTCGGACCATGTAGTGTCCTTGTTGCCTCCGGTACGCTCCTGATAGTAATCGTTCATGGTGCGGTCGAACCCTGCTACCAGTTCCTCGTCCCTGGCATCGGTGTAAACATCTTCCCTGAGAATTGCCTCCACTGGCAGCCGGGGTTTCACCTCGGGATTCTGATCCGGGTAGCCCAGGCACATGCCGAATACCGGATAGACATGTTCCGGAAGCCTGAGAGTCTCGCTGATTTCCGCAGGATTGTTACGTATGCCGCCGATGTAACACAGGCCGAGCCCCTCAGATTCCGCGGCTATGGCGACATTCTGTGCCATCAGGCTGGCGTCTATGGTGGCGACCAGCAACTGTTCGGTCATGCCCCGGATAACCTCAGCCCCGGCCCGGCCTGCCGCATCGGTTGAGCGCCTCATATCAGCGCAGAACACCAGAAAATCCGAGCAGTCGGCGATGTAGCTCTGGCCGCCAGCCAACTCGGCTATTTTCCGGCGGTTATCCGGGCTGATCACATGAATAACCGAATACGCTTGCACATGGTTGGAGGTGGCGGCGCACTGGCCGGCACGAATCAGCTCTTCCAGCAGCTCCCGGGAAATTTTCCGGTCGGTAAACTTGCGGATGGAACGGTGGGATTTCAAGAGTTCGATGGTTGGATTCATGACGACTCGCAGTTGGTTCAGACTCGGGGCCAAAGAAAAATCGAAGTGTGCAGGTTACGATCCTTCCAGTGTTGAACGCAAAAACAGCGTGATCCGGTCTGATCAGTAACCCCGGAATTGTGCGCGCCGCTTGGCAATAAACGCCGACACACCCTCCGCAAAATCCTCAGTCCGGGTCATGTCAAGGAACGCCGCCCGTTCGGCCTCCAGATGCGCCGCCAACTGGTTGCCGTTGGCCCGGTCGGTAAGCTGGCGGAAAGCGCCAAACGCCCGGGTCGGCCCGTTGGCGACTTTTTCGATGATCCCGGCCAGCAGGTTTTCATACTCTTGCTCAGGGGCGAACTCGGTGATCATGCCCCAGGCTTTCGCTTCCGCTGCGCTGAGGGTTCGCCCCAGCAGCATCAATTCCGCCGCCCGGCCTGCGCCGATCCTGTGCGCCAGGAACCAACTGCCGCCACAGTCGGGGACGGCGCCAATGCCGTTGTAAGCCACCAGGAATTTTGCATCCTCCCGGGCTACAACCAGATCCGCCATCAATGCCAGGCTGAGCCCCGCTCCGGCGGCTACGCCCTTCACCGCTGCGATTACCGGGGCATCCATGCTGCGTAACAGCAGGATGGCCGGATTGACGGCATCCAGGATGGCGCCGATTGCATCGCCGGCCTGCTCAGGTGTGCCGGCCATACTGGCTACGTCACCGCCTGCCATAAAGGCGCGTCCCGCCCCTGTCAGCACCACGCAGCGTAAGCCTGGCTGCGCTTTCAGCTCCCGGACACCGGCGAGAAAGGCTTCTGCCAGGGGTACATTGATCGCGTTCAGGGCTTCTGGCCGGTTGAAGGTCAGTGTTGCTACGCCGGTTTTGGCGTCGACTGCCGTGTTTACCAGACTGTCTGTCATCGATAAGTACCCGGTCTCTTTTTGCAGGTCTGAGGGCCTGAGCCCTGCGTATTCATTTCTGTTATTTCTCAGGTAACAGGATAGAGCGGTTTGCTTAATGTTGCCTGATTGGACTACTTTAAATCTGGACCGGGGTTAACCCCGGCGACAAGAAATAACAAAAAATTACAATCATCTTCGGGCGTGGGATGGGTATCGGCAGAGCGTGTTCGCGTATCTGTGCACCCTGCGCCAGGGGTGCCGGGAGGTAACGTGAGCATCCTCGATATCAGTAACCTGTCTCTGTCGTTTGGTGGTGTCAAGGCCCTGCAGGATGTCAGTTTCCGTGTGCCCGAAAACACCATCACGACCATTATCGGCCCGAACGGTGCCGGTAAGACGTCCCTGTTCAACTGCATTTCCGGGTTCTACAAACCCCAGCAGGGTACGGTCAGTTACGAGGGCCAGGTGCTTTCAAGCGGTATTAAACCGCCTCAGAGAGCCTCACTGGGTCTGGCCCGGACCTTCCAGAATATTGCCCTGTTCCGGGGTATGACGGTACTCGACAACATCAAGCTTGGCGCCCACGTACACATGAAGAGCGGCCTGCTCAGCGCACTGGCCTATTTCGGCCCCGCCCGTCGGGAGGAAATGGCGGTCCGCAGGGATGTTGAAGAGCGGATTATCGATTTCCTGGAAATCGACCATATCCGCCGTCAGCCGGTGGCGAGTCTTTCCTATGGATTGCAAAAACGGGTGGAACTGGCCCGGGCCCTGGCCATGCAGCCGAAAGTGCTGATGCTGGATGAGCCGGTGGCTGGTATGAACCGGGAAGAAAAAGAGGACATGGCCCGCTTTATCCTGGATATCCGGGAAGAGTGGGGCATCACCGTGCTGATGGTGGAGCACGACATGGGCATGGTCATGGATATTTCCGACCACATTGCGGTGCTCAACTTTGGCCAGGTCATTACCGAGGGCTTACCGGCGGATGTTCAGAAAAACCCCGAGGTGATCAGGGCCTACCTGGGCAACAGTGACATCGACAGCCTGCGCAGGAAGCTCAATCCGGAAGGGGAGGCTGCCTGATGGATTGGCTGTTCTTCGGCGAAATCAGCCTGGCAGGCCTGGCCATGGGCGGGCTCTATGCCCTGATCGCCCTGGGCTTTGTGATCATCTACAAGGCGACCCGGGTGATTAATTTCGCCATCGGCGAAATTATGATGTTTGCAGCCTACCTGTTCCTGGCGTTTGCCGGTGGTATGGAGCTCTCGGCCTGGATCGCGCTGCCGATGGCGGTAATCGGCGGCAGCATCCTGGGCGGGGTGATTGAAAAAACCATGATTCGGCCAATGCTGGGTGAATCCCCGATCTCGGTGGTGATGGTGACTATCGGTATCGCCAGTATCCTGGTGGGCCTGGTGGAGTTCATCTGGACCGCTAATCCGCAGCTGCTGCCCAGCTTCCTGCCCCGGGAGCCGGTGTTTATCGGCCCGCTCTATCTCGCGCCTAAAATTGCCTACGGTTTCCTGATCGGTGCCACCCTGTTGATTATTTACCTGCTCTATTTCCGGTTCTCCCGGGGTGGTGTCGCGTTGAGGGCGACCGCCTCGGATCAGGCCGCGGCCTATTCCATGGGCATCAACGTGCGTCGCGTTTTCAACATGGCCTGGGTGTTCGGTTCTCTTGCCGCGTCACTGGCCGGTGTGCTGGTAGCCGCGACCGGCGGCCTCAGCCCCCAGTTCGGGATCATTGGGCTGAGTGTGCTGGTGGTGGTGATTGTTGGCGGCCTGGACAGCATTCTGGGTGCCCTGGTGGCCGGCGTGTTTATTGGCTGGCTGGAAACGGTGGCCGGCGCCTATCTGGGTGGTGAGTACCGGATGCCGGCGACGTTTCTGGTGCTGGCGGTGATTCTGGTGATCCGCCCCTATGGCCTTTTTGGCACCCACGAAATAGAGCGAGTGTAAGATGCGCATCGGTGACGCAAAACAGAGTTACGAGGCCGATGAGGCAATCTGGACCAGCCAGACCCAGAAACTGTGGTTCGGGCTGTTCCTGCTGATTCTGCTGCTGTTCCCGTTCATGGTTGATTCGTATCTGCTGTACCTTGGTTGCCTTGTCGGCATTGCCGTGATCAGCACCACCGGCCTGAACATCCTGACCGGTTTTACCGGCCTGATTTCCCTCGGGCAGGCCGGTTTCATGGGCGTGGGGGCCTACACCGTGGCCTGGCTGTCCCTCAATACCGGCCTGCCGTTCCCGGTAACCCTGGTGCTGGCAGGGCTTATGGCTGCCGCGGCGGGGATTCTGGTGGGCCTGCCCTCGCTTCGGGTCAAGGGACTTTACCTGGCGATCGCCACCCTGGCCGCCGGTGTGTTCCTGCATTTCATCTTTGCCGAGTGGGAATCGGTCACCGGCGGCATGGGCGGCCTGAGCCTGGAACCGGCTCACCTGTTCGGGTGGACCTTCCAGAGCGATTTCATGATGTACTTCATCATCGTGCCGCTGGCGGTTCTGATGGTGTTTGCCGCCCGCAATGTGTTCCGGACCCGGATTGGCCGGGCGTTTATCGCCATCCGGGATCGGGATATTTCCGCCGAGATTCTTGGTATTAACCTGCTTCGCTACAAGCTGATGTCATTCGCGCTAAGCTCCTTCTATGCCGGAGTGGCCGGCGGCCTTTTCGCGTATTTCTTCCGGGTGGTGACGCCGGAGAGCTTTCCGCTGTCGATGTCGATTTTCTATCTGGCTGCGGTCATCGTGGGCGGCATGGGCAATTTGCTCGGAGGCATACTCGGTGCGGCCTTTATGACTTTGGTCCCGGAAGCGCTGAAACTGCTGACCGCAGCCCTGACGCCCTTTTACCCCAACGCACCTGTGTTCATGTCGCCAATGCTGGAGATTATTTTTGGCGCCCTGATCGTGGGCTTCCTGATTTTTGAACCCCATGGCCTCGCGGAAATATGGCATCGCATCCGCCGTTTTTTCCGCTTGTGGCCGTTCCGGAATTAATCGTGTTTCAACGAGCCTTTCAACGGGCTTTTCACCGAGAAACCGTGCAACACCAACAACAAGAAGCAGCAAGGAGAAGAAACATGTTCAGAAACATCCTCAAAAAAGGTCGCCGGCTTGCCGGGCTTGGCAGTCTGGTTGCTGCAATAACGATAGCCGCCCCGGCCATGGCCCAGGACAAGGAACCCATCGTGTTCGGTGGCTCCATACCACTGTCCGGTGTGTTTGCCTTTGCCGGCATCCATATCCACGCCGGTCTGACCGACTACACGGCCTGGATTAACAGCCAGGGCGGCATCAATGGCCATCCGGTAAAGTATGTGATGGAAGACACCGCCTACGAGGTGGATCGTTCAGTGGCCGCTTTCAAGAAGATTTCCGGCAGCAGCTCGCCGGCCACCTATTACGGTGACAGCACCGGCTTTATGAAGACCATCGCCTCGGAGCTGAACAGCCAGGGCACCACACTGATGAGCGGTGCGTCCTTTGCTACTGCACTGACCGATAACGAGCAATACCCCTACCAGTTCATCCCTGGCCCCAGCTACAGCCAGATGTTCGGCATCATCCTGGAGTACATTGCAAACCAGGGTAAGGACGGCGACACGCCGACGGTGGCCTTCGTTTACAGCGATACCGAGTTTGGCAAGGACCCAATCAAAAACGGCAAGGCCCGGGCCGCCGAGTTGGGTATTGAAGTGGTTGAGGACATTGTTACCAAGCCCGGTAGCGTGGACGTATCGGCAGAAGTCCTGAAGCTGCGTCGCGTTCGCCCCGACTTCGTGGTGTTCCACGGCTACGTGCTGTCTCCGATCAATGAGTTCATGGTTCAGATGCGCCAGATGGGGCTGGACACCCAGTTCATGGGCACCTTCTGGTCCTCGGACAAGCTGATCATCGACAAGATGGGTGCGGATGCCGATGGCTACATGGGCGTGATGCCCTACAACTACTACGACAGTGAGGAAAGCGGGCCGATGCTGGATGCGCTGAGGGCGCAGGCCGAGAAGAGCGACCCGAAGGCCGGCTACCGCCCGACCGGCTATATGCAGGCCTGGTTCAACGCCATGGTGTGGACCGAAGTGGTCAAGCGTACCCTCGATGCTGGCAAGGAGCTGACGGCTGACAATATGGCCGCCTCCCTGGCGTCCATCGAGGACTGGGACACCGGTGGTATCATCGGCATTCCGGTCACGGTGAAGGATATGTCGTTCCCGGTTGGGCGTATCTGGCGTGTGAATGCCGGGAAAGGCCGTTACGAGCCGGTATCGGACTGGATTCACCTCGACTGAGGGGCTGTATGGAAGCCTTACTGGAAATCGATAACATCGAGGTGGTTTACAACAAGTCGGTACAGGTCCTTCGGGGCCTGTCACTGCGGGTGCCGGAGGGCGCCATTGTGGCGCTCCTTGGCTCCAACGGGGCCGGCAAATCCACCACATTGAAAAGCGTTTCCGGCCTGTTGACCCTGGAAGACGGTGAGGTAACCGCCGGGGAAGTCCGATTCCAGGGCAAGGATGTAAAAGGCACGCCACCGGAGAAGCTGGTGCGTAACGGGTTGTTCCATGTGATGGAAGGCCGCCGCGTGTTTGAGGATCTGACGGTGGAAGAGAACCTGGTTGCCGCCACCTACGCGCTCAGTGGCAACAAGCCCTCCCTGAGCGACAGCTACGAGCTGGTCTATAACTACTTTCCGCGCCTGAAGGAGCGCCGCAAACAGCTGGCGGGGTATCTGTCCGGCGGTGAGCAGCAGATGCTGGCCCTTGGCCGGGCACTGATTGCCCAGCCGAAGCTGATCATGCTGGATGAGCCGTCACTGGGCCTGGCGCCGTTGCTGGTGGAGGAAATTTTCACCATCGTGGCGCGGATCAACCGGGAGCAGGGCACCGCCATTCTGCTGGTGGAGCAGAATGCCGCCGTTTCTCTGGCGATTGCCTCTTACGGTTACATCATGGAGAACGGCAAGATCGTGATCGATGGCCCGGCGGATAAACTCACCGCCAACGAGGATGTCCGGGAGTTTTACCTCGGGGTCGGCGGCAGGGAAGGCGAGGTCCGCAGTTACCGTGACATCAAGCACTACAAACGCCGTAAACGGTGGCTTTCATGACAACACCTTCCATACCCGATCTTACCCTGACTCAAATGCTGCGGGCCCACGCCAAAGACCGGCCCGACGCGCTGGCCCTGCGCCAGAAAGAGTTTGGCATCTGGCAGGCCTGTTCCTGGCAGGATTACTACCAGCGTGCCCGGCATTTCGGGCTGGGGCTCCGTGCCCTCGGCCTTGAAGAGGGCGGCCATGTGGCTATTATCTCGGAAAACCGGGTGGAGTGGGTGATCGCCCAGATGGGCATCGGCATGGTTCGGGGGATCTGCGTTGGCGTTTATCCCACCAGCCCGTGGAACGAGGTGGCCTACGTTCTCGCGCACAGTGATGCGGAAATTGTGGTGTGTGAGGACCAGGAACAGACCGACAAGGTGCTTGAAGCCTGGCCCCAACTGCCAACGCTGAAGTACACCATCGCCATTGATAGGAAGGGCCTTCGTTACTATCCGGAGCCCCCGGCGGCGTTCGAGGATATCGAAGCCAGAGGCCGGGAGTTTGAAAAAGAGCACCCCGGGCTGGTGGATGAACTGCTGGATGGCCAGCAGATGGACGACACCGCCCTGATGGTCTACACCTCCGGCTCTACCGGTCGGCCCAAGGGAGCGATGATTACCTGGGGCAATCTCCATGCGGCAGCGCCCGGCCTCATTGAGCTGCTGCAGGCAGACGAGCACGGCTCCAGTCTTTCCTACCTCCCGCTATGCCATGTGGCGGAGCAGGCGGTTACCAACATTGCACCGGTTTACGTGGGCAGCACGGTCAGCTTTGGCGAGAGTCTGCGGACAATCCAGGAGGATTTGCGAGAAATTGCGCCGACCTTTTTCCTGGGGGTGCCCAGAATATGGGAGAAGCTGCATTCGTCCATTTACATCAAGATCCAGGAAACCGGCCGGTTCCGGCAGGCGCTGTTTAACCGGGCTGTCCGGGCTTGTTCGCCGATGGCGACCAAGTCCCGTGGCCAGTGGAGCCTGAGGGAAAAGTGCCTCTTCGGCCTCAGTTACTGGCTGGTGTTTCGTGCATTGCAGAATTTCATTGGCCTGCGCCGGTGCACCATCGCAATGACCGGAGCCGCCCCCATTTCCACCGGTATTCTTGAGTTCTTCCGGACCATTGGTATTCCCCTGGTGGAAGTCTATGGCCAAACGGAAAGCACCGGCGTTGCCACCGCCCAGCCCGTGGACGATGTGCATCTCGGAACCGTGGGTGTCGCTATTACCGGCGTAGAGGTCAAACTCGGCGAGCACAACGAGATCATTATGCGCGGCGGCAGCATGTTCAAGGGCTACTACAAGAACGACGAGACCACCGCCTCAACCCTGAAAGATGGCTGGCTACACACCGGTGATGTGGGCGAATGGCGGGACGGCCAGCTCAAAATTGTTGATCGCCTGAAAGACATTATCATCACCGCAGGGGGTAAGAACCTTTCCCCGACCGGGATCGAAAATACCATCAAAGCCAGCCCTTATATCAAGGAATGCATTGTGATTGGCGAGGCCCGGAAGTATGTCTCCGCCCTGATCCAGATTGATTTCGACACGGTTGCCAAGTGGGCCGAGCAGGAGCGGATTGCCTACACCACCTTCCGCAGCCTGGCCGAGCAGGAGCGGGTGAACGAACTGATTCAGGCCGAGGTGAACAAGGGCAATGAACAGCTGCCCCAGGTGGCGCAGATCAAGCGTTTCCACCTGCTTGCCAAGGAGCTCGACCATGATGATGATGAAGTGACTGCGACCATGAAGGTGCGCCGGAGCAAAATCTACGAAAAATACATGGACCTGATCGAGTCGCTCTACGCCTAGCGCAGAGGGAGTTCGGAGTCAGATAATTCGGATCAATCCGCACAATCGGAGTGAATCATCGTCCCCTGCGAGGCCGTTGAACTGCGTAGAGATTTGTTAATGGTTTTCCGAAATAAATGTCGCTGAATCTGTCATGCACCGGTATTTCGGGTTGTGTTTCTGCTTTTCTTTCCTGAGGATGGAAGCACTTAAAACTCACCAACTCCGTCAATGAGGCGATCTATGTCACTGAAAGACGAACTGATCAGAAAAGCCGAAGCACAGTTGGATGCGTGGGAGAAGGAAGCGGATTCCCTGAAAGCCAAGGCCAAGGCAAAAGAAGCCGAGGCCCAGAATGAGAAGGCCAGTGCGGACATCCAGCAGAGCGCATCCGATGCCTTGCGTTCTGTGGAGGAGAAAATCTCCGATGGCCGGAAAAAACTGGATGAACTGAAGCAGAGCGGGGAAGACAATATGGATTCGCTTCGCAAACAGCTGTCGGATCTTATGGGGCCGGGAAATACACGTTAAGGCTATTGATATTGGCTGTAACAGTGCAAATCTCTGACTGGGTCATCCGAGTCAGGTTTTCCTCATCATCTGGAAATTTCCTCTACAGCTCCGAATTCTACATCTCGGCACCACGTTCGTTGGCAAACATCATGGGCACCACCTGAATGATTTTCGGGTTGCCCGATACTTCTGAGGCCTCGGCTTAACAGCAGAATGAATAGCCAGACGGGACACTGTTTCATACTCCTTTCGTCCCGACTGAGGTTTGCCGAATTTCGATAACCGTTCATCGGCCGCACGGTTAGAATGAAAGAGTGGGCAATATCCATTCCTTCCGGCTGTGTATCGGTGATGCCGGGGCGATCTGTTGGAGTGAAGGCATGCAGCACAAATACTCATACCGGCTGGGTGAGCGGACCTGGCACTTTCGAAGCCTGGCAGACCTGATGGCGAAGGCGACACCGGCCCGCTCCGGTGACCGGCTGGCGGGTGTGATTGCCGAATCCGCCGAACAACGTGTGATCGCGCAGATGTGCCTGGCCGAGCTACCTTTGAAAACGTTTCTGTCAGAAGCACTGATTCCTTATGAGCAGGACGAGGTGACACGCCTGATTCTGGATGAGCACGATGCCAGTGCTTTTCAAACCGTCGCTCACCTCACGGTCGGTGATTTCAGGAACTGGCTGCTCAGTGATCACGCCACACCCGAGGTGATGCTCGGCCTGCGGCCCGGCCTGACCCCGGAAATGGTGGCTGCGGTGAGTAAGCTGATGCGCAATCAGGACCTCATTCTGGTTGCACGCAAATGCTGGGTTCAGACAGCTTTCCGGAACACCATTGGCTTACCCGGGCATTTGTCGACACGGCTGCAGCCCAATCACCCCACGGATGACGTGGCCGGTATTGCCGCGAGTATCCTTGACGGTCTTCTGTACGGCAGCGGTGATGCCGTGATCGGAATCAATCCGGCGACCGATAATGTGGCGCAGGCCACAAAGCTGATGCACCTGATGGACGAGGTGATTCGCAAATACGACATACCAACCCAGTCCTGCGTGCTGACTCATGTGACCAACACCCTCGAAGCGATTGAACAGGGCGCGCCGGTCGACCTGGTGTTCCAGTCCATTGGCGGCACCGAAGCCACCAACAGCAGCTTTGGTTTCAATCTGTCCACGCTTCAGGAAGCCCGGGAGGCGGCTCTCTCCCTCAAGCGGGGGACGGTCGGCCAGAATGTGATGTACTTCGAAACCGGCCAGGGCAGCTCGCTCTCGGCCAACGCCCACCACGGCCTTGATCAGCAAACCTGCGAGGCCCGTGCCTATGCGGTTGCCCGCCGGTTCAATCCGCTGTTGGTGAACACGGTGGTGGGTTTCATTGGCCCCGAATACCTGTTTGACGGCAAGGAAATTATCCGCGCGGGTCTGGAAGATCATTTCTGCGGGAAGTTACTGGGCGTCCCGATGGGGTGTGACATCTGTTACACCAACCACGCAGAAGCCGATCAGAACGACATGGACAATCTGTTGACGCTGCTGGGCGTGGCCGGTTGCACGTTCATTATGGGCATTCCCGGTTCGGACGACATCATGTTGAACTACCAGACCACATCGTTTCACGACGCCCTGTATGCGCGACGTGTGCTGGATCTGAAGCCGGCGCCGGAGTTTGACGCCTGGCTTGAGCGCATGAACATTTTCCAGGACACCGCCCGGTACGAGCCCAGCGTCGCACTGCCTGCCGTCTTTCAGAACAGTCTCAAGGGCCTGGCCCGGGAGAGCGGCAATGACTGATCGCAACAAAGACCTGGTGACTGAGAATGTCTGGCGGTCGCTGCGCCGTTACACCGACGCCCGGATCGGGTTGGGGCGGGCCGGAATCAGCCTCCCGACCTCGGAACTGCTGACCTTCCAACTGGCACACGCACAGGCGCGGGATGCCGTGCATTTTCCACTGGATGTAAACCGCCTGGTTGACGATCTGAACACTCGGGACGCAGTGACCACCCCAAACACACCGCTGTTGTTGCATAGCCAGGCCGAGGATCGCTTCACCTATCTTCAGCGGCCCGATTTGGGCCGGCGTCTGTCCGAGCCGGATCGTGAACGGTTAACGGCGGGGCTCAATCCGGACACGCCGGCGCCCGATCTGGCGATTGTTGTGGTTGATGGGCTGTCCTCGTCTGCCGTTCAGCACAATGTTGCTCCGTTTCTTGCCAGTTTTCTCAATGCATTGGCTCACGAGCCCAGGGACTGGCAGCTGGCGCCTTTGACCATCGTGCAGCAGGGCCGGGTGGCCATTGGCGACGAGGTCGGGGAACTGCTCAAAGCCCGCATTGTGGTGGTGCTTATCGGTGAGCGTCCAGGTCTTAGCTCGCCCGACAGCCTTGGGATCTACCTCACGTTTGGGCCCCAGGCGGGCCTGTCCGACGCGCGACGGAATTGTATATCCAACGTCCGGCCTGCCGGTCTTGATTTTGAACATGCCAGCCAACGCCTCCTTTATCTGATTCGTGAAGCCGATCGCCTGAAGCTTTCAGGGGTAGGTCTCAAGGACAGAACAGAAGAGGTGGTGATCGAAAATCAGCGAACCAACAACAACTTTCTTACTAATGGAATCAACTCTGGAGAATGCAAATGACGACCAGGGAAACTGACTATGAGAGCGAGCCCTGCCCCCTCTGGCGGGATAGTTGGCCAGTTGGCAATTTTTGCGTAAACCGCTGAAGGTTGCCTCCCCATTCCACGTGAGGCCTGCCACCCGGACCGGAGCATGGCTGCCAACCGTCGGAGCGTAGCGACGCGGGGCTCACATTGGTATCTCGGCGGTCGGCTATTCAAAGGTCGATACCTGCCAATCTTTTGATGCCACCAATCAACTGATTAAAACTTTCGGACCGGTTCTCATCCAGTGACAAAGCTGGGCTGATGGTGCCCGTTCCAGCTCCTCATCCTGCTTGCCAAAGTCTTCCTCGTTGGTAATGGCGTAGCCGGTGTCTTTGGTAAGAACTTGATTTCCAGTTCAATGGATTCGGTATCGTCCACGCCCCGGCTGAGAACCTCACGGAACACACCCCTGACTTGTAGGGCCTGTTAAAAGATAGTCGCCAAAAGCCAGTGGTTGACGTATCTGGCTGGTGATGGCCATCAGGATCACATCCGGGCGGCCTTGCTGGTAAGCGGCATTGCTGATTACCACAGCGGGGCGCTTCTTGGTGGCTTGCAGGTTGGTGAAGGGAAAACCCACCAACACCACATCGCCAAACTTACAGGCTGTCGTAGACGGCATTGTCATCGTTATCCCAGACTTTGTTGAATGTGTCCTGGGAAGCCTGGGCGTAATCCTGGCGCAAGTGCTTGTCTTGGTCCCGTTGACTCAGAAAATCGATAAAATCCTCCACTTCCGCCAGGCGGCCGGGTGAGAGGTGTTCCAGTTTTTCCAGCATGTGTTCTACCTGCGGTTGCATATTGAACCCCCTTTAATCCGGATCGCTCACAACGACACAAAAGAAGTCGGATAAAAATGCTTAAGGTACAGTGCGTTAAGGAAATGACCGACATCACCCGCTTGCGAAAATAATACCTGAAACACTGACACTCTCGCCACTTACAACTACGGCAACATGATTGCCTCTGCTGATGGCATCGGGCCGCGTCACCCGCACCAGGCTGGTGGATGACGGTGACACTTTCTATCTTGACCACAAGTACAACGGCCGCTGGCCGCCGTATTCAAACCTGGCCAGGGTGGCGGGTAACCTTTCCCACCCATCTACTGGCTGAATTTTTAAAGAACTAAGGAGCCTCTGATTAAGCTCCGAATACCACCCCGGCGCCCTTCGAATGGGAAGTGCGGTTAGAACGATTATGCACGCCTGAAAAGCATTACAATGCCTGGAAAGCATTTTAATGTAGCTAAACGTGAATTTATTGCGCCAAGACTTGAATAAGTGCAGTATAGTGATCAAAGAGTGGTAACTGTTAACCATTTAGGCAAAGTAATGACAGGCGACTAAAATCATGAAGACCAAACAGGGGTTACTGGAAGCAGTCAATGAAGAGATCCAGCACTTGCAGGCGCTGGCGGGGCGAATCGAGGCATCAGATGAGCCAGATCTGCGCCCTCTTTCGGAGCTGTCCGAGCTTTTGGAGAAACGCAGGAATGCGCTTAATCTCAACCCCACCGAGGTAGGGGAGCTGTGCGGCTTAGCCCCCAATACATACCGAGTCATCGAAAAAGGTAAAGGTAATCCGACGATCCGGACCCTCCAAGGCATAGGTTCGGTTCTCAACTTCAAGCTATGGATCGAGCTGAAATGAGAGCGGAAGTACGAATGAATGGTCGGATGGCCGGTATCCTGGAGCGCGACGGCGAAACGGTTAGGTTTCAGTACGACAAAAAGTACCTGCAACTCCGCCAGCCACTGCAGAACTGGGACAGGTTTATTTTCTGCGGTCTCCGGAATATGACCTCAAAACCCGGACCACCAGTACTGGTTCAGGTATCGCTCTGCTGAGAAAGAAAAGCCGAGGCTGGGCGTTCGCTCGGTGTTTTGCTAGACGGGTCAGGCTTGGATTCTTGGCATCACTTTCTGTGCACCTCATCAACACCTGTCGAATTTACGTCGATGTAACGCTATCAGTCGTCTATTGTATCGGGACATGCCCCGATGCCACTTCAATTCTAGGTCAATGCCGAAACTTATCAATAGGTTAGGGTCGGCGCTCGATTGGTTGTTGAATGATCATCCAAATTTACTTAAAGTGAACGAATTAATAATAAGTAAATGAGGCAAGAGATGTTTGGTCAACCACTTGTGGGCGCTACCGTCCTTCAGGGGGCACATCCGGAAGAGGTGTCTTCGTTCGTCAATCAGCACATTGGGCAGCATCGCCTGGAAATGCTGGGAGAGCAGAAACGGAAGTCCAGTCTTAGCTTCAGGGAATTTGCCGGGTTTGGTTTGTCACAACTTAGTTACGGCAATCGCGTTCGAATAATGAGTCCCGAGTTGGAATCCATTTACCATTTCCAGGTTGTTATCAGGGGTGAGTGTATCTGGCATCAGGCGGGTGAACGGATGAAGGTTCGCCGTGGCCAAGCCGTGATGGTTAATCCCTACGAGAAAATTGACCTGGAGTATTCGGAAGATTGCGAAAAGCTGATCATTAAGGTTCCGGAACCTGCACTGAATAACGCCCGGGAGCTAGCTCATGGACGCTTGCCGGAAAATGGCATTCGTTTTAATCGGGCCCCCGTGGACCTTCGGCTATGTCCGGCACTGGTCAATATCATGGAGGCAGTGCTTTCCGAGCTTGATGACGCTGAAGACGAGGATATAAGTACGGTTTGTGGCCCCTACCGGGAAATCATCCTCAAGAAATTGCTTAAAGTGTTTCCCAGTAACTGGTTATGTCAGGAAAACGGGGCTTTCTGTACGCCCTCACTAAGTAAAATGATCCGTTATATTGAACAGAATGTTCATCGCAATATTGATATCGAAGAACTTTCCAGTATCTCCAACATGAGTGTGCGGTCCATCTACAATGCCTTTTCCAAGGCATTCGCAACCACTCCAAAGTGTTACATCAAGCAGTTGAAATTTCAGAAGTTGCGGGAGGATCTGCTGCAGAGGAAATGCCGAAACGTGACCGAGATTGCCCTGGACTACGGCTTCAGCCACCTGGGCCGGTTTTCGTCGGACTATCGCAAAACTTTTGGTGAGCTGCCCTCTGAGACCATGCGGATGGCCGGTTAATTCCGGCCATTTCCCCCCCCCCTCTGTTGACCGCAGATCTGCCTCGTTACCCGATCACTGCATTCCCTGACCTGCTCAAATAACAGTGAGCCTTCGCTTATGTCGGTGTCCCGCTCCAGACCCAAGAGTGTGATGACGGTGACAATACTTCCGTTGATGTCAAACACGGGCCTGCTCAGCACATTGATTTCGGGCAGGTAATCGCTGAAAAAGGCGCAATAGTTATCCTGTTTAATGGCTGCCAAGTGAGGCTGCAACTCTTCCCGGGTGATAGGTTTACCACAGTGCTTGGGCAATGACCGCGAGTTCTTGTAATACTGGTCCACCAGTTCCTTTCGTCGCTTCGCTGGTAGATGAGCCAGGTAGATTCTTCCGGAGGCGGAGTTTAGCGGCGACAGTTCGGCTCCCAGCCGAACGTTGACTGAGATGGGCAGGCTTGAATCTAGCCACTTGATTACCAGCGGGCCATTTCCGTTCCAGACGGTGACGGACACGGTTTTGTCGGTGTCCTCATTGAGCCGGTCAACGGCCTCGTAACTCAATTGAATGGGGTTGATACGCCGGAGAGCGGAAATGCCAAGGGTCAGACTGGAATTGCCCAGGGTGTACTGAGTGTGGTTCACCTGATTGATGTATCCCTCTCTCAACAGACTGACTAGGTACTTATGGGCTCGGCTGGGTGAAAGGTTCAGGGCTCCCGATAGCTCCTTGAGGGTAGGTGGTCTGGGCGCCACTGAAATGTAGTTGAGGATATGCAATCCGATTTCCAGCGAACCAATTCCCTGCCGCTTTGGACTTTCTTCTGCCATGGAAGTTACCGTTTTCAAATGAGTGGTGCTGCCGTGTACTAGCGCAAGACAGGCGCCCTGGAGACGGCGGGCGCCTGTCTTGCGGTTTGTTGGCAAGGATACCAATTCTGAGAGTCCGGATCTGAATCTATACTTGGCCATAACTTCAACCTGCTGGCCTTCCGGCAGCAGTAGGCCGAAGGCGCAAGTTGTATGCGCGCCACTCTATTCCAGCTTCCAGGTTCCGCGTGATGTTGTAGATCAAGTTTACGCGCTGAGCTTCATTGTTGGTGTCGTTGAACTCGCCGAGTTCGAGTGCGTGGGTCGCGGGAGCGGCGCTGAGGCCGGAAACAATTATCAGCGCCACTAGTGAGTTACGATAGTTCATGCGCCTTCCCCTTGTTGTTTGGCACTTGAACTATCCTTTATTCAGCCCGGGTCAAATATCCTGTTAATGAACATCCCTATCCGTTTTTTGTACATTTAGACGCTGAGTGCGGTTTCGACCTTTTCCAGGTTCTGGTCGAGCTCTTCAGAGCTGCCGTCAAAGTGAACATGTCCTTTGACAATAACGACATGGCGGTCACACAGCTTCTTTAGAGCTTTGATGTTTTTATCCACGATGAGGGTCGAAATGCCGGATTCGCGGATGGTGGCAATCACGCTCCAGATGTCCTGGCGAATTAGTGGCGCCAAACCCTCCGTGGCCTCATCCAAAATCATCAGGCGGGGATTGGTGACCAGTGCACGGCCGATTGCCAGCATTTGCTGTTCGCCACCGGAAAGCTCTGTGCCGAGATTGGACAGACGCTCCTGGAGTCGAGGAAAGGTCTCCAGTACCCTATCATAGTCCCAGCCGATTTCCCCGTTACTACCGGGGCGTGCCGCCATTTGTAGGTGTTCTTTTACTGTCAGGTTATGGAACATACCCCGACCTTCCGGCACGTAGGCAATGCCCCGGCGCATACGTTTCCAGGTCGGCAGCTTGCTGAAGTCCTCACCGTCAAAGTACACATGGCCACTGCGTGGCGGCACGATGCCCAGGATCGACTTCAGAGTGGTCGTTTTGCCCATACCATTTCGGCCCATTAGGCTCATAGACTGGCCTTTTTCAAGGCAAAAAGAGAGATCGTGGAGGATGTGGCTTCGGCCATACAGAGTGTTGACGTTCTTCACTTCCAGAAGGCTTGTGCTCATGCGGCTTCCTCCTCCTCGTCTTCTTTACCCAGGTAGGCCTCTTTTACCCGCGGTTCGTTGCGCACTTCATCCACTGTTCCGGTGATCAGGTGGGTGCCGTTATCCAGAACCGTGAGCTGGTCCGACAGTTCGAAGACGGCATCCATATCGTGCTCCACCAGCACGATGCAGTAGGTTTTCTTGAGCTCGTTCAACAGTTCAATGATGCGCTGGGATTCTTCGTGTCCCATGCCGGCCATGGGTTCGTCCAGCAGCAGAATGCAGGGATCAGTTGCCAGCACCATAGCCAACTCCAGCTGGCGCTGTTCGCCATAGGAAATTTCCGCTGCAATGGTGCTGATGCGATCAGAAAGTCCCACTTGATGCAGTGCTTTTTCAGCAGCTTCCCGCACCAGCTTGTTGGCATGACGTGAAACAAACAGATTGAAACTGCCGGTGAAGCGGCGTTGGGCTGCTACAGCACAGTTTTCCAGGCAGGTGACATCGGCATAGATGTTGGTTTTTTGAAAACTGCGACCGATGCCGCGTCGAACGAATTTCCAGGGTTTCATACCCTCGATTTGTTGGCCTTTGTGCAGGATGCAACCGCTAGTGGGTTGAAGGGTTCCGCATAGCATGTTGAGCAAGGTGCTCTTACCAGCACCGTTCGGCCCTACCACTCCGTGTAGTTGTCTGTCGCAGAACTGAAGTGATATGTCGTCGAGTGCCTTGATGCCACCCCAGTGTTTGCTGAGGGATTCAGTTTCCAGAATGATATTGTTGGCCATGACTATTTCTCCAGCAGCTTTTCAAGATAACCGGCCAGGCCTTTGCGCAGCAGCAGGACCATGAGGATGATGGCGCCGCCCATAAACAGCATCCAGTCGTCGCTCATGTGTTCGAAGAAATACTGCAGACCCTCGTAGGTGATGGTGCCGAGAATGGCCCCGTAGATGGTGCCCATGCCGCCAAGGATGGACATTACCAGTGCGGTACCAGACATTTCCCAAGTCATGAATTGCGGGTTCACATAGCCGTATTGCAGGGCAAACAGTAAGCCGGCATAGGCCGCCAGGGTGCTTCCGATGATGTAGCTGATCAGGCGGAACGCGAAAATGTTGTAACCGAGGGCCTCGGTTCGCTCCGGGTTCAGGCGGCTGGCTTCCACAATACGGCCAAAGCGGGAGCGCAGGATGATCTTGATGACCAGCAGGGTAATAAGAACAGCCAGCAGGGACAGATAATAGAAGTGCGATGAGTTGTCCAGATTCAGAAAACTTAGGCCAAAGATGCTGGTCTCCGGTTTCATGAAAATGAACAGGCCGTCGTTGCCCCCAAACTCCAGAGAGTCGAAGAAGAAGTAGTAGACCATCTGTGATATGGCCAGGGTGATCATGATGAAGTAGATGCCCGAGGTGCGCAGAACCACAACGCCAACAACCAGCGCAATCAGGGCGCTGATTCCCAGGATATACAGGGCGTAGATCCAGAAGTTGACTGCTTCATACTCGGGCGTGAGGATCGCAAACAGATAGCCCCCAAGACCATAGAAAAGTGCGTGCCCTAGAGTGACCAGGCCAACGCGCCCAACCAGGAAATCCAGTGACATCACGAACACTGCCAGAATAAGGATGGTGGTGGCCTTCCCCACGAAGAAGGGGTTGTCTTCCAGGAACAGGGGGATAAAAAGGGCGATGATAAAGAAGATCGCCAGGAAAATACGCTCGGTGCGTTTCTCAAAAATCATGCTCGGCTCCCGCTTACTTGGCGAACAGGCCCTGGGGCTTCACCAGAAGCACCAGGATCATAAAGATATAGATAATCATGTTGGACATGGTGGGCATCAACACCGCAGCAAATGTACCGATAACGCCGACCAGCAGAGCGCCTACGAAGGCGCCCTTAATAGAGCCCATACCGCCGATAACCACCACCACGAAAGAGGTGATTAGCACACTCTCCCCCATTCCCGGGACGATGGAACGCATGGGAGCGGCAATAATGCCCGAGACAGCGGCCAGCATGACGCCGATGGCGAACACAATGGTATAAAGGCTTTTGATATTTACGCCGAGGGCTTCCACCATTTCCCGGTTGGACTCACCTGCGCGAATCAGCATGCCCAGGCGGGTTTTGCTAACCACGAAATACAGTGCAGCGGCGATGACAATGCAGACCAGTGCCGCGAAGATGCGATACACCGGGTAACTGGAGTTGTCAGTGAAGGGCACGGAGCCGCTAAGCGCATCTGGAACCGCAACGCCATAGGGGTCGTTGCCCCAAAGAATACTTTGCAGGGAGTTGAATACGAAGATCATACCGATGGTCAGCAGCACCTGATCCAAGTGGTTACGGTTGTAGAGCCGCTGAATCAGCACCCGTTCAATAAGGATGCCCAAACCAAGCGCGATCACTGCTGAAAGAATGGCTGACACCGTAAAGCTGCCGGTCACGGTCACGAAGTACCAAACCAGATAGGCCCCCACCATGTACATGGAGCCATGTGCCAAGTTAAGAATGCCCATGACGCCGAACACCAGGGTCAGGCCGGAGGCGATCAGAAACAGAAGCAACCCATATTGGAGACCATTAATAAGTTGCACGAAGAAAAGTTCGGTAGACATAGTGATACCCAACGGTTTTACGGAGAAGTCAGTTCAGGGGCGGGCAGGCAGCTTTGGGGAAGCCCCCGGCTGTCGCCGGGGGAATTGGCGGAGCCCATGCTCAGAGCTTGCAGCCACGGGCGGGGTCTTCCAGTGCTTCGGCAGCCACGCTCTGCACTACGTTCACGCCATCTTTTACTTCCCGCAGGTAAATGTTCTGGATCGGGTTGTGAGCCCTGGAGAAGGTGAATTCCCCGCGCGGGCTGTCTATGGTCAGCTTCTCCATCGTGCTGATAACGGCCTGCTTGTCCGAAATGTCGCCCTTCAGCTGATTGATGGTATTGGCAATGGCCTGTCCGGCGTCGTAACCCTGCACGGCATAGATGTCCGGGTAATGGCCGTATTCGGTGTTGAAGGCTTCGCGGAATTCCTGGTTCTTCGGTACGTCCAGCTGTTCTGCGTAGTGCAGGCCGGTCATGACGCCTTCAGCGGCTGACCCTTGGGCTGCCAGGGTGCCTTCCGTGAGAAAGCCGGAACCGAGAAGTGGGATTTTACCGCGCAGGCCCATGGCATCGTAATCCTTCACGAACTTGATAGCGCCGCCGCCGGCGAAGAAGGTGAATACGGCGTCCGGGTTTTCGTCGGCAATATCGCTGACGTGGGACTGGAAGTTGGTGGACGGGAACGGCAGCAGTACCTTCTCGACAATCTCACCGCCGCCCGCTTCGAACGATTCGGCGAAGGCGTCCAGGCTCTCGCGGCCCATGCCGTAGTTCCAACTGATCGAATATACCTTCTTGTAGCCTTTATCGAGCGCCACTTTGCCCATGGGATAAGATGGCTGCCAGGACGAGAAGGAGGTGCGGAATACGTTGGGAGAACACAGCGGACCGGTCGCCGCGGCAGAGCCGGCGTTAGGAATGATCATGATGGTGTCTTTGTTTCGCAGCATCTTGATCATGCCCATGGCAACTCCGGAGTGGACGGGGCCGACAACGAAATCTGCCTTGTGCTGGTTCAGCAGAGAGGAGGCTAGTTCCGGCGCCCTTGATGGCTTGGCTTCAGTATCCAGCTCAATGTATTCAACTCTGGAGCCGTGCAGCTTTTCGGCATGTTCTTTCAGCGCCAGCTTCAGGCCATCGCGGCCCGCTTCGCCAAGTTGTGCGTAAATGCCGCTGAACGGCAGCATGACACCGATTTTCACCGGATCACCGGCGGCCGCCAGGGCGGAGGTAGAGAGCCCTGCGGTAAGGGTGGTTGCCAGTACAGCACCGGCAAGCGTTTTGATCCTGCTCATTTCAACACCTCAGATTGTTGTTGTGGGTTCTGTCATTAGAGGCGTGAAGGGGCGGCAGAAATATCCATTTTCTGCACAGGGGTGTCCGGTGATTGCAGCGATATCCACAGAACGTTGAAATTCAGGCGGTTGGCCGCTAAAAAAGTGCGAAGAATTGGAGTGCCGGCAACAAAGTTTCAGCTATTCGCGCCAAGATCGCTATAAAGTTTTAGGGTGAGTTTGCTCTGCACCTGCAACCGTTCGGTTATTCCCTGGACCACTTTCATGCGCGCAACCGCCCCGGCCTGGATATCTTTCATCGCCTGCAGGGCTTCGCCCGACTGGTTCAGGCATTGGTCACACGACTCGCGGATTTTATCCATGCTGTTACCCGCCTCCACGGAGGTTGCGTTCAGGTTGTTGGCGATGTCGCGTATGCCCTCACTGGATTCGTTGGCTCGCACGGCCAGGTGGCGCACTTCATCGGCAACCACCGCAAAGCCGCGACCGTGCTCTCCCGCGCGGGCAGCCTCAATGGAGGCATTCAGCGCCAGCAGGTTGGTCTGTTTGGCGATGTCCTGAATGTTGCTAACGATGCTGCCGATTTCCTCGGACTGTTTGCCTAATTGGGTGAAGACGTCATCAATGCGGCCCATGAACTCAGCCAGTTCGCGGATGGAGGCCTCGGATCCAGAAATGCAGTTGGCGCTTTGGGTCACTTTGGCGCCGGACGCCTTGGCGAGTTTGCCGGCCTCGTCCATTTCCTCAAGAATCACGTCTACATTGTTACGCAGATCATCCAGGTGACTGATCAGCACTAAATCGGGCGTTTCCGGTGCTGGCGGAGTGTTTGGCAGGTCCAGGACTGGTTCAAGTGCGGGTTCCGGCTCCGGCGCTTGCTCCTGGATCGTGACAATGGTTGGCTGCACTCTGACGCTCAGCGCGAGTGAGAGTGCGGCCAGGCCGACAGTGATGGTCGCAACCGTGGCATGGACTGGTCCGTCCGCCATGATGAGCAATGCGGCGGCGCTTGCGATTGCCAGAATCAGTGCTCCGTAAACCGGGGTTTTGGAAGATCCGGATTCAGTGGTTTTTTGTTCGAATGTGGAGGTGTTGTCCATGGTTCTGTTCTCGGAGGGCAAGGGGTCGCATCGTGGGGAAACGCTAAGGCATTTTCCAGGATGAACCTATCCGAAGAGTGCAGAAGTTTGTCCGTATTCTGAAATACGGGCTTGGAGAGCAGACGTAGAAGCCAGACCGGAGAAAACGGCGCCTGGCTTCTGGATTGACGCTCAGGCCAGGTTATCGAGTAGCATCTGGCTGAACGTTTCCGGGCACTCCACCGAAGGTACGTGGCCGACTTGTTCCAGAATCACCGGATCGGAAACGCCACTGAGCTGGGCCAGTGCCTTGAGGGTTTCCGGTGGTGTGGCAACGTCGTCGGAACCGCCAACCAATCGGAGCGGTACACTGTGCTCTTGGAGTTGCTCGCGGAAATCGACACGCCCCAGCATTTCACACAGTAGGGCATAACTGCGGTCATCACCGCGCCCCATGATCACACGCCAGCCCTCTATCAGGGCCGGCTGTTGATCGCAGGCGGCGGCGCCAAACCAACGTGGCACGATATTCTCCGCCATGGTGCTCAGGCCCAGTTCCAGGACATCGGCGGAGCGGGTATTCCACGCCTCGGGTGTGCCGATCACGGCGCCGGTGTTCGTGAGCGTGGCGGAAACCAGCCTTTCAGAATGCCGGCTGATGAGTTGCTGGCCAATAGCGCCGCCAATGGAGGTGCCGACAAAGTGGAATTTTTCGGCATCTGCAATTGCGGCAAGCGCGATGGCTTCCTCCGCCAGGTCTTGCGGTGTAATTTCGTCGGATTCGTCAAGCCATGGCGCACTGGCCCCGTGCCCCGGCAGATCCCATGTCAGCACCCGGAATTCGCCAAGGAGCGCTGGCAGCATGTCGTTCCACACTCCCTGGGTCATGCCCAGAGGGTGCGCTAAAACCATCAGCGGTTTGCTGCTGTCACCCAGCAGGCGGTAACAGAGAGTGCGACCTTGGTGTTTCAAAAATGCCATGTGCTCTCCTTAACTCAGGTCGTCTCAGACCCGTTCGATGAGTGTAGCAATTCCCTGGCCGACACCCACGCACATGGTGCACAGGGCGTAACGGCCACCGGTGCGCTTTAGCTGGTGGGCTGCGGTCATCAGCAGCCGGGCACCGGACATGCCCAGCGGGTGGCCGAGGGCAATAGCGCCGCCATTCGGGTTTACCCGTGGATCGTCGTCCGCAACCCCCAGTTCACGCAGGACAGCGAGGCCCTGTGCGGCGAAAGCTTCGTTCAGCTCGATTACGTCAATGTCGGCTATGTTAATGTCCTGCTTGTCCAACAGCTTGCGAACGGCGGGGACCGGGCCAATGCCCATGATGCGCGGCTCCACACCGGCTGTCGCCATGCCGAGGATGCGGGCCATGGGCTTCAGGCTGTGGGCTTTAATCGCGTTTTCGCTGGCAACCAGCATGGCGGCGGCGCCGTCGTTGACACCGGACGCATTGCCGGCGGTTACGCTGCCGCCGTCCCGGAACGGCGTCGGTAGCGCGGCGAGTTTTTCCAGGGTGCTTTCCCGGGGATGCTCGTCGGTATCGAATGTCAGCGGCTCCTGCTTGCGGCGCGGGATGCTGACCGGAACGATCTCTTCGGCAAAGATGCCTGCCTGTTGTGCCTTGGCGGTTTTTTCCTGAGAGCGGAACGCAAACAGGTCCTGCTCTTCCCGTGACACCTTGTATTGCTCAGCCACATTTTCCGCCGTTTCCGGCATGGAATCGATGCCGTACTGCTTTTTCATCAGCGGATTCACAAAGCGCCAGCCAATGGTGGTGTCCTCGATCTTCTGGCTTCTTGAGAAGGCGCTGTTGGCCTTGCCCATCACGTACGGGGCACGGGACATGGACTCCACGCCGCCGGCCAGTACCAGCTCCATTTCGCCGGCGCGGATGGCGCGAAAGGCTGTGCCTACGGCGTCCATGCCGGAACCGCACAGCCGGTTGAGGGTGGCGCCGGGTACGGAGGTGGGCAAACCGGCCAGCAACGCCGACATACGGGCCACGTTGCGATTGTCTTCGCCGGCCTGGTTGGCGTTACCCATGATCACTTCGTCGATGGCAGCCGGATCCAGTTCCGGGGCCTGTTCCAGCAC